>NZ_VJWO01000050.1:0-46641 GCF_014889455.1 Pseudomonas sp. K8
AGCCTTGGCGCGGATGATCGCGGCGGAGTCGTTGGCGGTGACGGCGCGGGCTTCGATGGCGGCAGCGGCGCCGGCACCGTCGAGGCGGTCCATGTTGGCTTCGGTGGCGTGGCCGGCGTTGGCGCCTTTGACGGCGACTTCGCCGTCTTCTTCTTTGTCGAATTCGTCCCAGCTCAGCATGACGTGTCGTCTCCTGCGTGAGGGCTCGAAGGTGCCCGTGTGAAACCGGATGGTTGGGGGTTCACACGGCCCTCGGGCCGCGGTGGATCTTAAGGAATCGTTTGTTGCAACAGCTAGCGCAGGCATTAAACGCAATGGGGTGAACGGGTGCTCTGCGTGAGGCTTGAGGGGCGGAGCGATAGATGCATGCTCCTGCGGAGGCCTCAGGTCGGCTCTTCATCCCAGTGTAAAGGGATATTGCAGGCCCGATTTACCCGCGCATTATAGGGAAAAAAACGGCTTTGTGTTGTGGCAGATGCGCTCGGATTGCTGACAAAACGCCTGGTATTCGAGCCAGAGCGAGGGTTTACAGGGGGTTGGTGCAGGAGGATTTTTTTGACGGACGGTGGGCTATTTATTGCGGGGGCTGGCGAGGTTTTTTGAGCGGGGGAGCGGGAGGCGGGTTTTTGGCCGCAAGAACAATTTCTTGCGGCGAATAAGATCACGGTCAATGTGAACTAACGAAGTTGTTATCCGTTAGAGCAACCGTTACCCATCACATGGTAGTTAAGAATGTGGCGCTGACCTTTGGAGTCTTCATATTCCATTTTTACCGGTACGACTTCGCATACATCTGGAATGGTGCTCATGGAGACTACTTTGGCGACGTCCAGGTGAGTGCTGTAGGTGTAGTCTTCAACAATCGGAGCGTTCTGGCCGGCTACGTCAGTCGGGGCTTCCTCGGCCAGGGCGGCGGTGGCGCACAAGCTGCTGAGGGCCATAACTAATAAAGCTTTCATTTCTCTTTTTACCTTCTTCAGTGCGAAAGGGGTCACGGGGCCCTTTGGAGGCCTCGTGTGTAACTTAGGGGTGTTTACTTCGGATTAACGTGCCTTCGTGGGGGCTGTTACGTTGTTAATCTGGTTGCCTTGTTGGCGGAGTCGATTTTAGGCCTGCGGGTTATATTCATATACCCGTGCTTTTGATAAACACTATTGGTGGTTTTTGTAATAATCCCCCCTCGCAGGTTTTTTTACGTGTCCGCCAAGCGCCGTAGGCTACGGGCTAGAGGGGGGAAGGAGATAACAGGGCAATTTGTAGGGTCTTGTTACTACCATCGTCGAATGGTTCTATAGGCTGACCCCGGCTACAACTGGGGTCATACAAAAACAACTATTTCACCGAGGTAAGAAAGATGAGTGCGGCTTCCCTGTACCCCGTTCGCCCCGAAACAGTAGCCAACACGCTGACTGACGAGGCGACCTACAAGGCCATGTACCAGCAGTCGGTGGTCAACCCCGATGGTTTCTGGCGTGAGCAAGCCAAGCGTCTTGACTGGATCAAGCCTTTCACCACGGTGAAGCAGACCTCATTCGACGATCACCATGTCGACATCAAGTGGTTTGCCGATGGCACCTTGAACGTTTCCTACAACTGCCTGGACCGTCACCTCGCCGAGCGCGGCGACCAGGCGGCGATCATCTGGGAGGGCGATGACCCTGCCGACAGCCGCACCATCACCTACCGCGAGTTGCACGAACAAGTCTGCAAGTTCGCCAACGCCCTGCGTGGTCAGGACATACACCGCGGCGACGTGGTGACTATTTATATGCCGATGATCCCCGAAGCTGCGGTCGCCATGCTGGCCTGTGCCCGCATCGGTGCGATCCACTCGGTGGTGTTTGGCGGCTTCTCGCCGGAGGCCTTGGCCGGTCGCATCATCGACTGTAAGTCGAAAGTGGTGATCACCGCCGACGAAGGTGTGCGCGCCGGTAAGAAGATTCCGTTGAAGGCCAACGTCGACGACGCTCTGACCAACCCGGAAACCAACAGCGTCCAGAAAGTCATCGTGTGCAAGCGCACCAGTGGCAGCATCAAGTGGAACCAGCATCGTGACATCTGGTACGAAGACCTGATGAAAGTGGCGGGCACCGTGTGCGCGCCGAAAGAGATGGGCGCTGAAGAAGCGCTGTTCATCCTTTATACCTCCGGCTCCACCGGCAAGCCTAAAGGCGTGCAGCACACCACTGGCGGCTACTTGTTGTATGCGGCCCTGACCCATGAGCGCGTATTCGACTACCGCCCGGGTGAAATCTTCTGGTGTACCGCCGACGTCGGCTGGATCACCGGCCATACCTATATCGTCTACGGGCCACTGGCCAATGGCGCGACCACGCTGATGTTCGAAGGCGTGCCTAACTACCCGGACATCACTCGGGTGGGCAAGATCGTCGACAAGCACAAGGTCAATGTTCTCTACACCGCGCCGACGGCGATCCGCGCGATGATGGCTTCCGGCACCGCCGCCTGCGAAGGCGTTGATGGCAGCAGCTTGCGCCTACTGGGTTCGGTGGGTGAGCCGATCAACCCGGAAGCGTGGGACTGGTACTACAAGAACGTCGGCCAATCCCGTTGCCCGATCGTCGATACCTGGTGGCAGACCGAGACCGGCGCCACCCTGATGAGCCCGCTGCCGGGCGCCCATGCGCTCAAGCCAGGTTCGGCGGCACGGCCGTTCTTCGGTGTGGTGCCGGCCTTGGTGGATAACCTGGGCAACATCATCGAAGGCCCTGCCGAAGGCAACCTGGTGATCCTCGATTCGTGGCCAGGCCAGGCCCGTACCCTGTACGGCGACCATGACCGTTTCGTCGATACCTACTTCAAGACCTTCCGGGGCATGTACTTCACCGGTGACGGCGCCCGTCGCGATGAAGATGGCTACTGGTGGATCACCGGCCGTGTGGATGACGTGTTGAACGTGTCCGGCCACCGTATGGGGACCGCCGAGATCGAAAGCGCCATGGTCGCCCACCCGAAAGTCGCCGAAGCGGCGGTGGTGGGTGTGCCGCACGACATCAAAGGCCAGGGCATCTATGTGTATGTCACCCTGAAAAATGGTGAAGAGCCGACCGAAGCGCTGCGCCTGGAACTGAAGAACTGGGTGCGCAAGGAAATCGGGCCGATCGCTTCGCCGGACGTGATCCAGTGGGCACCGGGCTTGCCGAAGACGCGGTCGGGCAAAATCATGCGACGTATCCTGCGCAAGATTGCCACGGCTGAGTACGATGGCTTGGGCGATATCTCCACCCTGGCCGACCCAAGTGTGGTGGCGCATTTGATTGAGACCCACAAGACCATGAACGTCGCGTAAGACGGGTAGGTGGGACAGAGCCCCATTCGGCGTGAGCCGGGTGGGGCTTTTTTGTGGTCTCTCAAAACCACTGAAGATCCCATGTTTGTGGTCTCTCAAAGCCACTGAAGATCCCATGTGGGAGGGGGCTTGCCCCCGATAGCGGTCTTCAGCCAACTGATCAGTGACTGATCCACCGCCATCGGGGGCAAGCCCCCTCCCACATGGGTCTACACAACCCGCAGTCCAATAAATATCGGTTTATCGCAGAGGACGTTTCTGAATGTTACCGAGCGGCGCAAATGTGTAACCCTTCGCCCGAACATGAGGCAAAGTGCTACGGGTTTGCACCGAAAAGCCGCGTTTTAGACAGCTCCCAGTATTAGATTAAACGCCACACTTGCCGTGCTAGAAGGGTTTGCGAATAATAGGCCCGCTATTTGCAGTATCAACAGGTTTAATATCTTTTGTCTCTGCATAAAAAACAGGGGCTGTCAATGTGCTGGAACCGCTTTCTCGGTGCTTCTGTAAATTGTTGTCGCATTGAGGAAATATCGGCTTCCGGCCTGTCGTTAGAATGCCGATCACTCGCTCGTCGTCGCCGCTGTTGAATCGGCGTAGGACGCAGCACCGCTATTCGGTTTCACTCAGTCGCATCGTGGGCCATGGCTCATACTGCTGTTTTGCCCTATACCGATGGAGTCCCAAGATGAAGAAACTCGTGCTGTTGGGCGCCCTGGCGCTGTCCGTGCTGTCCATGCAGGCTTTCGCTGAAGGCAAGCCTCTGAAAATTGGTATCGAAGCGGCGTACCCTCCGTTTGCCTCGAAGGCGCCGGATGGCAACATCGTCGGTTTTGACTACGACATCGGCAACGCTCTGTGCGAAGAGATGAAGGTCAAGTGTACTTGGGTCGAGCAAGAGTTCGACGGCCTGATCCCCGCGCTGAAAGTGCGCAAGATCGACGCGATCCTGTCGTCCATGTCCATCACCGACGACCGCAAGAAGTCCGTGGACTTCACCAACCGCTACTACCTGACCCCGGCGCGCCTGGTGTTGAAGGAAGGCACGACCGTCAGCGACAGCCTGGATGAGTTGAAAGGCAAGAAAATCGGCGTGCAGCGCGGTTCGATCCATGACCGTTTCGCCAAGGAAGTACTGGCGCCTAAAGGTGCCACGGTTGTTCCTTACAGCTCGCAGAACGAAATCTACCTGGACGTGGAAGCCGGTCGCCTCGACGGCACCGTGGCTGACGCCACCCTGTTGCAGGAAGGTTTCCTCGATACGGCTGCGGGTAAAGGCTACGCGTTCACCGGCCCGGCCTTTACCGATAGCAAATACTTCGGCGATGGCATCGGTATCGCGGTACGTAAAGGCGACAAGGAAAACCTGGACCGCATCAACGCTGCGATCACTGCGATTCGTGCCAACGGCAAGTACAAGGCTATCCAGGACAAGTACTTCAACTTCGATATTTACGGCCCAGACGCCAAGTAAATCGTCGCAGCGGTCTGTCCAGAATGGCGCAAGCAACAGAATTCCTGAGGTTTGCGCCATTTTTTCATCCCCCTTTTCGAGGACCTGAATCATGTTGAAAGGCTACGGGGCCGTCATCCTCGATGGCGCATGGTTGACGCTTCAGCTCGCCTTGTCGTCCATGGCCTTGGCCATCGTTCTGGGTCTGATCGGGGTCGCGTTACGCCTGTCGCCGGTGCGCTGGTTGGCCTGGCTGGGTGACTTGTACTCCACGGTGATCCGTGGGATTCCCGACCTGGTGCTGATCCTGCTGATTTTCTACGGCGGTCAGGACCTGCTCAACCGCGTCGCGCCGATGCTTGGCTATGACGACTATATCGACTTGAACCCCTTGGCCGCCGGTATCGGCACCCTGGGTTTCATCTTTGGCGCCTACCTGTCGGAAACCTTCCGCGGCGCCTTCATGGCCATCCCCAAGGGTCAGGCCGAAGCCGGCCTGGCGTATGGCATGAGCCCTTTCCAGGTGTTTTTCCGGGTGATGGTGCCGCAGATGATCCGGCTGGCGATCCCCGGGTTTACCAACAACTGGCTGGTCCTGACCAAGGCCACCGCGCTGATTTCGGTGGTGGGCCTGCAAGACATGATGTTCAAGGCCAAGCAGGCGGCGGATGCCACCCGCGAGCCTTTTACCTTCTTCCTCGCAGTGGCGGCGATGTACCTGGTGATCACCAGCGTATCGTTGCTGGCGTTGCGTCATCTTGAGAAGCGCTACTCGGTAGGCGTAAGGGCGGCTGATCTATGATCTTCGACTACAACGTCATCTGGGACGCCATGCCGCTGTACCTCGGCGGCTTGCTGACCACCCTGAAACTGCTCGCCATTTCGCTGTTCTTCGGTCTGCTCGCCGCCTTGCCCCTGGGCTTGATGCGGGTGTCCAAGCAGCCGATCGTCAACGGCGCGGCCTGGCTCTACACCTATGTGATCCGCGGCACACCGATGCTGGTGCAGCTGTTCTTGATCTACTACGGCCTGGCCCAGTTCCAGGCGGTGCGCGAGAGCTTCCTGTGGCCGCTGTTGTCCAGCGCCACGTTCTGCGCGTGCCTGGCCTTTGCGATCAACACCAGCGCCTACACCGCCGAAATCATCGCCGGGAGCCTCAAGGCCACCCCCAACGGCGAGATCGAAGCGGCCAAGGCCATGGGTATGTCGCGCTACAAGCTGTACCGCCGCATCCTGCTGCCATCGGCCCTGCGCCGGGCGCTGCCGCAGTACAGCAACGAAGTGATCATGATGCTGCAGACCACCAGCCTGGCATCCATCGTCACCCTGATCGACATCACCGGTGCCGCGCGCACGGTGAACGCACAGTTCTACCTGCCGTTCGAAGCGTATATCACCGCTGGCGCGTTCTACCTGTGCTTGACCTTCATCCTGGTGCGCCTGTTCAAGTTGGCCGAGCGCCGCTGGCTGAGCTACCTGGCTCCACGGAAGCACTGATATGGAACGTATCGATCACCTGTTGCCCTGGGGCCACCTGGGTTGCGAGCGCCAACTGAGTGTGTTCCGTTTCGGCAGCGGCGAGCGCAAGGCCTACATCCAGGCCAGCCTGCACGCCGATGAACTGCCGGGGATGCGTGCCGCGTGGGAGCTGAAAAAGCGCCTGACCGAACTGGAACAGCAAGGCGCGCTCAACGGCGTGATCGAGCTGGTGCCGGTGGCCAACCCGATGGGCCTGGGCCAGCTGTTGCAAGGCAGCCATCAAGGGCGTTTCGAGATTGGCAGCGGCAAGAATTTCAACCGCGATTTCGTCGAGTTGAGCGAGCCGCTGATCGCACAACTGCACGGCAAGCTCGGCGATGATCCCCATGCCAACGTGCGCGTGATCCGCCAGGCGATGCGCGATACGCTCGACGCGCTGCCCGCGCCGGCCAGCCAGTTGCAAGGCATGCAGCGGGTGCTGCTGGGCCACGCCTGCAGCGCAGACATCGTCCTCGACCTGCATTGCGACGCCGAAGCCGCGCTGCACATGTACGCGCTGCCCCAGCATTGGCCGCAGTGGCGGTCGCTGTCGGCGCATTTGAACGTGAAAGTCGGGCTGCTGGCGGAAGACTCCGGCGGCAGCTCGTTCGATGAAGCCTGCTCGCTGCCCTGGCTGCGTGTGTCGCGGGCGTTCCCCGAGGCGCAGATTCCGCTGGCGTGCCTGGCGACCACCCTGGAACTGGGCGGCCAGGCCGATACCGGCCGCGACGAAGCGATCTTCCACGCCGAAGGCATCCTCGCGTTCCTCGCCGAGCAGGGCCTGATTAAAGGTGAGTGGCCGGCGCCACGTCACGAACCCTGCGAAGGCGTGCCCTTCGAAGGCACCGAATTGCTGTTTGCACCCCACGCTGGCGTGATCAGTTACCTGCGTAAAGCCGGTGACTGGGTGGACGCCGGCGAGCCGGTTTTTGAAGTGATCGACCCTCTGGAAGACCGCGTGAGCATCATCTGCGCCGGCACTTCGGGGGTGCTGTTTGCCGTTGAACGGCTACGTTATGCCCAAGCGGGTTTCTGGCTGGCCAAGGTGGCGGGGCGCGAAGCGCTGCGTCACGGGCGCTTGCTCAACGACTGACCACCTGTTTTTGTGAGAACCGACCGCATGTACAAGCTTGAAGTCCAAGACCTGCATAAACGCTATGGCAGTCATGAAGTGCTCAAAGGCGTGTCCCTGGCCGCGGCGGCCGGTGATGTGATCAGCATCATCGGTTCCAGCGGTTCGGGCAAAAGTACCTTTTTGCGCTGCATCAACCTGCTGGAGCAGCCCCACGCCGGCAAGATCCTGCTCAATAACGAAGAGCTGAAACTGGTGGCCGGCAAAGACGGCGCCCTGCGCGCCGCCGACCCGAAACAGCTGCAACGCATGCGTTCGCGCCTGTCCATGGTGTTCCAGCATTTCAACCTGTGGTCGCACATGACCGCGCTGGAAAACGTGATGGAAGCCCCGGTGCATGTGTTGGGCATGTCGAAAAAGGACGCGCGGGAAAAGGCCGAGCACTACCTGGCCAAAGTCGGCGTGGGCCATCGTAAGGATGCGTTCCCCGGCCATATGTCCGGTGGCGAGCAACAGCGCGTGGCGATTGCCCGTGCGCTGGCGATGGAGCCGGAGGTGATGCTGTTCGACGAACCCACCTCGGCGCTGGACCCGGAGTTGGTCGGCGAAGTGTTGAAAGTGATGCAGGACCTGGCCCAGGAAGGCCGCACCATGGTGGTGGTGACCCACGAAATGGGCTTTGCCCGTGAAGTGTCCAACCAGCTGGTATTCCTGCACAAAGGCATCGTCGAAGAACGCGGCAACCCGCGCGAAGTGCTGGTCAATCCCCAGTCCGAGCGGCTTCAGCAGTTCCTCTCCGGCAGCTTGAAGTAGCCACTCCTTTTATGTGGGAGGGGGCTTGCCCCCGATAGCAGTCTGTCAGTTGATACATCTGGTGACTGATACACCGCTATCGGGGGCAAGTCGAATCGTCGCACCGCCCCTCCCACATTGGATGTTCATCGTTTTTGAGATTTGTGTTCGTTTACGGGCTAGCATTGGCCCACGGCTTCTTTCACTGTTTTTGCTTCGGATAGCCCTCCATGACTGCCCATCGAATTGGTTTCCTGATTTGGCCCAGCACAAAAGCACTGACGCTTGCGCTGGCTGAGGAGGCCTTGCGCGTTGCTCAGCGGGTGCATCCGGAGGTGGTCTATGAACTGTCGTTTCTGCAGGCCGAACCGCAGACCGATGGCGCCTGGCAACTGCCCGGCGGGCCGTGGGCCGGCAAGCTCGAAGGCTTCCAGAAACTGTTCCTGCTGGCCGACGAACCGCCCGCCGCGATCGCTTCGCAGCTCAGCACCGCGCTCAAGCAACTGGTGCGCGCCGGGTGTGTGATCGGCGGCTTGTCGGCCGGTGTCTACCCGCTGGCTCATCTCGGCCTGCTCGACGGCTACCGCGCCGCCGTGCATTGGCGCTGGCAGGACGATTTTGCCGAGCGCTTCCCCAAGGTCATCGCCACCAGCCATCTGTTCGACTGGGACCGCGATCGCCTGACCGCCTGTGGCGGCATGTCGGTACTCGACCTGTTGCTGGCGGTGCTGGCCCGTGATCACGGCGCCGAGCTGGCCGGTGCGGTGTCCGAGGAACTGGTGGTGGAGCGCATCCGCGAAGGCGGCGAGCGCCAGCGCATCCCTCTGCAAAATCGCCTGGGCTCGAGCCATCCGAAGCTGACCCAGGCGGTGCTGTTGATGGAGGCCAACATCGAGGAACCGCTGACCACCGACGAAATCGCCCAGCATGTCTGCGTGTCGCGACGACAACTGGAACGCATCTTCAAGCAATACCTCAATCGCGTCCCCAGCCAGTATTACCTGGAACTGCGCCTGAACAAGGCCCGCCAGATGCTGATGCAAACCAGCAAGTCGATCATCCAGATCGGCCTGTCCTGCGGCTTCTCCTCGGGGCCGCACTTCTCCAGCGCCTACCGCAATTTCTTCGGCGCCACCCCCCGCGAAGACCGCAATCAGCGACGCAGCAGCAGCCCGTTCGAGTTGTCGTCGGTGCCGTCCGAACGCGGTTGATCTCACCCGCGCGATCCCGGCGGTAGATAGATAGCCGACCGCCGGCCAAGTTACGCCTATCCTGCTCGACCACCTGCCGCTGTGCCCCGGTAGCGTTTAAACTGCGCCATTGCGATGCTATTTGTCGCATTGGCGTAAACCCGCCAAAATCGCGGGTTGGCGCTATAAGAAGTTGTCGCTTGGCGGCAAGGCCGCGCTGAAAACTGTCCTTACAATCCCTGCATCGCCCGCCAGTTCCAGGCAGGCGTTCCTCTTCAGGAGACTCCGATGTCCGTTGAGCAAGCCCCGGTGCAACGTGCCGATTTCGACCAGGTCATGGTGCCCAATTACGCACCTGCCGCATTCATCCCCGTGCGCGGCGCAGGTTCGCGCGTGTGGGACCAGGCGGGTCGCGAGCTGATCGACTTTGCCGGCGGCATCGCGGTCAATGTTTTGGGCCATGCCCACCCGGCGCTGGTCGGTGCGTTGACCGAACAGGCCCACAAGCTGTGGCACGTCTCCAACGTCTTCACCAATGAGCCGGCCCTGCGCCTGGCCCACAAGTTGATCGACGCCACTTTTGCCGAGCGTGTGTTCTTCTGCAACTCCGGCGCCGAAGCCAACGAGGCTGCGTTCAAGCTGGCCCGTCGCGTGGCGTTCGACCGCTTCGGCAGCGAGAAATACGAGATCATCGCCGCCCTCAACAGCTTCCACGGCCGTACCCTGTTCACCGTCAACGTCGGTGGCCAGTCGAAGTACTCCGACGGCTTCGGGCCGAAGATCACTGGCATCACCCATGTGCCGTTCAATGACCTGGCCGCGCTGAAAGCTGCCGTGTCGGACAAGACCTGCGCCGTGGTGCTGGAACCGGTGCAAGGCGAGGGTGGCGTACTGCCGGCCGAGCTCGCCTACCTGCAAGGCGCCCGCGAACTGTGCGACGCCCACGACGCGCTGCTGGTGTTCGACGAAGTGCAGACCGGCATGGGCCGCAGCGGCCATCTGTTCGCCTACCAGCACTACGGTGTGGTGCCGGACATTCTCACCAGTGCCAAGAGCCTGGGCGGCGGTTTCCCGATTGCCGCGATGCTCACCACGGAAGCCTTGGCCAAGCACTTGGTGGTCGGCACCCACGGCACCACCTACGGCGGCAACCCGCTGGCGTGTGCGGTGGCGGGGGCGGTGATCGATGTGATCAACACGCCTGAAGTGCTGGCCGGCGTCAACGCCAAGCACGACCTGTTCAAGGCCCGCCTGGAGCAGATCGGCAAACAATACGGGATCTTCAGCGAAGTGCGCGGCCTCGGCCTGCTGCTCGGTTGCGTGTTGAGCGACGCCTGGAAAGGCAAGGCCAAGGACGTGTTCAACGCGGCCGAGAAAGAAAACCTGATGATCCTGCAAGCCGGCCCCGACGTGGTGCGTTTCGCGCCGAGCCTGGTGGTGGAGGATGCGGACATCAATGAAGGCCTGGACCGTTTTGAGCGTGCTGTTAAAACACTGACCCAAGCCTGATACACATTTATCTGTCGGACTGGGTCGAATGTGGGAGGGGACTTGCCCCCGATAGCAGTCTGTCAGTTGATACATCTGGTGACTGATACACCGCTATCGGGGGCAAGTCGAATCGTCGCACCGCCCCTCCCACATTGGATATGTGTTGTTCCTGACCTGTCCGGTACTTTTTCCTATGAGTTTTTCGAGTTAAGGAGTGACACCATGCTGGTGATGCGCCCCGCGCAAATGGCTGATCTGGGCGAGGTGCAGCGTCTGGCTGCGGACAGCCCGATTGGTGTCACCTCCTTGCCGGACGATGTGGAGCGCCTGAGCGACAAGATCGCCGCCAGCGAAGCGTCCTTCGCTGCCGAGGTCAGTTTCAACGGTGAAGAAAGCTATTTCTTCGTGCTCGAAGACACCGAGACCGGCAAGCTCGTCGGCTGCTCGGCCATCGTCGCCTCGGCCGGCTACTCGGAACCGTTCTACAGCTTCCGTAACGAGACCTTCGTCCACGCCTCCCGCGAGCTGAAGATCCACAACAAGATCCACGTGCTTTCCCAGTGCCACGACCTCACCGGCAACAGCCTGCTCACCAGCTTCTATGTGGTGCCGGAGCTGGTCGGTTCGCCGTGGTCGGAACTCAATTCCCGCGGCCGCCTGTTGTTCGTCGCCAGCCATCCCGAGCGCTTCGCCGACTCGGTGGTGACCGAGATTGTCGGCTACAGCGACGAGAACGGTGATTCGCCGTTCTGGGACGCCATCGGGCGCAACTTCTTCGACCTCAACTACGCCGCCGCCGAGCGCCTGTGCGGACTGAAAAGCCGCACGTTCCTCGCCGAGCTGATGCCGCACTACCCGATCTACGTGCCGCTGCTGCCGGACGAAGCCCAGGAAGCCATGGGCCAGGTGCATCCGCGTGCGCAGATCACCTTCGACATCCTCATGCGCGAAGGCTTCGAGACCGATCACTACATCGACATCTTCGACGGCGGCCCGACGCTGCACGCACGGGTCTCGGGCATTCGCTCGATCGCCCAGAGCCGCGTGGTGCCGGTGAAGATCGGCGAGAGGGTCAAGGGTGTCGGCCGCCAGTACCTGGTGAGCAACGCGCAGTTGCAGGATTACCGCGCGGTGCTGCTGGAGCTGGACTATGCGCCCGGCAAACCGGTGACCCTGGACCTGGAAGCGGCCGAAGCCCTGGGCGTCGGCGAAGGCGCCAGCGTGCGTTTGGTTGCGGTTTAACGCAGAGTTTTGCGGGTGGCCTGAACGGGCGGCCCGCCTGAGGAGATAGCATGATCGTTCGTCCCGTACGCAGCAGCGATTTACCGGCCCTGATTGATCTGGCGCGCAGCACTGGCACCGGCCTGACCACCTTGCCGGCCAACGAAGAGCGCCTGACCCACCGGGTCGGCTGGGCCGAAAAGACCTTCCGCGGCGAAGCCGGGCGCGGGGATGCCGACTACCTGTTCGTGCTGGAAAACGACGAAGGCCGCGTGGTGGGGATTTCCGCCATCGCCGGCGCCGTCGGCCTGCGCGAGCCCTGGTACAACTTCCGGGTCGGCCTGACCGTCAGCGCCTCCCAGGAGCTGAATATCTACCGTGAGATCCCGACGCTGTTCCTGGCCAACGACCTCACCGGCAACTCCGAACTGTGTTCGTTGTTCCTGCACGCCGATTACCGCAACGGCCTCAACGGCCGCATGCTGGCCAAGGCGCGCCTGCTGTTTATCGCGGAGTTCCCGCAGTTGTTCGGCAACAAGATCATCGCCGAGATGCGCGGCGTGTCCAATGAAGCCGGGCGCTCGCCGTTCTGGGAAAGCCTGGGCCGACACTTCTTCAAGATGGAATTCAGCCAGGCCGACTACCTCACCGGCGTGGGCAACAAAGCCTTTATCGCCGAGTTGATGCCGAAATTTCCGCTGTACAGCTGCTTCCTGTCCGAGGATGCGCGCAACGTGATCGGCAAGGTTCACCCGGATACCGAGCCGGCGCTGAGCATGCTCAAGAGCGAAGGGTTCAGCTACCAGGGCTATGTCGACATTTTCGACGCCGGCCCAGCGGTGGAATGTGAGACCAGCAAGATCCGTGCGGTGCGCGACAGCCAGTCGCTGGTGTTGGCCATCGGCACGCCAGGCGACGACGCCACGCCGTTCCTGATCCATACCCGCAAGCGCGAAGAGTGCCGCATCACCGCCGCACCGGCCCGCCTGGCGGCAGGCACACTGGTGGTCGATCCGTTGACCGCCAAGCGCCTGCAACTGGTGGTGGGCGATCAAGTGCGTGCCGTACCGTTGTCTGCTGCTCGGGAGTCGAAATAATGAATTCGCTGTATATCGCAGGTAGCTGGCTGGCTGGCCAGGGTGAGCTGTTCGAATCGCGCAACCCGGTGACCCAGCACGTGCTGTGGGCCGGCAATGGCGCCAGCGCCGAACAGGTCGAATCCGCCGTGCAGGCGGCGCGCCAGGCGTTTCCGGCATGGGCCCGGCGCTCGTTGGAAGAGCGCATCGGCGTGCTCGAAGCCTTCGCCAATACCTTGAAAAGCCGCGCCGATGAAATCGCCCGCTGCATCGGTGAAGAAACCGGCAAGCCCCTGTGGGAATCGGCCACCGAAGTCACCAGCATGGCCAACAAGATCGCGATCTCGGTGCAAAGCTACCGCGAGCGTACCGGCGAGAAGAGCGGCCCGCTGGGCGACGCCACCGCTGTGTTGCGCCACAAGCCCCACGGCGTGGTGGCGGTGTTTGGCCCTTACAACTTCCCCGGTCACCTGCCCAATGGGCATATCGTCCCGGCGTTGCTGGCGGGCAATACCGTGCTGTTCAAACCCAGCGAGTTGACCCCGAAAGTCGCCGAGCTGACCGTGCAATGCTGGATCGAAGCCGGCCTGCCGGTGGGCGTGTTGAACCTGCTGCAAGGTGCGCGGGAAACCGGGATCGCCCTGGCGGCCAACCCGGGTATCGACGGGTTGTTCTTCACCGGCTCCAGCCGCACCGGCAACCACCTGCACCAGCAGTTCTCCGGGCGCCCGGACAAGATCCTGGCCTTGGAAATGGGCGGTAACAACCCGTTGGTGGTGGATCAAGTGGCCGACGTGGATGCGGCGGTCTACACCATCATCCAATCGGCGTTTATCTCGGCCGGCCAGCGTTGCACCTGTGCCCGTCGCTTGCTGGTGCCCGAAGGCGCCTGGGGCGATGCACTGCTGGCGCGGCTGGTGGCGGTCAGCGCGACGATTGCGGTCGGTGCGTTCGACCAGCAACCGGCGCCGTTCATGGGCTCGGTGATTTCCCTGGCGGCCGCGAAGGCCTTGATGGACGCCCAGGAACTGCTGTTGGCCAACGGCGCCGTGGCGCTGCTGGAAATGACCCAGCCGCAGGCTCAGGCCGCGTTGTTGACCCCGGGCATCATTGACGTGACCGAAGTGAGCGAGCGCGCCGATGAGGAGCTGTTCGGCCCGCTGTTGCAGGTGATCCGCTACGCTGATTTCGCCGCGGCGATTGCCGAGGCCAACAACACCCAGTACGGCCTGGCCGCCGGTTTGTTGTCGGACTCCGAAGCGCGCTACCAGCAGTTCTGGCTGGAAAGCCGCGCCGGGATCGTCAACTGGAACAAACAACTGACCGGCGCCGCCAGTACCGCGCCGTTCGGTGGTGTCGGGGCTTCGGGCAACCATCGCGCCAGCGCCTATTACGCAGCGGATTATTGCGCGTACCCGGTGGCGTCCCTGGAGACCCCGAGCCTGGTGCTGCCAGCCACACTCACCCCCGGCATTACACTGATCTAAAGGTGGGAGGGGGCTTGCCCCCGATAGCGGTGGATCAGTCACCTGATTCATCAACTGGCAGACTGCTATCGGGGGCAAGCCCCCTCCCACATTAGGTCGGTGGTGTATTCAAGTCATTAGATGCCTATAAAAACAGATGTTCGTGGAGCCTCGCCGATGAAATCCTATGAAGTCAATTTTGACGGTCTAGTGGGGCCGACCCATAACTACGGCGGTTTGTCCTACGGCAACGTCGCGTCCCAGAGCAACAGCCAGCAAGCTTCCAACCCTAAGGAAGCGGCGTTGCAGGGCCTGCAGAAAATGAAAGCGCTGATGGACATGGGTTTTGTGCAAGGCGTGCTGGCACCGCAGGAACGCCCGGACGTGGCTGCCTTGCGCAACCTCGGCTTCAGCGGCAGCGATGCCCAGGTCATCCAGCACGCGGCCAAGCACGCCATGCCATTGCTGGTCGCCAGCTGCTCGGCGTCGAGCATGTGGGTGGCCAACGCTGCCACCGTCAGCCCGAGCGCCGACACGGCGGATGGCCGCGTGCATTTCACCGCCGCCAACCTCAACTGCAAATACCACCGCAGCATCGAACACCCGACCACCAGCCGCGTATTGGGGGCGATGTTTGCCGATGCGAAACACTTCGCCCACCACGCCGCGTTGCCGGCGGTGGCGCAGTTCGGCGACGAAGGCGCGGCCAACCACACACGTTTCTGCCGTGACTATGGCGAGGCCGGCGTGGAGTTTTTCGTGTTCGGCCGCAGCGCGTTCGACACCCGTTACCCGACACCGCAGAAGTACCCGGCGCGCCAGACCCTCGAAGCCTCCCAGGCCGTTGCCCGCCTGCACGGCCTGAAGGAAGCTGGTGTGGTCTTCGCCCAGCAGAACCCGGCGGTGATCGATGCCGGCGTGTTCCATAACGACGTGATCGCGGTGGGCAATGGCGAAATGCTGTTCTATCACGAGGATGCGTTCCTCAACACCGAGACGATGCTTGCCGAGTTGCAGGCCAAGTTGGGCAAACTGGGCGGCAACTTCCAGTCGGTGTGCGTGCCGCGTGCCCAGGTCAGCGTCGAAGACGCGGTGCGTTCCTACCTGTTCAACAGCCAATTGTTGACCCGCGCCGACGGCTCGATGCTGTTGATCGTGCCGGAAGAGTGCCGGGCCAACGCACGTGTCTGGCAGTATCTGCAAGGTCTGACCGCTGCCGGTGGTTTGATCCGCGAGGTCAAGGTCTTCGACCTCAAGCAAAGCATGCAGAACGGCGGCGGCCCGGCGTGCCTGCGTTTGCGCGTGGCGTTGAACGAAACCGAGCTGGCGGCGTTGAACCCAGGGGTTATCATGACCGCGCCGCTGTATGAAACGCTGACCCAGTGGGTCGACAAGCACTACCGCGACAGCCTGCGCGAAAGCGACCTGGCTGACCCGCAATTGCTGCTTGAATGCCGGACGGCATTGGATGAACTGACGCAAATCCTTAAACTGGGCGCGGTATATCCTTTCCAGATCAATTAACGCCACACGGCCGAGAGCTATTTATGAGCACCGATACCCTGCAACTGATCCTTGAAGACACCGACGGCACCCAGCTGCAAACCTCCTGCACCCGCGTTGCCGTGATCTGGCAGGGCAAGGAAGTCTGGATTCAGCACGACGGCCGTGGCCAACTGCTGATCGGTGTGGACGTGGAAGAAGGCGACGCCGAGTACGCCAACCTGCTGATGCGCCCACTGGCCACCAACCTGATGAGCCTGCAACTGGAAATGGAACCGGCCGACGTTGAGGGTGATGACGACGATCACGTCCACGGCCCAGGCTGCAACCACTAAGGAAGCTGCTTATGCTCGCCCTCGGCAAACTCCTTGAACTGACCCTCGCCGGTCGTGAACCGGCGCAAAAAATTCAACTGACTGTCGACGGCGTGCAGATGCGCTGGCTCAGCGAAGGCGCGCTTGAAGTGCGCCCGCCGCAAGCGCGGGACAACGGCAGCGACGTGCTGCTGTCGTCCGGCATCCACGGCAACGAGACCGCGCCGATCGAACTGCTCGACCGCCTGTTGCATGGCATCGCCCGTGGGCAGATCAAACCCCGCACCCGTATTCTGTTCCTGTTCGGCAACCCCGAGGCCATGCGCCGCGGCGAGCGTTACCTCGAACTGGACGTCAACCGGCTGTTCAACGGCCGTCACGAAAAAAATATCGGCCCTGAAGCCATGCGCGCCGCCGAGCTGGAACAATTGGCCCGCAGCTTCTTCAGCCTGCCTGGCCGCTCGCGCCTGCATTACGACCTGCACACCGCCATTCGCGGTTCGAAGGTCGAGCAGTTCGCCCTCTACCCGTGGAAGGACGGGCGCCAGCATTCGCGCCACGAACTGGCCCGCTTGCGCGCCGCCGGTATGCAGGCGGTGCTGCTGCAGAACAAAGCTTCGATCACCTTCTCCGCCTTTACCTATGAACAACTGGGCGCCGAGGCCTTTACCCTGGAATTGGGCAAGGCGCGGCCATTCGGGCAGAACCAGGATGTGGACGTGTCGCGCCTGGAAACCCGGCTGACGCAGATCATCGAAGGCACCGAGCCGGACACCGGCAGCCTGGATGGCCTGCAGCTGTTTGCCGTGTCCCGCGAAGTCATCAAGCACAGCGATGCATTCCTGTTGCACCTGCCGGCGGACGTGGAAAACTTTTCGCCGTTGGCCCAGGGCTATCTGCTCGCCGAAGACGTCGCCAAGACCCGCTGGGTGATCGAGGAGGAGGGCGCGCGCATCATCTTCCCGAACCCGAAGGTGAAGAATGGCTTGCGCGCAGGGATATTGATCGTGCCGACCACGGACGCCGGGCTGGCATAGATCTCAGCCTTAACCGGATCCAAATGTGGGAGGGGGCTTGCCCCCGATTGCGGTGTAACTGTCAGAAAATTTTTAACTGACAGACCGCCATCGGGGGCAAGCCCCCTCCCACATTTTGTTTTGCGGTGTTGCTTAAACTGCTACGGCACGCGGCTCGCTGCGGCGGATCGCACGCACCTTGTGCAAGGTGTCGGCACAGGTACGCGCCGCTTCCTGGCCTTTGTGTACGAAGTGATCATGGAAGAAGGCGTGGTGCTCGCTGCCGGCGTGGAAGTGGTGCGGGGTCAGAGACACCGAGAACACCGGCACTTCGGTTTCCAGCTGAACCTGCATCAGGCCGCTGACCACCGATTGGGCGACGAATTCATGGCGGTAGATGCCGCCGTCCACCACCAGGGCCGCGGCGACGATGCCGGCGTAACGGCCGGTCTTGGCCAGCAGTTTGGCGTGCAGGGGCATTTCAAAGGCGCCGCCGACTTCGAAGAAATCGATGTCCGATTCCTGGTAACCCAGGGCGATCATTTCGCTGAGGAAGCCTTTGCGCGATTGGTCGACAATATCCTTGTGCCAGCAGGCCTGGATAAACGCGACGCGCTCGCCGTGATGGTTTTTGCTTTTGCTGTCGATTGCGGTGGGTTGCATGTTCTGACTCCTGTTTAAGAAAAAAACAGGGCGTTATGAATCGAATGGGATTTAAGGGTACGAACAGCTGGGTCATGCAGGCATGAACTCAGCGCGCGGCCCTTTTGCGCCAATCCCGTTCTCTCTTCATCCGGACTATGACCGTCGGCCCCGGGATCACACCGGGTCTGCTGACCTTGTCGCCGTCCTGCCGGAGCAGTTCGAGGCGCCAAGCGCTCGCGGGCTATGCACATTGCGCGCAATTACCGCCGGTGGGGAATTGCACCCCGCCCTGAGAACGTTGCCGCCAGAACCCTGGCGGCGGAGAGTTTTTAACATGGTTTTTCAGAAACTGCACGATTGCCGTATCGATAGCCTATATCGGTTTGTTTGATTGATATTCGATTGACGCAGCATAGGGCTTGATATTCCGTGGCTTTACCCGCAGTAATCGTCAGTACGAAAAAACGCCCAACCCATCAGAGGCCAGTTTGATGACCGTGATAGACCTGCGCAGCGACACCGTGACCCAGCCCACCCCCGGCATGCTCGATGCGATGGCCAGCGCCGTCAGCGGCGATGACGTGTATGGCGAAGACCCCAGTGTCAACCGCCTGGAGGCCGAACTGGCCAAGCGCCTGGGGTTCGCCGCGGCGTTGTTCGTGCCCACCGGCACCATGAGCAACCTGCTGGCGTTGATGGCCCACTGTGAGCGCGGCGAGGAATACATCGTCGGTCAGCAGGCCCACACCTATAAGTACGAAGGCGGCGGCGCGGCGGTGTTGGGTTCGATCCAGCCGCAACCACTGGAAGTCCAGGCGGACGGTTCCCTGGACCTGGATCAGGTGCTGGAAGCGATCAAGCCCGATGATTTCCACTTCGCCCGCACCCGCCTGTTGGCGCTGGAGAACACCATGCAGGGCAAGGTGCTGCCGCTGGAGTACCTGGCCAGGGCACGTGCGTTTACCCGTGAACATGGCCTGGCCCTGCACCTGGACGGCGCGCGGCTCTACAACGCGGCGGTCAGGCTCGACGTGGACGCGCGGGAGATCACCCAGCATTTCGATTCGGTGTCGGTGTGCCTGTCCAAGGGCCTGGGCGCGCCGATTGGCTCGGTGTTGTGCGGCTCCACGGCGCTGATCGCCAAGGCGCGGCGTTTGCGCAAGATGGTCGGCGGCGGCATGCGCCAGGCCGGTTCCCTGGCGGCGGCGGGGCTGTACGCCCTTGACCATCAGGTGCAGCGCCTGGCCGACGACCACGCCAACGCCCAATGGCTGGGGGATGAACTGCGCAAGGCCGGGTATGCGGTGGAGCCGGTGCAGACCAACATGGTCTACGTGCAGCTCGGCGACCGGGCGCAGGCCCTGAAGACGTTTGCCGCCGAGCGCGGCATCAAGTTGAGCGCCGCACCGCGCCTGCGCATGGTCACGCACCTGGACGTGAGCCGTGCGCAGATCGAGCAAGTGGTGCAGGCATTCGTCGAGTTTTCTCGGAAATGACCGTGCAGACTGTCTAATTGACTGTTTCTATCACATAAACACGCTGTACCACCGGCAAAGGGCCGATATAATGCGGCCCTTTGCCGTCGCTCCGTCTGATGATGTTGCGCACTGGCCTTTGGCCTCAGACTCCGTGGAAGAACCTAATGAAAAGCGCAGAAATCCGTGAAGCCTTCCTTCGCTTCTTCGAAGAGCAAGGCCACACCCGTGTCGCCTCCAGCTCCTTGATCCCAGGCAATGACCCCACCCTGCTGTTCACCAACGCGGGGATGAACCAGTTCAAGGACTGCTTCCTGGGCCAGGAAAAGCGCGCCTATACCCGCGCGGTCAGCAGCCAGAAATGCGTGCGCGCCGGTGGCAAGCACAACGACCTGGAAAACGTCGGCTACACCGCCCGTCACCACACGTTTTTCGAAATGCTCGGCAACTTCAGCTTTGGCGACTATTTCAAGAAAGACGCGATCAACTTCGCCTGGACCTTCCTCACTGGCGTGCTGAAACTGCCGAAGGAAAAGCTCTGGGTCACCGTCTACGCCAGCGATGACGAGGCCTACGACATCTGGACCCAGCAAGTCGGCGTGCCGCCTGAGCGCATGGTGCGTATCGGCGACAACAAGGGCGCGCCTTACGCCTCCGACAACTTCTGGACCATGGGCGACACCGGCCCGTGCGGCCCATGCACCGAGATTTTCTACGATCACGGCGCCGATATCTGGGGCGGCCCACCGGGTTCGCCGGAAGAAGACGGCGACCGTTACATCGAGATCTGGAACAACGTGTTCATGCAGTTCAACCGCACCGCCGATGGCGTGTTGCACCCGCTGCCGGCACCGTCGGTGGATACCGGCATGGGCCTGGAGCGGATCAGTGCGGTGATGCAGCACGTTCACTCCAACTACGAGATCGACCTGTTCCAGAGCCTGCTGGCCGCTGCGGCCAAGGCCATCGGTTGTGCCAATGAAGACCAGGCATCGCTCAAAGTGGTGGCTGACCACATCCGTTCCTGCGGTTTCCTGATTGCCGACGGCGTGCTGCCGTCCAATGAAGGCCGCGGCTACGTGCTGCGCCGTATCATCCGTCGCGCCTGCCGCCACGGTAACAAGCTGGGCGCCAACGGCAGCTTCTTCTACCAGATCGTCGCGGCGCTGGTCGCCGAGATGGGCGCAGCTTTCCCGGAACTCACCCAGAACCAGGCGCACATCGAGCGCGTGCTCAAGGCCGAAGAAGAGCAGTTCGCCAAGACCCTGGAACAGGGCCTGAAAATCCTCGAGCAAGACCTCGCCGGCCTGCAGGGCAGCGTGGTGCCGGGCGATGTGGTGTTCAAACTCTACGACACCTACGGTTTCCCGATGGACCTGACCGGCGACATCGCCCGTGAGCGCAACCTGACCCTCGACGAGGAAGGTTTCGAACGCGAGATGGAAGCCCAGCGCGTGCGCGCCCGTTCCGCCAGTTCCTTCGGCATGGACTACAACAGCCTGGTCAAGGTTGACGTGGCCACCGAGTTCACCGGCTATAAGGCCACCCACGGTTCGGCCAAAGTGATCGCGCTGTATAAAGACGGCCAGTCGGTTGACGTCCTGAATGAAGGCGATGACGGTGTGGTGGTCCTGGATCGGACGCCGTTCTATGCCGAATCCGGTGGCCAGATCGGCGACTGCGGTTTCCTCAAGGCGTCTTCCGGTCGTTTCGATGTGCGTGATACCACCAAGACCGGCGGCGCGTTCCTGCACCACGGCGTATTGGCGTCGGGCAGCCTGATCGTCGGTTCGCCGGTGGACGCCCAGGTGGACGCCGACGTGCGCCACGCCACTGCGCTGAACCACTCGGCCACCCACTTGCTGCACGCGGCACTGCGCCAGGTGTTGGGCGAGCACGTCCAGCAGAAGGGTTCGTTGGTCGACAGCCAGCGCCTGCGTTTCGACTTCAGCCACTTCGAAGCGATCAAGCCTGCGCAGATCAAGGCCCTGGAAGACATCGTCAACGCCCAGGTGCGCAAGAACACCCCGGTGGAAACCGAGGAAACCGACATCGAGACCGCCAAGGCCAAGGGCGCCATGGCGCTGTTCGGCGAGAAATACGGCGACAACGTGCGCGTCCTGAGCATGGGCGGCAACTTCTCGGTGGAACTGTGCGGTGGGATCCACGCCAACCGTACCGGCGACATCGGCCTGCTGAAAATCATCAGCGAAGGCGGCGTGGCGTCCGGTGTGCGTCGTATTGAAGCGGTGACCGGTGCTGCGGCCCTGGCCTACCTCAATGCGGCCGAAGAGCAACTCAAGGAAGCGGCCAGCCTGGTCAAGGGCAGCCGTGACAACCTGATCGACAAACTGTCCGCCGTGCTGGAGCGCAACCGCGCCCTGGAGAAACAGCTGGAACAGTTGCAGGCCAAGGCGGCCAGCGCGGCAGGCGACGATCTGTCGGCTTCCGCCCAGGACGTCAAGGGCGTGAACGTCCTGGCGGCGCGCCTGGACGGCCAGGACGGCAAGGCGTTGTTGGCCTTGGTCGATCAGTTGAAGAACAAGCTCGGCCGCGCAGTGATCCTGCTCGGCAGTGTCCATGAGGATAAGGTCGTTCTGGTTGCCGGTGTACCCAAAGACCTGACTGGCCAACTCAAAGCCGGTGATTTGATGAAACAAGCCGCTGCGGCAGTGGGCGGGAAGGGCGGTGGTCGTCCGGACATGGCACAAGGCGGTGGTGTAGACGCCGGTGCCCTGGACGCGGCCCTGGCCCTGACCGTGCCGTTTGTCGAGGCTGGCATTTAAGGCGCTGTGAATGAGCCCGTGGTCTAGTCGCGGGCTCGCTCGGTTGCTGGAAGATTGGTTTATTGGGCGCCCCTTTACGGGCTGAGGCGGCTTAGAAATGGCTTTGATCGTACAGAAATTTGGAGGCACCTCGGTCGGCTCTGTCGAAAGAATCGAGCAGGTCGCCGACAAGGTTAAGAAATTCCGCGATGCCGGCGACGACCTCGTCGTGGTGCTGTCGGCCATGAGCGGCGAAACCAATCGCCTGATCGAACTGGCCAAGGCTATCAGCGGCGATCAACAACCGCTGCCGCGTGAGCTGGATGTGATCGTGTCCACCGGCGAGCAGGTGACCATTGGCCTGCTGGCCATGGCGCTGAACAAGCGCGGTGTGCCGGCAGTGTCCTACACTGGCAGTCAGGTGCGTATCCTCACCGACAGCGCGCACACCAAGGCGCGCATCCTGCAGATCGATGATCAGAAGATTCGCGCTGATCTGAAGGCCGGTCGTGTGGTAGTCGTCGCCGGTTTCCAGGGCGTCGATGAGCACGGCAATATCACCACCCTCGGGCGTGGCGGTTCGGACACCACCGGTGTGGCCCTGGCGGCCGCGCTCAAGGCTGACGAATGCCAGATCTACACCGATGTGGATGGCGTCTACACCACCGATCCGCGCGTGGTATCCGTGGCCCAGCGCCTGGACAAGATCACCTTCGAAGAGATGCTGGAAATGGCCAGCCTCGGTTCCAAGGTGTTGCAGATCCGTGCGGTTGAATTCGCCGGCAAGTACAACGTTCCGCTGCGCGTATTGCACAGCTTCAAAGAGGGTCCGGGCACCCTCATTACTATTGATGAAGAGGAATCCATGGAACAGCCGATCATTTCCGGCATCGCTTTCAACCGCGATGAAGCCAAGCTGACGATCCGTGGCGTGCCAGACACCCCGGGCGTGGCATTCAAGATCCTCGGCCCGATCAGTGGCGCGAACATTGAAGTCGACATGATCGTGCAGAACGTTTCGCACGATAACACCACCGATTTCACCTTCACCGTTCACCGCAACGAGTACGAAGCGGCCGAGCGTATCCTGCAGAACACTGCGAGCGGGATTGGCGCGCGTGAAGTGGTCGGCGATACCAAGATCGCCAAGGTGTCGATCGTGGGTGTGGGCATGCGTTCCCATGCCGGCGTTGCCAGCCGCATGTTCGAGGCCCTGGCCAAGGAAAGCATCAACATCCAGATGATCTCCACCTCGGAAATCAAAGTCTCGGTGGTGATCGAAGAGAAGTACCTGGAACTGGCTGTACGCGCACTGCATACCGCTTTTGAGCTGGACGCTCCGGCCCGACAGGGCGAGTGATGCAAGGCCAGGAAGGCGCGGTTTACCGCGCCTTTCATTTTTTTGTAGGGCGCATGTTGTTTTGCGTGGGCTCGACAATACTTAGCTGGTAGGGCTATGGCCGATGAGCCGTAGGTCGAAGGCCTTTTTTTGCAGACTGTTGTTCCTGAACTGAAGTGCGTGAGGTGAAAGGTATGTTGATTCTGACTCGTCGTTGCGCAGAAAGCCTGATTATTGGTGATGGAGAAATCACCGTGACCGTGCTCGGCGTCAAAGGCAATCAAGTGCGTATTGGGGTAAATGCTCCGAAAGAGGTAGCGGTTCACCGCGAGGAAATCTATCTGCGGATCAAGAAAGAGAAGGACGAAGAACCAAGCCTTTAATTTTTATCGTTTTTTATGTTTGCAAACGGGGATGAACGTGGTTAATATACGCCCCGTGTTGCGGAGAGCTGGCCGAGTGGCCGAAGGCGCTCCCCTGCTAAGGGAGTACACCTCAAAAGGGTGTCGGGGGTTCGAATCCCCCGTTCTCCGCCATTATTTGCTTAGTACGTTGCAATCTGGATTTATCGATAAGTTGTTGAAATTAATCGAAAAAATCGCTTTACATAGAGATTGAACGGCCTATAATGCGCGGCAACAAATGCACTCGTAGCTCAGCTGGATAGAGTACTCGGCTACGAACCGAGCGGTCACAGGTTCGAATCCTGTCGAGTGCACCATTTAAGAGTCAGTTGCAGCAATGCAGGTGATTCGGTTACAACCAGTTGTGATCTGGTCTAAAAACACAATCTGCACTCGTAGCTCAGCTGGATAGAGTACTCGGCTACGAACCGAGCGGTCACAGGTTCGAATCCTGTCGAGTGCACCATACAAACAAAAAGCCCGCCTAGTGCGGGCTTTTTGCCGTCTGGGGTTTGTAGGATTTAACCTTTTCTTCCCGCGCCATGTGTTTTCCAGTCGCGTGGCAGCGTCGCAATTCATAGATGCGGCCAATTCTCAGCTTTGGCGCGCAAGCGCTTGTTCTTACCAGTTTTTTGACGTTAAAAGCGGCGGGCGGTGTATCATTGCGCCCGTCAGCCCCGCCGGGGCTTGTGGAACACCTCCATGGACTTACCCAGTAGTTACTCAGTACCCCGTTTTACCAATCATGAATTGACTGATTGATCCTTCCGGCGTGCCCCGCTGCTGGGAGTGGAGTTCGCCTATGACCGAAGTAGAAGTAAAGAAAACACAAGAAAGCCTGCAGGATCGCCTGGCTCAAGTCATTGAGCTGCTGCAGCGCCAGCGCGTGGTCGAAGAGCTCACGCACCGCCAGGAAGGTCCGCACCACGACCGCGTCGAAAACCTGGTTCATCGGCAAAACCTCGTCGAGTTGCAACGCAAGCTCGATGATCTGCACTCCGCCGACGTCGCTTATATCCTTGAAGCCTTGCCGCTGGATGATCGACTGACCCTCTGGCAGTTGGTCAAGGCCGACCGCGACGGCGACATCCTGCTCGAAGTATCCGACTCCGTCCGTGAAACCCTGATCGCCGACATGGATGATCACGAGCTCCTGGCCGCGGCCCGGGAGATGGACGCCGACGAACTGGCCGACCTGGCCCCCGAACTGCCCCGTGATGTTGTCCATGAGCTGATGGAAGCCCTCGACAGCCAGCAGCGTGAGCGCGTGCGCTCCGCGCTGTCCTATGACGAGGATCAGGTCGGCGCCCTGATGGACTTCGAGATGGTCACCATCCGCGAAGACGTCAGCCTGGAAGTGGTACTGCGTTACCTGCGCCGCCTGAAAGAGCTGCCAGGGCACACCGACAAGCTGTTCGTGGTCGACTACGAAGGCATTCTCAAGGGCGTGCTGCCGATCAAGCGCCTGCTGGTCAACGACCCGGAGAAGAAGGTTGCGGACGTGATGGCCAGCGATCCGGTGGGTTTTCATCCGGATGAAGACGCCTACGACGCCGCCCAGGCCTTCGAACGTTACGACTTGATCTCGGCCCCGGTGGTCGACAAGAACGGCAAGCTGATCGGCCGTCTGACCATCGATGAAATGGTCGACCTGATCCGTGAAGAAAGTGAAACCGAAGTCCTCAACATGGCGGGTCTGCGTGAAGAGGAAGATATTTTTGCCTCGGTCTGGCGCTCCCTGCGTAACCGCTGGGCGTGGCTGGCCGTAAACCTGATCACCGCGTTCATCGCTTCGCGGGTGATCGGGCTGTTCGAAGGTTCGATCGAAAGGCTGGTGGCACTGGCGGCGTTGATGCCAATCGTTGCCGGGATTGGCGGTAACTCCGGCAACCAGACCATTACCATGATCGTGCGCGCCATGGCGCTCGACCAGGTCAATACCGGCAACACCTCGCGCCTGATGCGCAAGGAATTGGCGGTGGCGCTGATCAATGGCGTGGTGTGGGGCGGGGTGATCGGGATCGTGGCCTACTTGCTGTACGACAGCTGGTCGCTGGGGGTGGTCATGACTGCCGCCATGACCCTCAACCTGCTGTTGGCGGCCTTGATGGGGGTGCTGATCCCCATGACCCTGGCACGCCTTGGGCGCGACCCAGCCATGGGCGCCAGTGTGATGATTACCGCCATGACCGACAGCGGCGGCTTCTTCATCTTCCTTGGCCTGGCGACGATCTTCCTGCTCTGACCCCTCGCGGCGGGGGCAGCCCAGCCCCCGCCCAGTACCGCCTTCCCGAATTGCGCGCAAAAAAAAGCCAGCACATGGCTGGCTTCGGCTTTCAGGAACAGATCATTCGGCTTCTGCGGCCGCCTCAACGTCGTGCGCAATAAGCGAGACAAGGGCATTTTGCTGGCGGTGGGAGAGCTGACGAAAACGCTGCAGCAGTTCGCGTTCGTGCAGTGACAGCTCTGGGCTGTCCAGGCGCATGCTTAGCTCTTCGCCCAACGCACCTTCCTGAATGAGGCTCTGCTCCAGGCGCGCGATGATTTCGGAGTTCATGCTGCGGTGATGATTGCGAGCCACCTCGGCAATGCGTTCCCGCATTCCGTCTGGCAGACGTACGACGAACTTGTCAGCCGTGCGGCTGGAATAAATTGCCTGTTTCAATGGGCGCATATATTTAACCGGTTAGTTCAGGGGAGCGGTTATTGGAATTGGCCGCAAGATGAGTGTTAAGACAAGGCTCACGACCAAAGTTCAACCTGAATTGCAAAGAGGCCGCATCATGCCTCAGTTTTGCCGGTTCCTTGGCGTCAATTCTGTGACAAATATTGAACTGCCTAAAGGCTTTATGCCAGTACTGATTTGCTTTTTTGCGGACTGGTTGGAAAACTTTTTTGCGAGTGATCGTCACAATTCATCGTCCCGCAAGCCGTTGCTGCCAAGGGGTTTGGGGCGCATATCGTATCGTGATATGGCCTTTTGCCCTTGTTTTTAAGACTAGTGGCAATTTGCCGATTTACTAGTGCGAGGCGACATAAGGTAGGTGTGCCGGCGAGCGAAAATCAGCGCAGCACGGGGTCGAATCTGATTCGGCGGCCGACGATCAGCGTCAACAGCAGGAAGCTGCCGAACACGACGCTGGTGATGAGGGCGGTGGTGCGAGCGTCCTGGGACGAGGTAGACATGCCCAGCACGGCAGTCATGACGGTCAGGCACAAAAACAGCCAGGCGGCTTTGGACATGGAAGGCTTCCTCAGAAAACCCAGTGTTCAGTTGCGGGCGCGGCCTGAGTGCTTTGGGCCAGGCGCACGGGCGATTGCGGGTTGGCCGTCATCACCGCCAATTGCGGACGTTGTTGCAGATGATGCGGCACGGGCTGGCGGATCTGCGCGGTGTCATCGCTACCGTTCGACTGAAAATGAAACATCACCAGTGCGGCCAGGGCGACGGTATTGAGAGCCAACAGAAGGGTGCTGTTCATCGTCATCTTCTCCGCAACGGGTCCAGCCGAATGGTTTTGTAGGAGAAGTATTGCAGATGCCGTGCCAATGTTTTATTTCAATAAAATCAATGGTTTGAGTTTAATCTAAACAGCGCTCGGGTTGCAATTTGCAATGCTGGCATTTTGGTGTAGTGCATTTTGCACGATGGCCTCGGATGCCCGGGTTTGCTGGGCGAAACCGTGATCCGTGGCGCAAGCATTGGCTTACACTCAAAAAGCCCACGGATGACATGACAAAACCCACCTCGGCCGTTAACATGCACGCCGTCCGTCGCAGCGCCGTTGGCCCGATGGTTGTCATTTGTCCCAGTAGCTCAATTGGATAGAGCATCCCCCTCCTAAGGGGAAGGTTGGCCGTTCGAACCGGCCCTGGGACACCATACAAATAGAGCCTCTCGCGCCGATCCACTGCCAGCTCATTTTTCCCCGTGACAGCGGTGTGCAACAGACAAGGCCAACAAAAAAGCCCCGCCGGGTATTGCTCCGGCGGGGCTTTTTTGTTTTTGAATGGGCGACTCACTTAATCAGGGTCCAAAGGTGAGCCAGGGTCACACTCGTTCGTTTGCTCGTCGAGAGATGCTCGACTGCACGCGTCTATCGCCCACCGAGCATGGTCGAGTGAGGTCACGCAGGCCAGTCTTGCTCACATCATGAACAAATAGGCCATGAGCAAAACGCCAAGAATTGCAGTGATGACATTAATGCCAGGGCCGGTATTGACGCTGTAGCCAAGGGGGATCTCAACGGGTTTGAGGGTCTTGACCACCTTTTTGTATTGCCAGGATGACCAGCAGGCAACCCAGGAGCCCAGCATCAGAAAGGTCAGCCCGATCCAGAATGAAAAATGTTTTCCGGGAGAGCCCGAAGCGTCCGGTTTCAGCATCTGGAGCAGTAGCCCGGATCGTTCAATCACAAAGCCAAATGCCATCAGCGAAAGGCTGGTTCGGTTCCATGCCAGCAACGTGCGCTCGGCGGCAAAGAACACGCGCGGATCGTTCAGGTCGGACATTGAGATTTCCTTGTTCACACAGCTTTTGAAACGACGCCACGCAGAATAGCTTTAAACAAAACCACTCGAGGTGTCCGTTGATAGATCCAGCTGTTGGGATCAACGCACATATGCCCAGCGTAGCGTCCCGTGCTTGGCGCATAGCCACAAAATCGGCTGCGCCAATGCCCTCGTGCACGTGAACGCTATGGTTTTTTTGCTCAGCAACGGTTACAGGTTTGGATGCCCAGCAACCTGTACAAAGGGCAGAAACGGAAAATACCGGTAGCCAATGGCACTAAGCCGATCCAGCCCCACCAGCCGATCACGCCCGACAGACTGAGGCCAATGAGAACCAGGCCGACGACAATGCGCAGGCTACGGTCAATGGTTCCAAGGTTCGCTTTCATGACGATCTCCCGATCAGTGGTTGCGCCGGGTCTCCAGCGCAGTAAACAACAACATGCCGGCCAGCATGGCCAACATGAACACGATTGCTTGCCAGCGTCCTGTCAGCAGAATTGCCACCGCAGGGCCTGGACAGATGCCTGCTATTCCCCAGCCGATGCCGAACAGCAGGCTGCCGCCGATCAGGCGCGGGTCCAACTCACGCTTGGTCGGCAGTTGCATTGGCTTTCCCAGCAGCGAGCGGGATTGGTGGCGCGCCCAGGTCAGCGGGCCAATGGCGACGCCAATCGCCCCGATCATGACCAGCGCGAGGGAAGGGTCCCAGGCACCGGCCAGATCCAGGAAAGCCAATACTTTGCTCGGGTTGGCCATGCCTGCCAGCAGCAGTCCCAGGCCGAACAGCAGGCCAGCAATGAATGCGGTCAGTTTGTTCATATCCAGGCTCCCAGCAGATGACGCAGGACAAATACGCTAAGGAAACCGCTGAACATAAAGCAGGCAGTGGCGACCATCGATCGCGGCGAAAGGCGCGATATGCCGCACACGCCGTGGCCGCTGGTGCAACCTGAACCGTAGCGTGTACCGATACCCACCAATACCCCGGCGACGATCAGCCCGACCCCGCCGCTCTGGAATTCAATCGGCGGCAGCGCGGCGAACAAGCCCCATAGAAGCGGCGCGACGAGCAGGCCGAGGAGAAACAGCGCTTTCTCACCCGCACCTTCGCTGCCCCGTTGTAAAAGACTGCCGATCAAACCGCTGATGCCGGCGATACGCCCGTTGGCGACGACGAAAAGGCTGGCCGCCAGGCCAATCAATGCGCCGCCTGCAAGGGATGACCAGGGAGTGAAGTTGAGCCAGTCGATATTCATGAGGCTTCTCCAGCGCAAAATTGTTGATACAAGGTTTGGATGACTGCCAATGCCGCCGGGCTGCTGATGCGATAGAACACCTGCTTTCCTTCTCGGCGCGTATCCACCAGGCCTTCGCGGCGCAGCACCGCCAACTGCTGAGAAAGCGTCGGTTGTTGTATCCCGAGCAGCGACTCCAGATCGCCGACATTGCGCTCGCCTTGGGATAGCTGGCAGAGCAGGATCAAGCGATCCGGATTGGCCAGAGCCTTGAGGAATTGGCTGGCAGCATCGGCGTTGGCGTGAAGCCGCTGGAGATCTGATTCGAGCATACGATTGATCACTAACTGGTCAGTTTGTTAAATTATAGTATATAAAAACAATAAGTGTATGTCAGCACCGATCTGCGTTCGTCGCTAGCAGGAGAGGTCGGGGGCTAAAGGCGAAGCGAAAGAGAGTGGTGCAGCTTTGCTGATCCGATGAGGTCGCTCTGCGCCATCGCAAGGCGACCGAATTGACCGAGCCCTGGGAGTCGACACCCCGCGGCTCAACGTCTGTCCCTTCAGTACGGTTTGGCTTGCCCGGCTTTCCTCAGGCTCTGTACCATCCGGGTCTGATCAGGACAGCGTTAGAAGGCCATCCTGTAGCCATTACCGCCGTTCCCGTTTGGACACCTCATGACCTACACAGAACTTAACGACCCCGCACTATTTTCTGCGCAGGAGAAAGACGCGTTTGAACCTTCGACCATCGTCCAGAATGATTTTTCTTCTGCACTTCTGAAGTACGGCCAGTCATCTTCTACACGCCCCCTCCTTCTGAACGGGGATTGCCTCGACGTATTGAAGTCGCTGCCGGACGAGTCGGTTGATTTTGCAATGACGTCGCCGCCGTACTGGGGGAAGCGGGAATATCAAAACGGCGGGATAGGCCTGGAAAAAGACTATCGGGATTTCGTAGCAGATCTTTGCGCTGTGTTTCTGGAACTCAAGCGCGTGCTGAAGTCGACGGGGTCGTTCTGGCTCAATCTCGGTGATTCTTATAGCGGTAAGGGGCTGCTCGGGATTCCTTGGCGAGTGGTTTTCGAGCTTACCGACAATCAAGGCTGGATACTTCGAAACAGCATCATATGGAACAAACTGAAAGGCGGCATGGACAACACCAAAGACCGGCTTGGCAATGTTCATGAGAACTTGTTTCACTTTGTGAAGCAGTCAAAAAACTATTATTACAATGCTGATGCCGTCCGGTCCAAGCCCAGAGAATCCAAAGTGGTAAATGGCTCGATAGTTTCCGCCACGGGCGTTTCGGGCGTGCGTTACAAGCGCCAGATCGAGTTGTCGACCGCGTTGAGCGACGCAGAAAAATTATCCGCACATGCCGCCCTGGCCGGCATCCTCGCAGATTTGTCTTGCGGTAAAGTATCAGACTTCCGGATGATCATTCGTGGCCAGCAAAGAGCGACGCACTCCGACAGTGAAAAAGTATCGGGACGAGCGAAGGAACTCAGGGATAAAGGTTATTACTTTCTTAAATACCACCCGAAGGGGAGTAAACCGTCTGACGTCTGGGACATTCTCCCGGAAGATTCGCAGGGCCGGGAAGCCCACTTTGCCCCCTATCCGGTCGACCTGTGCCGTATACCTTTATTGGCGACCTGCCCACCAGGCGGTATTGCAATCGACCCTTTCTGCGGTACGGGAACAACGATGGTCGCGGCGCAACGCTTAGGCTTGAAGTCGATCGGGATAGATATCTCCGAGCAGTATCTTGAGATGACCAAAGACAGGTGCAATACGCTGTTATGAGCAAAATAATAGAGTTGTTCGGGAAGGGTACGCATAATCGCTCCGTCGACTGGCAAGGCGTGATTGGCGCTCAACGCTGCGCCTATACCAACAAGCGTTGCTATAAAGTCAGGAAGTCCAACCCCGACATTTCTATCGGTACGTGCAGCGTGCTGTACGGAAAAGTGCCGGAACCGGTAATCATCTGTCCTGTCCGGCTAATCGAGCGCCGGCAGATTTTTACCGACTGTTTTCATCTATTGACGACCCATGAACCGGGGAACGAGCTTCACATCATCCCCGAAGTGTCGATCCCGGGGGGAAGTGTCGATTATTTCTTGGTGTCGGTAAAAGATGGAAAGGTGAAGGACTTCGTTGGCATCGAGCTGCAGACCCTCGATACGACCGGAACGGTCTGGCCAGAACGCCAGAGAATGCTGGAAACGCTAGGGATTTCCAGGTCGGACAGTGCTGAAGAGTCCAATAAAACCTTCGGCATGAACTGGAAAATGACCGCAAAAACCATCTTGGTTCAAATGCACCACAAAGTGCAGACATTTGAACACCTCAACAAGAAGCTGGTGTTGGTGGTCCAGGACAAGCTGCTGAGCTACATGACCAAGGAATTTAAATTCGACCATCTTGAAACACCGGCATTGATTGGCGACTCAATGCATCTTCATGCCTATAAAATGGATAATGCAGGTGCCGGCGACTATAAGATCTCGATGTCATCCCGACTCAGTACGGATGCGGACGGAATCGGTATGTGCCTGGGGCTCCAGGCAGAGGCCCGGGTAGAGCTTGAGCAAATATTGATTGGGCTGCAGACCAAGCTATCCGACCGCACGTTGTTCCAGGCAGTGGGGACGCCCGACAGTTTGGTGTGATACCGCCTGCGTGTGCGATTGCAAGAGGGCACCGAGTGGATGCCCCCTGTGCAGACGACGCTTTTAAAACGTCGCCTTGACCTGTAACCCCGCCGCCAGCGCGTTGTCACGTTTTTTGCCGGAAAACGCGCCGGGCTCGATGTAGTACTGCAGATCGGGGCGCAGCAGCAGCCAAGGTGTGACCTGTGCGCCGTAGTTGAGCTCAAGCATCTGCTCGCCGTTGTCGAGGTTGGCGATCATCTCGGCGTCTTCGAGGTTGGTCGCCTTGGCTTCTTGCACATCTCGTGTGCGTGAGTTGAGCACGGCGCGCCCATAGCCAAAAGAGATGGAGTCGTTCGGGCGGCTCGCGAAAGGCTTTTGTTTGACCAGGCCCACCGAATACCAGCGGCGCATCGGCGAGGTCGCCGCGTTGCTGCTGGCCGCTTGGCCGAAGAGGCGCAGTACGCTTTGCGGGTCTTGCTCATCCCGCCAGATGGCTTGGTCAATCAACACATAGGCGCCGGTACGGTTGTTGCTCTTTTGCGTACTGCCGATCTTGGGGGCGTTGGAGGTGTCGTAGTACCAACCGACTTTGTATTGGCCGTTCAGGAAGGCGTTGTTATTGAAGATCGCCTCCAGTGGCAAAATCGCTCCCGTAGTGCCGTTGCTGGGCATGGAGAACGCTTTGGACGAGCGCGTGTTGTATTCCGGGTTGACCTGGAACACGGCGGTTTGCAGCGTCAGTGACGGGTTGACGTCGTAACGCAACTCGCCGCCCCAATGTGCTGTCGGGTAGTTGCCCCAGCCACTGCCGCTCGACATGGTCAGTGGGTGTGCACAAAAACCGGCGCTCACAAAGTTGGTCAAGATGGGCATACCGCCGAAATCGGTGCCCATCACCATGAAGCCGAGTTTGGTGGAGAGGTCCGGCGAAAACAGGTTGCGTTGATAACTGAACTCGGTCAGCCGGGTGTATTCGCCGCCATAGTTTTCTTGCGACGACAGGCGGTTTCCAAGCAAGTCTTCGGTGGCGCTGTGGCCGCGACGGTCGTTAACGAGTACTTGCACCCGTCCCGCATCGGGGCTGTCGAGCAACTTACTCAGATCAAACTGGGCGCCTATGCGTATTTGTTGCGAATAGCGGGTGCCGCGCTTGATCCCGCCATGCAAGTTGGAAATCGTTTCGGAACTGTAGTCACCGGTCAGTTTGATGCCCTTGTCGGTCAACTTTTGGCGTTCACCGCCCCAGTCGCCAGTGAGTGTAGAGCGGTTCATCAGATCGTCGGCCAGTGCCGGGGATGGGGCGAAAAGGCATAGGGACAAACCGCTGCACAGGCTGCTGGTCAGCATGGCGCGGAAAGAAAAAAGCATTTGGATGTGCTCCGTTACAGAGAAAGTGGGGGAATAGCTCAACGGCCCGCGTTGTTTATCGGTTGCACCGTTCTTTTGTGACTTGGAAAAATAACCCCCGTAAACGGGGGTTATTTTCATGCAGTGGCAACTAACGCATTACGGCTTGATGTTGTCCGGCAATGCATAAGCAATGATGTAATCACCGACGTCAGGCGAATGGCTCATGCCACCGGCGGAGATGACCACGTACTGCTTCCCGGTGGTGGGCGACTGATAGATCAGTGGGGCGGCAACTGCGCCAACCGGCAGGCGGGCTTTCCAGACTTCTTTGCCGGTGGCCGAATCGAGCGCGCGCAGGTAGTAATCCTGGGTGCCCGCAAAGAACACCAGGCCAGAGGCTGTCGACGTCGGACCGCCGAGCGTCGGCATGCCCAGCGGAATCTGCAGGTGCGTCTTGATCCCCAGCGGGCCGGTGTCCTGCACGGTGCCCATGGGAACCTGCCAGAGCAGTTTCTGCGTATTGAGATCAATCGCACTCATGCTGCCGAAGGGCGGTGAGTTGCACGGCACGCCCAGTGGCGACTGGAGAATGTCGATTTTCACGCCGCCATAGATACCGGCGACTTGCGGGCGAATGGTGCCCATGAAACCCGGCACTTCATCGGTCGACACCTTGAACTTCTTGGTTTCTTCCTTGGTCACCAATGACATCCGCAGCGGCATCCGCATGTCGTTGACGAACATCGTGCCGGTGTTCTCATCGATGGAGATGCCACCCCAGTTCATCCCGCCCAGCAAGCCAGGCCATTCGATGTACGGCTTTTCGGTTGGCGGCGTAAACGGCCCCGCGTAAACCGAATCTTTGAACATGATCCGGCAATACAGTTGGTCGAATGTCGACACGCCCCACATCGACTTTTCAGTCAGTGGGTCGGCCCCGATCACCGGCATGCCGGCCGAGTACGGTTGCGTCGGCGACAAGTGTTCGCCTTCTGCCGCAGGAGAAGTCGGAACGGCACGCTCCTGCACCTCGGTGACCGGCTGGCCAGTACGACGATCCAGCACAAAAATCTGGCCGGTCTTGGTGGTCTGGATCAAGACGGGGGTTTTCACGCCTTGGGCATTCTTGATGTCATAGAGAACCGGCTGCGATGGCAGATCGTAATCCCATACATCATGGTGAATGAGCTGGTAGACCCATTTGGCTTTGCCGGTCGAGGCATCGACTGCCACGACGGCCGAACCAAATTTTTCTTTGACGGCGTTGCGATCACCGCCCCAATAGTCGGGCGGGCCATTGCCGGTCGGCAAGTAGACCAGGTTCAGCTCTTTATCGTAGGTCGGGATCGTCCATACGTTAGGTGTTTCCAGCGTGAACGGGTGATCGGCCGCGGTCGGGTCGGTGCCTTCGGGCGCGCCGACGTCCCATGCCCACACCAGCGCACCGCTCAGCACGTCGAAGGCACGCACGGCGCCGGAAGGCTCGCCTGCCACAATGTCGCGTACCCAACCGCCCACCACCGTCAGGTGGCCCATGACCACAGGCAGGGAGGTCGGGTGATAGCGCTTGCTGTTCTCGGTCGGGCCCATGCCTTTCTTGAGATCGACGTAACCGTTGTCACCAAAACTCTGGCACAGGTCGCCGGTGTGCGCGTCAAGTGCAAACAGGCGGGCATCCACCGACGACACCAGAATACGCTGGCGACATTGCTGCTGATCGGTATACGAGGCTTTGACCGCCGCGCTCAGGCTGTCGTCTTTATCGATGTCGTAATAGCCCACGCCGCGGCACGTCACATGCTCTTCGCTTTTGGCGTGAGGGTCGAACGTCCAGATCGCCTTGCCCGTATCGCCATCCAGCGCGGTGATCAGGTTTTCCGGGGTGCACGAATACAGCACGTTGCCGATCTGCAGCGGGGTGTTTTCATCAACGCCAGCGCCGGCGCCGGTGGTCCTACGTCCGGTTCTGTAGGTCCAGGCTACTTGCAGGTCCTTGACGTTTCCCGGCGTGATCTGCGTGTAAGGCGCAAACCGCGTCCCTGACGCATTGCGCCCGAAGAACTCCCAGTTTTCAGGCGCGCTGGCGGGGCTCGTGGCCTTGCTCGAGTCAGTCGCGGCCACAGGGTTCGAGATCCCGCCGTGCGGGTAGAACGCCGCAATGAAGGTGGCGATCAAGGCCAGGAATACGGCGAAGCCGAATCGGTTCGCCGTGCGCCGGGTGCTCAAGGCTGTTTCCGGGAATGCGGCACCGACCCACAAGCTGAGGGTCAGGATGATCGCCGGCACCACCAGGCGCGGCAGCAGTTGCCAGTAGCTGAACTGACCCACTTCGTAGAACGCCCACACACAGGTGGCGAGGAATATGACGACGGAGAGGGCGATGCTGATAGGTTTACGCAAGACAAACAGTGCCGCCAACAACAGATAGGCGAGGCCAGCCAGCAAGTAATAACTCGACCCGTCGAGTGCTACCAGCTTGAATCCGCCATAAATCAACGCCAGTGCCACGGCAAAAACAAGCAGGGAAAACAGTCCCCTTGCAATAGTGCTCATTGAGGATCTTCCAGAGTGAGATCGATGATCGTCTGTCATATTTGTATATGCTCAGTTGGGGAAATACGTAACGGTTTGCGCTATTTACCAACAACTTGGCCGAATATTGAGTTCGGCCTTTAGTTGGCCGGGTGCGGTTCTTCCATGATCCCGATAGGCTGGCTTGCCGACGGCAAGCGAGCTTTGGAAATCAGCGTAATAATTGGCCATCCCCGTATTCATGGTCTGGATGCCGACACTCTTTCGCCCCAGCCCTCCACGTTGAAAGCGCCGTTCGATAACGAACTGGATGCTTAATAGAGGCTGATTGAGTTTCGGCAGGAGGGATAACGAAAACGTTGGCGGCTGTATTACGCCCGCTTGACGACTGTCCACGTGCTCAGTCGCGAGTGAATCGTTCCGAAGGCTCTGTCGGCCTTGTTCGGGTTACATGCTTTACTCCGACTGATTCGCTGGTTAATCGCGGTGGATTAACGCGTAGACCAGTCTATAGCGCTGGTTTTTTGGATAAATCCATAAGACTGGAAAACAATGTTGATAAAACAGTAACAATTAGCGGCGATACGCATCGGCGACGCCGGCGTGCGGGTAATCATGTGCTGGCGCGGCGGGGGGGGCTTTTGGGGCGTGCTCGGTCTTTTCAACACTCGGTCGAACCTTGCGCGTGATCGAGGTTCACAGGTGGTGCGGCGAGTATTTCGCGCAACCTTGTACCTTGTGTGTCACCCAGTAGCGTCTGAGCTGTAGTCCATCGTTTTCACACAAAATATTCCCCGGAAACAGCGCCTGGTGCCTGTCCGGACCCGACCCCCGGGACTATCATGCCGGTAGCCCTGACCCTCACTGCAAGGAGCCGCTCGGAACGCCGATGCGCCAGATCTGGAAATCTTTTCGAGCCCTTTATTTCGCCTCCTTGATGATGCTGATCGGCTCCGGCCTGCTCAGTACGTACCTGGCCTTGCGCCTGGCGGCCGACAACGTCGACAGCCTGTGGGTCGGCGCGCTGATGGCGGCCAACTATTCCGGCCTGGTACTGGGCGGCAAGATCGGCCACCGCCTGATCGCCCGGGTCGGGCATATCCGCGCGTATGCCACCTGTGCCGGGATCGTCGGCGCGGCGGTGTTGGGCCATGGCCTGATCGACTGGCTGCCGGCCTGGATCGTGCTGCGGGTCATCGTGGGCCTGGGGATGATGTGCCAGTACATGGTCATCGAAAGCTGGCTTAACGAGCAGGCGGATGCCAAGCAGCGTGGCGTAGTGTTCAGCGGCTATATGATTGCGTCCTACCTTGGCCTGGTGCTGGGGCAGTTGATCCTGGTGATGCATCCCCAGCTCGGCCCCGAGTTGCTGATGCTGGTCGCGCTGTGCTTCGCCCTGTGCCTGGTGCCGGTGGCGATGACCCGGCGCATTCACCCGGCGCCCCTGCGTCCGGCGCCGATGGAGCCGCGTTTCTTTATCCAGCGGGTGCCGCAGTCGTTGAGCACGGTGCTGGGGGCGGGGTTGATCGTCGGTTCGTTCTACGGTTTGGCGCCGCTCTATGCGTCCCAGCAGGGGCTGAGCACCGAGCAGGTCGGTCTCTTCATGGGTAGCTGCATTTTTGCCGGGTTGGTGGTGCAGTGGCCGTTGGGCTGGCTGTCGGACCGTTACGATCGCGCACTGTTGATTCGCTGCTTCGCCCTGTGCCTGGCGGTGGCGGCATTGCCGTTGGCGATCCTGAGCAAGGTGCCGCTGGAAGTGCTGTTCGTGGCCGGGTTCCTGTGTTCGCTGGTGCAGTTCTGCCTGTACCCGCTGGCCGTGGCGTTTTCCAACGACCACGTCGAAGGCGATCGTCGGGTATCGCTGACGGCCATGCTGCTGGTGACCTATGGCGTGGGCGCCAGTATCGGGCCGTTGCTGGCTGGTGTGGTGATGAAGCTGTTTGGCAGCCAGATGCTGTACGCGTTTTTCAGCCTGTGCGCGCTGATCCTGGTGTGGCGTATCCGGCCTAAAGCGGTGACCAACCTGCATCAGGTCGACGATGCACCGCTGCAGCACGTGGCAATGCCTGACAGCATGTCCAGCTCGCCGCTGGTGGCGGCCCTCGATCCGCGGGTCGATGAGCAGATGGTGCAGGAGCAGATGCAGACGGCGGTTGTCGAGCCCGAGCCTGAAACCGACGCGGAATCACCGGCGGATGAGCCGCTCTTCGAAGGGCCGCCGGAACCACCGGGCCCGGATGAGCATCCCCACGGCCTGAGCAGGGCGCGCCCCTGAATGCAAAAACGGGCAGATCCCCAAAGGGTCTGCCCGTTTTTTATCGCGATCTGAATGCTTAAAAATCGTCGTCTTTGTCGAAGCGTCGTGCTTCGCGTTGCAACTGGTACACAAAACGCTCGACCTGGCGCTGCACCAGGCCGCTCATGTTGTGGAAGCGCACGCCGGCGAAGGTGGTGTTGATCTTCTCTTCGAAGTGCAGGTAACGCAGTTCGACCGAGGTGGTCATGCTGCCAAAGGGCAGTGCGGCGATAAAACGGTCGTAGACCTGGCCCAACTGCAGGCGCTCGGAAATATCGCCTTCAAAGCGCAATTTGCAGCCGGTGGCGGAGATATCCAGCAGCTTACCGCTGACCGGCGCCTTGAGTTTCTCGCCGCCCAACTCGATATTCACCAATTGCGCGAGTTTCAGCGCGGCGCGGAACGCATTGCGGCGCTGATGGTAGACCACTTCGTCCGGCATGTTGCCGCTGTAGATACGGTGGCCGCCTTTTTCGCTGATGCTCAGGGTGCCGTTGCTTTCCCAGGCAACGCGCACGCCGTCGTGAAAGCCTTCGATGCGGAAGGGTTCGCCATTCTCAAGGTAGCGTTCGCCATCGCGGGGGATCATTTCGTCCAGGGCCAGGGTCTTGCTGTCCCGGTCGACGTCGACCAGGTAGCTTTGAAAGCGCTGGCTGCGTTCATGGAAGGTGATGATCAGCGGGTCATGGCTTTCTTGCAGCATGCGCAAGGTGCCAGCGATTTCCAGAGGCGTGGTGAACACCTTGGGTGGCTGCGGAGCTTCTTCCGCATTAAGGGCGTTGAACACGGTTCTTCCATCTCCTGACAAAATACGACTACACGCAAGAACCATCATTTTGCCAGTATGTCGCACGCCTTGGATAGGGCGCACGTTAAACCGACGTCAGGCTTGGCTGCGGGTGCTTGGCTTGACCAGGCGCGAGGTAGAGCCTTGGGCGTTATACAGGGCCGGAGGTTCGCCGCCATGGAGTATGCGCAACTGATTGGCGGTCGTGGCTTGCTGAAGCTGGATCGACTGACCGTTGAGCAGGTTGGCTTCCTGACACTGGGTGAGTAATTGATTGAGTTCTTTGCTCTGGGCCAGCAACCGATCGCCGACCGAGGAATGACTGGCCAACTGAGCGAGGCCGTCTTGATCTGCCGGTAGGCCGAGGCTGACGAGAATCTGGCTACGCTTCTTGCCGTGCTGTTCCAGCAGGACAATCAGCGACTGCTTACGCGCCAGGATTTCTTCCAGCAGCGGCATATCCCGGCCATAGAGGGCCAGGGATTCTTCTTTGAGCAGCTCGAGCAATTGTTGCGTCGGCGCCAGATCATCAATGATCAGTTGAAGCAGATTTTCGTCGTGGTGCATGGCTGGCCTTGGGTTTTAAGCGTCCAAAAGCCTGGCGCAGGCCTTTGCCTAGCGCTCGGCTTCGAAGTTAAGCAGCTTGCTGGCTACACGGTTGCTGTCGACTTTATAGCTGCCATCGGCGATTGCCTGTTTCAATTCGGCCACACGGGCTTGATTGACGACGGGTTGATCGCGCAGCGAGTCAGTGACCTTCTGCAACTGTTGAGCCTCATTGCTCAGGTGTACGGATTCCCCGCTTTGGCTGGCGCCGGCCTGTTCCGCTTTGGCGGGCAGAGGCTGGGCCTTGGCGTCTACGCTGTCCTTGGTGCCGCTGGTGCGCGTAGTGCCTGGCAAAGCCGGGGCGTTATTCAAACGGCTGAAATCGATGACCATGATAAAAAAACCTCTGGGTATTTGGACGCTTGCCATGGTTTCGGCCATACCCGGACAAACTTTAGGCGCGATTGACAATAAACCTGCATGCACGAACGTCAGGCGTACAGTGTAGGAAAAGCTGGCGTCCTATTCCAGTGATCTATAAAGCCACCTCGACTTGGCCCGGCGCGGTGACCCGTGCCTTGATGACGCGGTTGGAGTTGAGGTTCTTGACCCGGATCTGTTCGCTCATGCCGCCGTTGGACAGCGCTTCGCCCGGCATCTTCACATTCAACCCGCCGCTGCTGGCGGAAATGATGACCTGGTCGCCCTTGCGAATGACTTCTGCCTGTTCAAGATGGACCAGGGTGATGACCTGGTCGGCGACCATTGGTCGGGTCAATCGTTGCCCGACAGCCTGGTCCACTGACGTCAGGTAACCCTGGTTGATCAGGCTGATGTCCCGTTCGCGCAAGATGACATCCTCATAGCCGATGATTCCGCTGCGTTTGAGCGGCCGCGACACCACGACGACATCACGGAACAGTTTGACCTGGGCGGGCACGAACACGGTCCAGGGCGAGGTCCCTTCACAGCGCACCTTGACCGTCACGCGACCAATGGGCTGGGCCGGGCTTTCCAGGCTGGCTGTCAATTCCTTGTCGCACATCGGCATGCGCAGGCGCGGATCCAATTGGTTGACCTGGATTTCATAGCGTCCTGGCGTCTGGGTGGTTGCCAGATAATCTTCTACAGTGAATTCAAGAAAGCCTTGGGTGACGCCGATAAGTAGATCAGGCAAGGTGACGTCGGCGGCGCGGGCAGTGATGCCTGCGCCCACGGCAAACAACGCCATCCAGGCGCAGAGCAATCTGCGATACCGTGAGTGGCGAGTGCGTCGGGAAACTGTCGTTTTCATATCCATAGCCAATAAAAAGCAAAGCTCGTGCCGTTTAGTGTTGGGTGCGCGTCGTACCCCCAAAGGTTTTAGCGTAGGAGTCTGGGCATGGCAGGTGTAATGGATTCAGTAAACCAGCGTACACAGCTGGTAGGGCAGAATCGCCTGGAGTTGTTGCTTTTTCGCCTGGACGGCAAGCAGCTCTATGGCATCAACGTGTTCAAAGTGCGGGAAGTGCTGCAGTGTCCCAAGCTGACGATCATGCCCAAGTCGAGCCCGGTGGTGTGTGGCGTAGCCAACATCCGTGGCGCGACCATCCCGATTCTCGACCTGGCATTGGCCACGAGTTCGGCCGGCCTGCAAGACCGCGAGAACCCGTTTGTGATCATTACCGAATACAACACCAAGACCCAGGGTTTCCTGGTGCGCTCGGTGGAACGTATCGTCAACATGAACTGGGAAGAGATCCATCCGCCGCCCAAGGGCACCGGTCGCGATCACTACCTCACGGCGGTGACGCGAGTAGACAACCAGTTGGTCGAAATCATCGACGTGGAGAAAATCCTCGCCGAAGTCGCACCGACTTCCGAAGCGATTTCGGTTGGCGTCGTCGATGCCGAAACGGCGCACAAGGCGGTTTCGCTGCGGGTGCTGACGGTGGACGACTCCTCGGTGGCGCGCAAACAGGTGACCCGTTGCCTGCAAACCATCGGCGTTGAGGTGGTGGCGCTCAACGATGGCCGCCAGGCGCTGGATTACCTGCGCAAACTGGTGGATGAAGGCAAGAAGCCGGAAGAAGAATTCTTGATGATGATTTCCGACATCGAGATGCCGGAAATGGACGGCTATACCCTCACGGCTGAAATACGCAACGATCCACGCATGCAAAAATTGCATATCATCCTGCATACTTCGTTGTCGGGCGTATTCAATCAGGCGATGGTCAAGAAGGTCGGTGCTGACGACTTCCTGGCTAAGTTCCGCCCTGATGACCTGGCATCCCGGGTAGTCGACCGGATCAAGGCAGCAGATCACGGCTAGGGGAATTTCCCTGGCGGTCACACGATTTAAGAGGCGGTATCATTGTCTACGGGTAATTTGGATTTCGAACAGTTCCGGGTCTTCCTGGAAAAAGCCTGTGGCATATTGCTCGGTGAAAACAAGCAGTATCTGGTATCCAGCCGTCTCAACAAACTGATGGAACAGCAGGGCATCAAGTCCCTCGGTGAGTTGGTCCAGCGGATTCAGAGCCAGCCGCGCAGCGGGCTCAAGGAAATGGTGGTCGATGCCATGACCACCAACGAAACCCTATGGTTTCGCGACACCTACCCCTTTGAGGTACTCAAGAGCAAAGTGTTGCCCGAGGCGATCAAGGCCAGCCCGGGTCAGCGTTTGCGGATCTGGTCGGCAGCCTGTTCCTCGGGGCAGGAACCGTACTCGATTTCGATGGCGATCGACGAGTTCGAACGAACGAACATGGGCCAGTTGAAGGCCGGCGCGCAAATTGTCGCCACCGATCTGTCGGGCACCATGCTCACCAACTGCAAGACCGGCGAGTACGACAGCCTGGCCCTGGGCCGCGGTTTGTCCCCGGAACGCCTGCAGCGTTACTTCGACCCGAAAGGGGCGGGGCGCTGGGCGGTCAAGGCGCCGATCAAGAACCGGGTGGAGTTTCGCTCGTTCAACCTGCTCGACAGCTACGCCAGCCTGGGCAAGTTCGACATGGTGTTCTGCCGTAACGTGCTGATCTACTTCTCGGCCGAAGTGAAGAAAGACATCCTGCTGCGCATCCACGGCACGCTCAAGCGCGGGGGGTATCTGTTCCTCGGTGCATCCGAGGCGCTGAACGGCCTGCCGGATCATTTCCAGATGGTGCAGTGCAGTCCTGGGATCATTTACCAGGCCAAGTAAGTCACACGCAGTCAAAGTGTGGGAGGGGGCTTGCCCCCGATAGCGGTGTGTCAGTCTCAGCATCTATGACTGAACCACCGCTATCGGGGGCAAGCCCCCTCCCACATTTGTTTTGCTGCAAGGTAAAAGCGGCAACTCCCGATTGCCGCTTTACTGGCGCCACGCGGAAGCCGCTTGCCGCTTTTCTGGCATTGCCGCCGGCAATCTCTGCGTAACCCCTTGATATATGGGCTTTAGCCAGATTGGCATGCACCTTGCTATAACCCTGTTAACGAACAGCAGGTCAGCCTAAAGGTTTCCGCCATGAGCATCAGCTTCGATAAAGCGCTCGGTATCCACGAACAAGCCCTCGGCTTTCGCGCCCAGCGTGCCGAAGTCCTGGCCAACAACATTGCCAACGCCGACACCCCGAACTACAAGGCTCGGGACCTGGACTTCTCCGCCGTGCTCGCCGCACAGCAGGACAAGACCAAGAACGGCACCTTCGCCTTGAACATGACCAACAGCCGTCATATCGAAGCGCAAGGCCTGAGCAGTGGCGACGAATCGCTGCTGTATCGCACGCCGATGCAGCCTTCGATCGACCAGAACACCGTCGACGCGCAGTTGGAGCAATCGGCCTACGCCGAGAACTCGGTGAACTTCCAGGCCAGCTTCACCCTGCTCAACAGCAAATTCAAAGGGCTGATGTCAGCCCTGCGTGGAGAGTAAGCCATGTCCTTAGCCAGTGTTTTCAATATTGCCGGTAGTGGCATGAGCGCGCAGACCACGCGCCTGAATACCGTCGCCAGTAACATCGCCAACGCCGAGACGGTGTCTTCGAGCATCGACCAGACCTACCGCGCCCGTCACCCGGTGTTCGCCACCATGTTTCAGGGCGGCCAGAGCAGCGGCGGCGATTCGCTGTTCCAGAATCAGGACGCTGCCGGGCAAGGCGTGCAGGTACTCGGCGTGGTTGAAGACCAGAGCAATCTGGAAGCGCGCTATGAGCCTAATCACCCTGCGGCGAACGAAAAAGGCTACGTGTACTACCCGAACGTCAACGTGGTCGAGGAAATGGCTGACATGATCTCTGCCAGTCGCTCGTTCCAGACCAATGCGGAAATGATGAACACCGCCAAAACCATGATGCAGAAGGTCCTGACCCTGGGTCAGTGATAAGGGGCGCCAAACAATGGCCATTGTTGATACGACGAACAACTCGGCAGTCCAGGACCTGTTCAACAGCAAGGTCAAGACTGCGACGGACAACAGCAGCCTCAGCACCGCCACCAAGACGGCAACGGGCAACCAGTCGCTGGGCAAGGATGCGTTCCTGCAACTGTTGGTGACCCAACTGAAGAACCAGAACCCGCTGTCGCCTCAGGACAACGGTGCGTTCGTGGCTCAGTTGGCGCAGTTCAGTAGCCTGGAAGGCATCAACACCCTGAACGACTCGGTAAACAGCATCTCCAGCAACTTCAGCTCGTCGCAAGCATTGCAGGCTTCGTCGCTGGTCGGTCGCTCGATCATTACCCAGACCGACAAGGCGCTGGTGGACACCAGCAAGAGCATGACCGGCTCGGTCGCAGTGACGGCGGCAACGGGCAACGTCTCGGTCAAGATTACCGACAAAGACGGTGTCGTGGTGCGTACCCTCGATATGGGCGCACAGAGCGCGGGCAGTTCCGACTTCATCTGGGATGGCAAGAACGCCAACGGTGAGGTCGCCCCGGCAGGGACTTACACCTTTACGGCCACCACCAAGAATGACGCGGGCGACGCAGTGGCTCTGGCCACTTCGCTGCCGGCGACGGTCACCAGCGTGACCCTGAGCAAGACCGGCGGCGAAATGCTGCTCAACCTTGCGGGCGGCATGGGCAGCGTCAAGCTGTCGCAAATTCAGACTATCGGTACATAGAGCCGGCTAAATACGGCAGAGGGAGAGAAACATGTCTTTTAACATCGGCCTGAGCGGCCTCTATGCAGCCAACAAACAACTGGACGTGACCGGCAACAACATCGCCAACGTCGCGACCACTGGCTTCAAATCGTCTCGTGCGGAATTCGCGGACATCTACGCGGCGTCCAAGCTGGGCACCGGCCAGAACAGCATCGGTAACGGTGTGAACCTGGCGGCCGTGTCCCAGCAATTCACCCAGGGCGACGTCAACAACAGTGGCGGTATCCTGGACATGGCGATCCAGGGCGGTGGCTTCTTCGTACAGAAGGGCAGCGACGGTTCGCTGGAATACACCCGTAGCGGTGCTTTCCGTGCGGACAAAGACGGCTACATCACCAACAACACCGGTACTTCGCGCCTGCAAGGCTACGCGGCGGATGACAACGGCAAGATCGTCAAGGGCGGCTTGGTCGACCTGCAACTCAACTTGTCGAACCTGCCGCCAAAAGCCTCCAGCACCGTCGATTCCAGCAGTAACCTGAACTCCTCGGAGCCGGTGATCGACCAGGTGGCCAAGCCATTCAACCCAACCGACACCAAGACCTTCACCACCCAGTACAGCACCACCTTGTACGACACCCAAGGCAACGCTCACCCGATGGTGCAGTACCTGGTGAAGACGGACTCCAACCAATGGAAGTCCTACACCTTGATCGACGGGCGTAACCCTGACGGTACCCCGATCAGTGGCGCAGGCGCGGTGGCACCTGTCGCGTCGACCCTGACGTTCGACACGGCCGGTAAGCTCGCTGGCGTGGTCACCCCGCCCAGCATAGTCTCCAACACCACCCTGACCATTTCAAACTGGAAACCGGGCACCGTGACCGACGGTGTATGGACGGCTAACGGCGCCGCGGCCAACACCGGCGGTATTGCGGTCAACATGGCGAATATCACCCAGTACAATTCGGCCAGCTATCGCAACCCGCCGGTCACCGATGGCTATGCCACCGGCCAGATCACCGGGCTGAAAATCGACGGCAGCGGTGTACTGTTCGCCACCTTCAGCAACCAGCAGAGCAAGGCCATTGGCCAGATCTCCCTGGCCAGCTTCAACAACGAACAAGGCCTGCAACCGGCAGGCGGCACGGCCTGGAGAGAGACGTTTGCCTCGGGCCAACCGGGATACGACACCCCTCAAGCCGGCACCCTCGGTTCGATCGTGGCCAACTCCCTGGAGAACTCCAACGTCAACCTGACCAACGAGCTGGTGGACCTGATCAAGGCCCAGAGCAACTACCAGGCGAACGCCAAGACCATCTCCACCCAGAGCACCATCATGCAGACCATCATCCAGATGACCTGATGCGCTAACGCTGCACAAGAAGCCCCTCGATCGAGGGGCTTTTTTTTGCGTTTTATTTGGCATCAGGACCTTTTCCCACCCCCGATGCGGTTACGAGGTGACACGCCTTTGTTGGAACGCACCACACCTGTCTTTCCACCTATCAAGCCGAGAAGCGTTGGGTTGTTTCATTACCTGGGAGAGGCGGTATGTGGAATTCATCGATATCCGGCCAAGGGGCTGGGGGGATGCGTTACGAG
>NZ_VJWO01000051.1:0-45990 GCF_014889455.1 Pseudomonas sp. K8
GCCTTTGCCCAGGCAAAAGAAAACCCCGATAAACCCAACTGCAGCAAGGGGTTATCGGGGCTTTTCAAATCCCGGGCCATCAAGCCCGGAACGTGCTCAGCTTATTGGCAGGCTTCGCAATCCGGCTCGTCGATCGCGCAGGCTTTCGGCACGGGGGCCGGGCCGGCCGGTGCGGCGAGCACCGAGTCATCACCGTGGTTGCCGCTGGAAACCGCGTTCAGCTTGCCGGTGTTGATGGTCGACTTCTCGGTGCTGGTCGCGGCCAGGGCACGGAGGTAGTAAGTGGTTTTCAGGCCACGGTACCAAGCCATGCGGTAGGTCACGTCGAGCTTCTTGCCCGAAGCGCCGGCGATGTACAGGTTCAGCGACTGCGCCTGGTCGATCCACTTCTGGCGACGGCTGGCGGCGTCAACGATCCATTTGGTGTCCACTTCGAAGGCAGTCGCGTAGAGCTCTTTGAGTTCTTGCGGGATGCGCTCGATCTGCTGCACCGAACCGTCGTAGTACTTCAGGTCGTTGATCATGACCGAGTCCCACAGGCCGCGGGCTTTCAGGTCGCGAACCAGGTACGGGTTGATCACGGTGAATTCGCCCGACAGGTTCGATTTCACATACAGGTTCTGGTAGGTCGGTTCGATCGACTGCGACACGCCAGTGATGTTGGCGATGGTCGCGGTCGGTGCGATGGCCATGATGTTGGAGTTACGGATACCTTTCTGCACACGGGCACGCACCGGCGCCCAGTCCAGGGATTCGTTCAGGTCAACGTCGATGTACTTCTGGCCGCGCTGTGCGATCAGGATCTGTTGCGAGTCCAGCGGCAGGATGCCTTTGGACCACAGCGAACCCTGGAACGTCTCGTAGGCGCCGCGCTCGTCGGCCAGGTCGCAGGAAGCCTGGATCGCGTAGTAGCTGACCGCTTCCATGGACTTGTCGGCGAACTCGACCGCTGCGTCCGAACCGTAAGGAATGTGCTGCAGGTACAAAGCGTCCTGGAAGCCCATGATCCCCAGGCCGACTGGACGGTGCTTGAAGTTGGAGTTCTGCGCTTGTGGCACCGAGTAGTAGTTGATGTCGATCACGTTATCGAGCATGCGAACAGCGGTGTTGACAGTGCGCTCCAGCTTGGCGGTGTCCAGCTTGCCGTTGACGATGTGGTTCGGCAGGTTGATCGAGCCCAGGTTGCAGACGGCGATCTCGTCCTTGTTGGTGTTCAAGGTGATCTCGGTGCACAGGTTCGAGCTGTGGACCACGCCTACGTGCTGCTGCGGGCTGCGCAGGTTGCACGGGTCTTTGAAGGTCAGCCATGGGTGGCCGGTTTCAAACAGCATGGACAGCATTTTACGCCACAGGTCTTTGGCCTGGATGGTCTTGAACAGCTTGACCTTGCCTGGGTACTCGGTGAGGGCTTCGTAGTACTCGTAGCGCTCTTCGAAGGCCTTGCCGGTCAGGTCGTGCAGGTCCGGCACTTCGGATGGCGAGAACAGGGTCCACTTGCCGTCGTCGAAGACACGCTTCATGAACAGGTCAGGAATCCAGTTGGCGGTGTTCATGTCGTGGGTACGACGACGGTCATCGCCGGTGTTCTTGCGCAGCTCGATGAACTCTTCAATGTCCATGTGCCAGGTTTCCAGGTAGGCACACACAGCGCCTTTGCGCTTGCCACCCTGGTTGACCGCTACGGCAGTGTCGTTGACGACTTTCAGGAACGGTACGACGCCCTGGGACTTGCCGTTGGTGCCCTTGATGTACGAACCCAGTGCGCGCACCGGCGTCCAGTCGTTGCCCAGGCCGCCGGCGAATTTGGACAACATGGCGTTGTCGTGGATCGCGTGGTAGATGCCCGACAGGTCGTCCGGCACGGTGGTCAGGTAGCAGCTCGACAGCTGTGGACGCAGGGTACCGGCGTTGAACAGGGTCGGCGTGGACGACATGTAGTCGAAGGACGACAACAGGTTGTAGAACTCGATGGCGCGGTCTTCTTTGTGCTTCTCTTCAATCGCCAGGCCCATGGCCACGCGCATGAAGAACACTTGCGGCAGTTCGAAGCGGATACCGTCCTTGTGGATGAAGTAACGGTCGTACAGGGTTTGCAGGCCCAGGTAGGTGAACTGCTGATCGCGCTCGTGGTTGATCGCTTTGCCGAGTTTTTCCAGGTCGAAGGTGGCCAGGACCGGGTTCAGCAATTCGTATTCGATACCCTTGGCGATGTAGGCCGGCAGGGCCTTGGCGTACAGGTCGGCCATCTCGTGGTGGGTGGCGCTGTCGGCCACGCCAAGGAAGCCCAGGCCTTCGGCACGCAGGGTGTCCATCAACAGGCGCGCGGTGACGAACGAGTAGTTCGGCTCGCGTTCAACCAGGGTACGGGCGGTCATCACCAGGGCGGTGTTGACGTCGGTCAGGGCCACGCCGTCGTACAGGTTCTTCAGGGTTTCGCGCTGGATCAGGTCGCCGTCGACTTCTTCCAGGCCTTCGCAGGCCTCGGTGATGATGGTGTTCAGGCGGCCCAGGTCCAGCGGCGCGAAGGTGCCGTCGGCCAGGGTGATGCGGATCGATGGGTGCGCCTGTATGGCGGCTTCGTCGGCCGGGGAGCGAACGGCACGTTCCTTGGCGCGCGAATCACGGTAGATCACGTAGTCGCGGGCGACTTTCTGCTCGCCGGCACGCATCAGGGCCAGTTCGACCTGGTCCTGGATTTCTTCGATGTGGATGGTGCCGCCCGAAGGCATGCGACGCTTGAAGGTCGCGGTGACTTGTTCGGTCAGGCGGGCAACGGTGTCGTGGATGCGCGACGAGGCGGCAGCGTTGCCGCCTTCAACTGCAAGAAACGCTTTGGTGATGGCGACGGTGATTTTGTCATCGGTGTAAGGAACGACAGTGCCGTTACGCTTGATCACGCGCAGTTGGCCGGGTGCAGTGGCGGACAGATCCATATTCGAATCAGCGGCCTGCGGCACGGAGCCCTGCGGGTTCTCGCGAGTTGTGTCGGTTTGCATGGGGGGTTGTCTCCACATTCTATATTTATTTGGGCACCATCACGGTGCCCACCGTTCCGTCCTGAAGCACTTACAGCAGGCCTTGGCCTGGCATAACAACTTCGGGACAGGAGGAAGGGGGGCTTATCGCGCCGCTTCCATGCCGAAGTCTTCGGTTTGGCGCTCAAAAGCGCCTCGCCGTATTCCTGGTGGGTGACAGTTGCCCGGTTCAAGCACTGCAACACCCGTACCGTTTTGCGCTGTTGGAGCGCTAAAACGGTTGCCATCCGCATGAGCGGTTTGGGCTTTCAAAAAATGCTGGAGTTGGACCAAACAGGAGCAAGAAAGGGCTTGAGTTTCTTGTCTGATTTGTGTTTGGTCTTTTAGTTCAAAACCCTACATGTAGGGTTTTTTTGGCGCCGAGGTACAAGATAATGCGTTTTTGGAGGCTTAGCAATCCAGGGGCTGTGGATAACGCTGTGAGTAAAATGTGTATGAAACGTAGAATGCCCGTGTAGGCCGCAGTACTGCGGGACCGCGCCGTTTGTCACTGAATATTCCAAGAAAAAAACGGCTCTTTGGATTTTTGAGGGCGCGAACCCTATCACAAAAAAACCTCATCACCGAATGCATTTCCTGGCTTGTGTTCGAGGGTTGGGGCATGGCTACAATCGATCATTGTTATGCCCTCACAACATTACAAATAAGGTGTGGCTGGCGAAGATCAACCAATCCCCTAATAACAACGAGGATTACCTGTGGAGCATGAAGCCTGGCAAATCCTGATCGTCGAGGATGACGAGCGATTGGCCGAGTTGACCCGTGATTCCCTGGAGAGCAACGGCCTGCGCGTGTCGGTGGAAAGCGACGGCGCCCAGGCTGCGGCGCGGATCATCGCCGAACAGCCGGACCTGGTGATCCTCGACCTGATGCTGCCCGGCGAAGATGGCTTGAGCATCTGCCGCAAGGTGCGCGAGCGCTACGACGGGGTGATCCTCATGCTCACCGCGCGTACCGACGACATGGACCAGGTATTGGGCCTGGACATGGGCGCCGACGACTACGTGTGCAAACCCGTGCGCCCGCGCCTGCTGCTGGCGCGTATCCAGGCCCTGTTGCGCCGCAGCGAGCCGGCGGAACCGGCCGTCGCGCAAAACCAGCGCCGCCTGCAATTCGGCCCGCTGCTCGTGGATAACGCCCTGCGCGAAGCCTGGCTGCAGGGCGAGGGCATCGAACTGACCAGCGCCGAGTTCGACCTGCTGTGGCTGCTGGTGGCGAATGCCGGACGCATCCTGTCGCGCGAAGAAATCTTCATCGCCCTGCGCGGCATTGGCTACGACGGCCAGGACCGCTCGATCGACGTGCGTATCTCGCGCATCCGTCCGAAAATCGGCGACGATCCGATCCACCCGCGCCTGATCAAGACCGTGCGCAGCAAAGGCTATCTGTTCGTCCCCGAAGCCGCTGCCGACATACCGCTGTGAACTCGATCTTCCTGCGCATCTACGGCGGCATGTGCGCGGCGCTGATCCTGGTGGCGCTGCTGGGCGTGCTGGCGTTGCACCTGCTCAACGACGTGCGCAGCGGGCAGTACCGTGAACGTCTGGCCCACGGCACCTTTGCCTTGATGGGCGACAACCTGCAACCCATGAGCGCGATCGAGCGCCAGCGCGCACTGGCGGTGTGGGAGCGCCTGTTGGGCATTCCCCTGATGCTGCGCACGTACACCGATGCCCAACTGGATCTCGGTCAACGCACCCGCCTGCAGCATGGCCAGGTGCTGGTGCAACAGACCGGCCCCCATGCGGCGCGGGTCCTGCGTTTGGTCAGCGAGCAGGATCAGTTGGTGCTGGAAGGTGAAGTGCAACAGATCAGCGAGCAATTGGCGCGGGCGACGATCTACCTGTTGGCCGACGAGTTGGTGCGTTTTCCGGTGGCCGAGCAACCGCAACGCCTGGCGGATATAAAGGAAGCCAAAGGGTTTGGCTTCGAGATGCACCTGATGGCCCTCGATCAGGCCGATATGGACGACGACCAGCGCCGCCGCGTGTCGGAGGGCGATACGGTGATGGCGCTGGGCAAGGGCGGCGACTCGATTCGGGTGTTTGCCGGCATGGTCGGCACGCCCTGGGTGCTTGAAATTGGCCCGTTGTATCAAATGAACCCGTACCCGGCGCAATGGTTGATCCTGATCGCATTGATCGGCCTGACCCTGATTGGCCTGATCGTCTATCTATTGGTGCGTCAGCTCGAGCGCCGGCTCAGAGGCCTTGAGGCCGCTGCCACGCGTATTGCCAAAGGCAACCTGGAAGTGCGCGTGCCCGCGCGCGGCGCCGACTCGGTGGGGCGCCTGGCCGCCGCCTTCAATGGCATGGCCGAGCACCTGCAGCAGTTGCTCGCGATCCAGCGCGAACTGGTGCGCGCGGTGTCCCACGAGTTGCGCACCCCGGTGGCGCGCCTGCGTTTCGGCCTGGAGATGATCGGCGAGGCCGCCACCCCGCAGGCCCGGCGCAAATACCTCGAAGGTATGGACAGCGATATTCAGGACCTCGACGGCCTGGTCGACGAAATGCTCACCTACGCGCGCCTGGAGCAGGGCGCGCCGGAGCTGAATTTCCAGCGGGTCGACCTCAATGCGTTGCTCGACCAGGTGATCGGCGAATTATCGCCACTGCGCCCGCAGGTCAGCGTGAGCCGTGGTATCTGCCTGTCATCGGTGCATTGGGACGATGCCTGGGTCGATGCCGAACCGCGCTACCTGCACCGCGCCCTGCAGAACCTGGTGAGCAACGCCATGCGCCATGCCCAGGGCCGGGTGCTGATCAGTTACCAGGTCGGCCAGGTGCGCTGCCGCATCGATGTGGAAGACGATGGCCCCGGCGTACCGGAAAGCGCCTGGGAACGCATCTTCACGCCGTTCCTGCGCCTGGACGACAGCCGCACCCGCGCCTCGGGCGGGCATGGCCTGGGCTTGTCGATTGTGCGGCGGATTATTCATTGGCATGGCGGGCGGGCATTGATCAGCAAGAGCAACAACCTGGGAGGGGCGTGCTTCAGCCTGAGTTGGCCACGGGACCAGGATAAATCCTGATACTGCTATCGGGAGCAAGCCGAACCCTCGCACCGCCCCTCTTGGAATGCATTCCAGTGTGGGAGGGGGCTTGCCCCCGATGACGCTAGATCAGACGCCGATTGCTACAAGGCTCAACAACTGTTCCCCATCCACCGCAAATTGCCCAACCAACTCCTTGCCGTGGCACCACTCGCCGGACAACTCCGTCAGCAGCCGCAACCGCATCTGGCCGTGCTCGGACCATTCCACCACTTCGGCATGCTCAAAGTAGAAGCGCTTCTGCACGATCGGGTAGAGCGCCTTGAACAGGCTCTCCTTGGCCGAAAACGTCAGTGTCACCAGCCGCGCATGTTGCTCACGCGGCAACCTGGCCATGCGCTGCAACTCATCGGCGGTGAGAATTTCCCCCGCCAGGCGTTCCGCGCGCTCCAGGCTCAGGACATTTTCCAGGTCCATCCCCAGCCCGCGCCATTGCGCCTTGTGCCCGACGATTGCCGCCGCGTGCCCGCTGCTGTGGGTGATGGAGCCGCTGATGTGCGGCGGCCACACCGGCGCCCGGTCTTCGCCGATTGCCGGCACGCAGTCCAGGTTATCGAGTTGTTGCAAGGCGGCGCGGGCGCATAACCGCCCGGCGAGAAACTCCGCCTGGCGCTTGGCCACCGAACGCTGGATGCTCGCTGGCGGCGGCACCGCGCTACGTTGGAAATCACCGGCGATCAACAGGGCCGGATCAAAACGCGTACTGAACAACACCGTGCCCGGCAAGGGATCGGGCAGTGGCCAATGGGCGTCGAGTGGGGTGCAGCAAGCGGGTAGGGGCGTCATGGGCGGTATTTTGCCGAGTTGGCGCGCCAGTGGATAGTCCGTAGCGGTTCAGGCCAGGTTCAGAGCCTGTTCAGGGGGAGTTCAGGGGCGCTTGCGTAATGTGGACCTACAGCCTACGTGGAGGTAAGTACCATGACTGCAATCAAGAAGCTGATGTTGGCGTTGACCATGTTCACTGCCACCGCCGGGGCGCAGGCCAGCGATGGCGCCTTTGCGGCATTCGGTAGCGAGAGAACCAAGAAATCCAGCACGCTGATGCAGCGTGTGAGCTTCGAGGCGGTGCGCAGCCAGGCCGCGCCTTGGGGCCAGTCGCTGGGCTCGAGCAGCCCGCAGGCGACGTATCGTGCCGGTTATGAGCATCTTGGTGGCCAATACAATGGCATTAAACTGCGCCCGCAAGACCTGCAGGGCCGCTATGATATCCCTCTGTCGGACAGTTGATTTGCTTTGGAGAGCCTTATGAAATTGCTGGTCGTGGAAGATGAGGCTCTGTTGCGTCATCACCTGTATACCCGCCTGACCGACAGCGGGCACGTGGTCGAAGCCGTGGCCAACGCGGAGGAGGCCTTGTACCAGACTGGCCAATTCAACCATGACCTGGCGATCATCGACCTCGGCCTGCCCGGCATGGGCGGTCTTGATCTGATCCGCCAACTGCGCGCCCAGGACAAGACCTTCCCGATCCTGATCCTCACCGCTCGCGGCAACTGGCAGGACAAGGTCGAAGGCCTGGCCGCCGGCGCCGACGACTACGTGGTCAAGCCGTTCCAGTTCGAAGAACTGGAAGCGCGGATGAACGCGTTGCTGCGTCGTTCCAGCGGCTTTACCCAATCGACCATCGTCGCCGGCCCCTTGCTGCTGGACCTCAACCGCAAGCAGGCCTCGTTGGACGAGCAGCCCCTGGCGCTGACCGCCTACGAGTACCGGATTCTCGAGTACCTGATGCGTCACCATCAGCAGGTAGTGCCCAAGGATCGCTTGATGGAGCAGCTCTACCCCGATGACGACGAGCGCGACCCGAATGTCATCGAAGTGCTGGTCGGCCGCCTGCGCCGTAAACTGGAAGGCCCGGGTGGGTTCAAGCCGATCGACACCGTGCGTGGCCTGGGCTATCTGTTCAATGAGCGCTGTCGTTGATTCGCTCGTTACGTGTGCGCTTGATGCTGGCGGCCGCCACCCTGGCCGTGCTGTTTATGCTGGGTTTGTTGCCGGCCATGCAGGGCGCGTTCAGCCTGGCCTTGCAGGACTCGATCGAGCAGCGCCTGGCGTCGGACGTCACCACCTTGATTTCGGCGGCGCGGGTCGAAAACAACCGCCTGCAAATGCCGGCGCAGTTGCCGGACGAACGCTTCAACCTCACCGATAGCCGGTTGCTCGGTTATATCTACGACCGCGAAGGCCATCTGGTGTGGCGCTCGCGGGCGACCCAGGAAGAAAACATCAACTACAGGCCGCGCTATGACGGGCGCGGTAATGAGTTTGCGCGGATTCGCGAGGGTAATGGCCAGGAATTCTTCGTGTATGACGTCGAGGTCAAGCTGCTCGGCGGCAAGAGTGCGGCGTTCAGCATCGTCGCGCTGCAACCGGTGCGCGAATACCAGTTGACCCTCGAAGGCCTGCGCGAAAACCTCTACCTGGGCTTCGGCGCGGCGTTGCTGGTGTTGCTGACGTTGCTCTGGCTGGGCCTGACCTGGGGCCTGCAAGCGTTGCGGCGCCTGAGCCAGGAGCTGGACCAGATCGAAGGCGGCACCCGCGAAAGCCTCAGCGAAGAACACCCGCGCGAACTGCTGCGCCTCACCGGGTCTCTCAACCGCTTGCTGCACAGTGAACGCGAGCAGCGTACCCGCTACCGCGATTCCCTCGACGACTTGGCCCACAGCCTGAAAACCCCGCTGGCGGTGTTGCAGGGCGTGAGCGAAGACATGGCCCAGCGCCCCGAAGACCGCGACCAGGCCTGGGTGCTGCAATCGCAGATCGAACGCATGAGCCAGCAGATCAGCTACCAGTTGCAGCGCGCCAGCTTGCGTAAAAGCGGCCTGGTACGCCATCAGGTACGCCTGCAGCCGGTACTGCAAAGCCTGTGCGACACGCTGGACAAGGTCTACCGCGACAAGCACGTCAAAGTGAGCTTCGTATTGCCGGACGCGTGCGATGTGCCCATCGAAAAAGGCGCTTTGCTGGAACTGCTCGGCAACCTGCTGGAAAACGCCTACCGCCTGTGCCTGAGCGAAGTGCGTATCAGCCTGGTGGAAAGTCTGGATGGCATCGAACTGTGCATCGAAGATGACGGCCCCGGTGTGCCGCCCGACCAGCGCGCGCGGATTCTGCAACGGGGCGAGCGGCTGGACCGCCAGCACCCGGGGCAGGGGATCGGCCTGGCGGTGGTCAAGGACATCATTGAAAGCTACGGCGCGCGCCTGACCCTGGGCGACTCGCCTTTGGGGGGCGCGGCGTTCAAGATCCACTTTCCGACCGTTTGACCTTCCTTGAGTGGCGCCTGCCTAACTCTCCTGTGCCCGATAAGCCCCCGGCGTCAATCCCGTCCACTTCTTGAACGCCCGATGAAACGCCGACGGCTCGGAGAACCCGAGCTGCTCGGCAATTTCCTGCAATGACAGATCCGCGCGTCCCAGGTGGTAAATGGCGATGTCCCGCCGCAGCTCATCCTTGAGCGCTTGAAAACTGCTGCCTTCTTCACGCAGATGTCGGCGCAGGGTCTGCGGGCTGATGTGCAGGTGCTGGGCAACGGCGTCCAGGTCCGGCCAGGGTGTGCGGTCACGGCTGAGCAGGCGGCGGATCTGGCTGCTCAAACTGTCGCCCTCATCGGGCCGCGACAACAAGTCGGCGGGGGAGCGCTGCAGGAAATGCTTGAGGGTGCGCTCGTCCTGCAGCAGCGGCAGGCTCAAGTAACGCGCAGGAAACACCAGGCTGCTGTTCGGTGCGCCGAACACCTGCGGGCAGGGAAACAACAGGTCGTATTCGCTGGCGTGGGCCGGCATCGGGTAGCTGAACGTGGCCTGTTGCAGGCGGATGCGCTGGCCGATCAACCAACTGCCGAGGCGATGCCAGATCAGCAGCAGGGATTCGCTGAGAAAGTGATCCGGGTCCCCGAGCTGGGAGTCGTCCAGGCTCAAGCGGGCCATTTCGCCTTCCCGTGTCAGCTGCCAACGCGGACCTTGTGGGAATAGGCTGTAAAACAACAGGCCGCGTTCGAGTGCCTTCTCCAGGGTGCGGCAATGGATCAGCGCGTGGCACATCATGGCGAACGTGCCGCGCTTGCTCGGACCTTCGGCAAAGCCCAGGTATTCGTCGTCCAGCGCGAGCCAGAGCATTTGCAACAGCCGGGTAAATTGTTCCGGGGCGATGCGGGCGCGGGGTTCGTTCAGCAGTTCCGGGGTGATGCCCACCTGCTGCAACAGGCCCGAGTAGTCGTAGCCGGCCCGGCGCGCACCGCCGAGGGCCGCTCGGGCGTAGTGACTGGCGATGGTACGTTCGCGCATGCAAGGGCCTCGTCCATGGAAGGGCGGATGGTAGCCATCACCCGCTACAGCGACAAGGCGGATATCCGCCAAATTGTAGGACGAGATACGGCGAGTTGGCGGAAACCCGCCATGCAATGGACGGCGCTCAGACGCGCCTTGATCCCTCCAGCCCTGATGTCTAGGGGGCTTCAGGCCGTTTCAGCAAAGTGGCACGACGTTTGCGATAAGGATTACAGCGCAGGCTTGGTCCTACAGGTCTCGCAAACAACAAATCCCTCCAGTGCAGGAGGGTTCGCAATTCAAGTGCCGTGGGCAATGGCGGATATTTGCCACACGGGACGATTGAGGAACTTTGCAATGACGACTCGTCAGCCACTGTACAAATCCCTGTATTTCCAGGTGATCGTTGCCATCGTTATCGGTATTTTGCTCGGTCACTTCTACCCGCAGACTGGTGTGGAGCTCAAGCCGCTGGGTGACGGGTTCATCAAACTGATCAAAATGGTCATCGCCCCGATCATCTTCTGCACCGTTGTCAGCGGCATCGCTGGCATGCAGAGCATGAAATCGGTCGGCAAAACCGGCGGCTACGCGCTGCTGTACTTCGAAGTCGTGTCCTCCATCGCCCTGCTGATCGGCCTGTTCGTGGTGAACGTCGTGCAGCCGGGCGCTGGCATGCACATCGACGTGGCCACCCTGGACGCTTCGAAAATCGCGGCCTATGCCACGGCCGGTGCGAACCAGAGCATCGTTGGCTTCCTGCTCAACGTGATCCCGAACACCATCGTCGGCGCATTCGCCAACGGTGACATCCTGCAAGTGCTGATGTTCTCGGTGATCTTCGGTTTCGCCCTGCATCGCCTGGGTGCCTACGGCAAGCCGGTGCTGGACTTCATCGATCGCTTCGCCCACGTGATGTTCAACATCATCAACATGATCATGAAGCTCGCGCCAATCGGTGCCCTCGGCGCCATGGCGTTCACCATCGGTGCCTACGGTGTCGGCTCGCTGGTGCAACTGGGCCAGTTGATGATCTGCTTCTACATCACCTGCGTCCTGTTCGTGGTCGTGGTGCTCGGCGCCATCTGCCGCGCACACGGTTTCAGCGTGCTGAAACTGATCCGCTACATCCGTGAAGAGCTGCTGATCGTTCTGGGTACGTCCTCGTCTGAATCGGCACTGCCACGCATGCTGATCAAGATGGAGCGTCTGGGCGCGAAGAAATCCGTGGTTGGCCTGGTGATCCCGACCGGCTACTCGTTCAACCTCGACGGTACCTCGATCTACCTGACCATGGCTGCTGTGTTCATCGCCCAGGCGACTGACACCCACATGGACATCACCCATCAGATCACGTTGTTGCTGGTGCTGCTGCTGTCCTCCAAAGGTGCTGCAGGCGTGACCGGCAGTGGTTTCATCGTACTCGCCGCGACCCTGTCGGCCGTAGGCCACCTGCCGGTTGCCGGCCTGGCGCTGATCCTCGGTATCGACCGCTTCATGTCCGAAGCCCGTGCGCTGACCAACCTGGTCGGTAACGCCGTGGCGACCCTGGTTGTCGCCAAGTGGGTCAACGAACTGGACGAAGATAAGCTGCAAGTCGAGCTGGCTTCCGGTGGTCGTGGGATCTCCGACACCCGTGAAGAAGATGACCTGGGCGTGGCCGAAGGCCCTGCGCCGGTGATCAAGTAACCCGCTGATGGCGTGAACTGACGCCCACAGCAATCCGCAAACGCCCCGACTGGTTCGGGGCGTTTGCGTTTCTGCGCGGCCAAATTCGAATTTTTTGGTTTACAGTTAGTCAATGCTCCATCAAAGGCCCGGTGAAGATCCGTCTTCGCAAGAGAGCCTCCTCAGCCTGAGCCCATCTGCGCGCACCCGAACCAGCGATACCTTTCGCGGCAGATGGCTCGCCCCTAAATGCAAAAAATAGGCGGGCGTGCCCAATGATTACCCTGAAACTCAATGGTCAAGACCATCAACTGGACGTCACCGAGGATATGCCGCTGTTGTGGGCGATTCGCGATGTGGCGGGTTACAACGGCACCAAATTCGGCTGCGGCATGGGCCTGTGCGGCGCGTGCACCATTCATATCGACGGCGCCCCGGCGCGCAGTTGCATCACCCCGATCGGCGCGGTCAAGGGCCAGGCCGTGAGCACCATCGACAACCTGCACACCGACCCCATCGGCCAGGTCGTGCAGCAAGCCTGGCTGGACAGTGCCGTGGCCCAGTGCGGTTACTGCCAGGGCGGGCAAATCATGTCGGCCACCGCGCTGCTGAAAACCAACCCCAACCCCAGCGACGAGCAGATCGAGGAGGCGATGGTCGGCAATATCTGCCGCTGCGGCACCTACAACCGCATCAAGATCGCGATCCGCCAGGCCTCGACGCACCTGCAGGGGGCCAAGGCATGAACCGCTTACCCGCTGATTTCGTCCTCGATAACCTCAGCCGTCGCGGTTTCCTCAAGGGCGTCGGCGCCACCGGCGCGCTGGTGATCGCCGCCAGTTGGGGCCTGCCCGCCGCGTTTGCCGCCGATGCCGCCAAGAAGTATGGCGGCGATGCCATGCCCCATGGGCTGATCGATGACCCCAAGGTCTACGTCAGCATTGCCACCGACGGCACCGTGACCGTGATCTGCAACCGTTCGGAAATGGGCCAGGGCGTGCGTACCAGCCTGAGCCTGGTAGTCGCCGATGAGTTGGACGCCGATTGGGCCCACGTGCGCGTCCAGCAGGCGCCGGCTGACGAAGTGCGTTACGGCAACCAGGACACCGATGGCTCGCGCAGCATGCGCCACTGGTTCGAACCGATGCGGCGTTGCGGCGCGAGTGTGCGCGCGATGCTGGAACAGGCGGCTGCCGAACAGTGGAAGGTGCCGCTGGGCGAGTGCCGTGCGCAGCTGCATAAGGTGGTTCACCAGCCCAGCGGTCGCACCTTGGGCTATGGCGAGCTGGCCGCCGCTGCCGGAGCATTGGCGGTGCCGGCGCGCGACACGCTGCGCCTCAAGCAGCCGTCGGAGTTCCGCTACATCGGCAAAGAGGGCGTCAAGGCCATCGACGGCGCCGATATCGTCAACGGTCGCGCGGTCTACGGCGCGGACGTGCATTTCGACGGCATGCTCTACGCCACCATTGCACGGCCGACAGTGTATGGCGGCAAGGTCAAATCCTTCGATGCCAGTGCGGCGTTGAAGGTGCCGGGGGTGATCAGGGTCCTCGAAATCGAAAGCCGGCCTCTGCCCTCGGAGTTCCAGCCACTGGGCGGCGTGGCCGTGGTGGCCAGCAACACATGGGCAGCGATCAAGGGCCGCGAAGCGCTGGCGATTGTCTGGGATGACGGCGTCAACGCCGGCTACAACTCGATCGATTACCGCAAGGAACTGGAAGCGGCCGCGCGGCAACCGGGCAAAGTGGTGCGCAACACCGGCACCCTCGAGCAGGCGATGAACGAGGCCGACAGCACTTTGGACGCCGCTTATTATTTGCCGCATCTGGCCCAGTCACCGATGGAACCGATGGTTGCCGTTGCCCGTTTCGACAAGGGCCAGTGCGAAGCCTGGGCCCCCAGCCAGGCGCCCCAGGTGACCCGTGAGCGCGTCGCCGAGCGCCTGGGCCTGCCTTTCGATAACGTGACGATCAATGTCACGCTGCTGGGCGGCGGTTTCGGTCGCAAGTCCAAGCCGGACTTCGTGGTCGAGGCGGCCATCCTCGCCAAGGAATTCCCCGGCAAGGCCGTGCGCGTGCAGTGGACTCGTGAAGATGACATCCACAACTCCTACTTCCACACGGTTTCCGCCGAGTACCTCAAGGCTGGCCTGAACAAGGACGGCCTGCCTTCCGCCTGGCTGCACCGCACCGTCGCGCCGAGCATCACCGCGTTGTTTGCACCGGGGATGAACCACGAGGCGGCGTTCGAGCTGGGCATGGGCTTTACCAACATGGCCTACGCGATTCCCAACGTGCGCCTGGAAAACCCCGAAGCCGCCGCCCACACCCGGGTTGGCTGGTACCGCTCGGTATCGAACATCCCGCATGGCTTTGCGATTCAGAGCTTTGTCGATGAGCTGGCGCACAAGGCCGGCCAGGACCCGTTGCAGTACCAACTCAAACTGCTTGGGCCGGACCGTCAGATCGATCCGAAAACCCTGAGCGATGAGTGGAACTACGGCGAATCCCCGGAGCGCTACCCGATCGATACCGCCCGCCTGCGCGGCGTCCTCGAAACCGCCGCCAAAGCCGCCGGCTGGGGGCGCACGCTACCCAAGGGGCGAGGCCTGGGGCTGGCGGTGCATTACAGTTTTGTCACCTATGTGGCGGCGGTGATCGAGGTGGAAGTCAAAGACGACGGCACGCTGATCGTCCACAAGGCGGATATCGCTGTGGACTGCGGCCCGCAGATCAACCCGGAACGCATTCGCTCGCAATTCGAAGGCGCCTGCGTGATGGGCCTGGGCAACGCGGTATTGGGCGAGATCAGCTTCAAGGACGGCAAGGTCCAGCAGGACAACTTCCATATGTATGAAGTGGCGCGCATGTCCCTGGCGCCCAAGGTCGTCGCGGTCCACCTAGTCACGCCACAGGGCGAGGTGCCGTTGGGCGGTGTCGGTGAGCCCGGCGTGCCGCCGATTGCGCCGGCGCTGTGCAACGCGATCTTTGCCGCCACCGGCAAGCGTATTCGCAACCTGCCCGTGCGTTATCAGTTGCAAGGCTGGCAGGAGGCGAAGGCTTGATGGACAGCGTGGATCTGAATGTCCTGCGCAGCGTGCTCGAATGGCGCCGCGCGGGGCAGCGGGTGGTGTTGTACAGCGTGGTCCAGACCTGGGGCAGCGCGCCGCGTCCGCCCGGGGCCATGCTGGCCTTGCGCGGTGACGGGGTGGTGATCGGCTCGGTGTCCGGCGGTTGCATTGAAGACGACTTGATTGCGCGTCTGCAGGATGGTCGGTTGGCGGACGACGGGCCCGCGGTGCAGTTGGTGACCTACGGCGTGACACGCGATGAAGCGGCGCGTTTCGGCCTGCCGTGCGGCGGCACCCTGCGCCTGACCGAAGAGCGCGTGACGGAGTGGCAGTGGGTGGCCGAGTTGCTGGCGCGCTGTGACGCCCATGAAATCGTCGCTCGGGAGCTGGACCTGGCCACCGGCGACGTGAGCTTGAGCCCCGCGAGCAAGACCGACGTGGTGAGCTTCGACGGCGAGCGCCTGCGCGCCATTTATGGCCCGCGCTGGCGCCTGCTGTTGATCGGCGCCGGGCAGTTGTCCCGCTACGTGGCGCAGATGGCGCGGTTGCTGGATTTTGAAGTGCTGATCTGCGACCCGCGTGAAGAGTTCGCGTATGGCTGGGAAGAACCGCACGGCCGCTTTGTGCCCGGCATGCCTGATGAAGCGGTGCTGAACATCCAGACCGACGAACGCACGGCCATCGTCTGCCTGACCCACGATCCGCGTCTGGACGATATGGCGTTGCTGACGGCACTGAACTCCAATGCGTTCTATATCGGCGCGCTGGGTTCGCGGGTCAATACGCGTAAACGCCGGGAAAACCTGGCGGCGCTGGGGTTGTCTGCGCAGGCGATCGCGCGGTTGCATGGGCCGATCGGTTTGCATATCGGCAGCCATACACCGGCGGAGATCGCGCTGTCGTTGCTGGCGGAAATTGTCGCGATCAAGAATGGCGTGGCGCCACTGCAGAAAAAGCCGCTGTCGGTGCAGGTTGAATGACCGTCACGGTGATTGTGCTGGCGGCGGGGCAGGGCAGTCGTTTTCGCGCTGAAGCCGGGGCAGATCGGGATAAATTGCTGGCTGAGTGCGTCGGCCGGGACGGGGTGGTGCGGCCGGTGATCGAGCAGGTGCTGGTGAATTTGCCGGCGTGGGTGCTAAAGCGCGTGCTGGTGACGTCGCCCGAGCGGCTTGAAGTCATTCGTCTGGCGCAGGTCCATGGCTGCGAGGTAGTGCAGCTGTGCTCGGCCGGAATCGGCGACAGCATTGCGGCAGCGGTCGCGGCCAGTGGTTCCAGTGATGGCTGGCTGGTGGTGCTGGGTGATATGCCGTTCATTCTGCCGTCCAGTATTGAACGGGTGTTGGAGCGCATAGATGGTATCAGCGTGCCGGTGCATGCCGGCCAATATGGGCATCCGGTTGCGTTTGGGCGGGCGTTCGGCCCGGCGTTGATGGCGTTGACGGGCGATCGCGGGGCCAAGCCGCTGTTTGCCCAGGGGCAGGTGCGCGAGATCCAGGTAAACGACCCTGGCGTACTCTGGGATGTGGATCTGCCGCATCTGTTGGATTTCAAACCGCTCTGAAATGTGGGAGGGGGCTTGCCCCCGAATGCGGAGTGACAGGTTCAACATCTGTGCCTGTCCCTCCGCCATCGGGGGCAAGCCCCCTCTCACATTGAATCTTCGGTGTTTTCAGAATTTGTTGGCATAAAAAAGCCCCGCCTGAGTGATCAGGCGGGGCTTTTCAGTGGCTGATGGAATCAGACGAGGGGTTTAGGCTCGTGCTCTTCTTCCAGGGCCTTTGGGTGGTGCTCTGCCACTTCTTCAACGGAACGCGGGGTCTCGTCGACGATAGGGGCAGCGTGCTTGACCACTTCGGCGACAGCCGGTGCGGCAGCGGCAGCAGCGGCGGCCGCTTCGGCTTCCTTGCGACGACGGCGCACTTCACGTGGGTCGTTCGGCGCACGGCCGTTTTCGGTCAGGGCGCTGGCCGGTGCGGCTTCAACCACCGGGGCGGCGGCTTCGGCAACCACGGGCGCTTCAACCACTGGCGCAGGCTCGGCAACCACTACCGGAGCGGCTTCAACCACTTCGGCAACCGGGGCCGGTGCGGCTTCTACCACGGGGGCAGGCGCTTCAACCGGGGCGGCAGGTTCGGCAGTCCACTGGAAGGCGGTCTGTTCTTCGCGAACTTCACGCACGGCCGGGGTGGCGGCTTCGACAACCGGAGCTTCTACAACAGCTTCAACCACTGGCTGTGGCTCAACCACTGGGGCAGGCTCGGCGGCAGCCACTTCTTCTTGCGGCTGGACTTCGCGAACCGGCGCAACTTCCACTTCCGGAGCCGCGGGGGCTTCGATCGGGGTGGTTGCTTCTACGACCGGTGCTTCAACCACTGGGGTCTCGGCGACTGGCGCTTCTACCGCAAGGGTTTCTTCGACAGCGGCAGTGGCGCGTTCAGCCTGCTCGTGAGCCTGGGCTTCGGCTGGTGCGCTGATGACCGAGCTGGCAACAGCGGCGGTAACGGCCAGGCCGGCAGCCAGTTCGGTGCTGGTCGGTTCGCTGGTAGCGGCTTCTGCGTTCTCGCCGGCTTCTTCCGAACCTTCGATCACATTGCCGTTGGCGTCACGTTGACGCTCGCGACGGTTGCTGCGACGACGCTGGCCACGGGAGCGGCGGCGCGGACGATCGCCTTCGGCGTTGTCCTGGCCGTCTTCCTGCAGTTGCTCTTCGCCGGTCAGCACTTCTTCTTCGCTGGCGGCAGCCGCCTGCTCGGTACGTGGTTGACGTTCTTCACGCGGTGGGCGCGGTTGACGCTCTTCACGTGGCGCACGCTCTTCACGCGGCGGGCGAGCCGGGCGTTCTTCCTCGGTAGTGGCGGCAACAGCAGCGGCGGCAACGGCTGGCGCAGCGTCCAGCGGCTCGCGCAGTTCACGCACACGTTCTTCACGCTCGCCACGCGGCTTGCGATCTTCACGCGGTGCGCGTGGTGGGCGTGGTGCGCGCTCTTCGCGCGGTGCGCGTTCTTCGCGGGCTACGACCGGGGTCTCTTCACGGGCTTCGCGAGGCGCACGCTCTTCACGGGGTGCGCGCTCTTCACGCGGGGCCCGTTCTTCGCGCGGCTTGCGCTCTTCGTCACGGCGACCGTTGCGGTTACGGCTCTGCTGGCGACCGTTGCGACGCTCTTCGTTACGCGCCGGACGCTCGGTGGCAGGTTTTTCGACCACCACCGGTGCCGCAGGCTCTTCCTTGCTGGCGAACAGGCTGACCAGCGATTTCACCAGGCCCTTGAACAGGCTTGGCTCAGGCAAGGCGGCCGGGGCTGCGACCGGGGCAGCCACTTCAACCGGAACCGGTGCGTTGGCACGCGCCGGAGCGGTCTTCACGGCGGCTTCCTGGCGAACCAGGGTGCGGGTCGCGGCGGCTGGCTGGACTTCTTCCACTTCGGCAGCGGCAGCGGCGATTTCGTAGCTGGACTGGCCGCTGTGGGCTTCCGGGCTGTCATCACGCAGGCGCTGCACTTCGAAGTGCGGCGTTTCGAGATGATCGTTCGGCAGGATGACGATACGGGCACGGGTGCGCAGTTCGATCTTGGTGATCGAGTTGCGTTTTTCGTTGAGCAGGAACGCGGCAACCGGGATCGGCACTTGTGCGCGGACTTCGGCGGTGCGGTCTTTCAGGGCTTCTTCTTCGATCAGGCGCAGGATCGCCAGGGACAGCGATTCAACGTCACGGATGATGCCAGTGCCGTTGCAACGTGGGCAGACAATGCCGCTGCTCTCGCCCAGGGACGGACGCAGGCGCTGACGGGACATTTCCAGCAGGCCGAAGCGCGAGATGCGGCCGACTTGCACGCGGGCACGGTCAGCTTCCAGGCATTCGCGGACTTTCTCTTCCACGGCGCGCTGGTTCTTGGCGGGGGTCATGTCGATGAAGTCGATCACGATCAGGCCGCCGATATCACGCAGGCGCAGCTGGCGGGCGATTTCTTCAGCCGCTTCCAGGTTGGTCTGCAGGGCGGTTTCTTCGATGTCGCTACCTTTCGTGGCGCGCGCCGAGTTGATGTCGATGGACACCAGGGCTTCGGTCGGGTCGATCACGATGGAGCCGCCGGAAGGCAGTTCGACCACGCGCTGGAAGGCGGTCTCGATCTGGCTTTCGATCTGGAAACGGTTGAACAGCGGAACGCTGTCTTCGTACAGCTTGATCTTGCTGGCGTACTGCGGCATCACCTGGCGGATGAAGGTCAGGGCTTCGTCCTGGGCTTCGACGCTGTCGATCAGCACTTCGCCGATGTCCTGGCGCAGGTAATCGCGGATGGCGCGGATGATCACGTTGCTTTCCTGGTAGATCAGGAACGGCGCGGAACGATCCAGGGACGCTTCTTTGATGGCGGTCCACAGTTGCAGCAGGTAGTCGAGGTCCCACTGCATTTCTTCGCTGCTGCGGCCCAGGCCGGCAGTGCGGACGATCAGGCCCATGTCGGCTGGAGCGACCAGGCCGTTCAGCGCTTCACGCAGTTCGTTGCGTTCTTCGCCTTCGATGCGACGGGAAATGCCGCCGGCACGCGGGTTGTTCGGCATCAGTACCAGGTAACGACCGGCCAGGCTGATGAAGGTGGTCAGGGCGGCGCCCTTGTTGCCACGTTCTTCTTTTTCGACCTGGACGATGACTTCCTGGCCTTCGCTCAGGACGTCCTTGATGTTCACGCGGCCTTCGGGGGCTTTCTTGAAGTATTCGCGGGAGATTTCTTTGAGGGGCAGGAAGCCGTGGCGCTCGGAGCCGAAATCGACAAAGGCAGCCTCAAGGCTTGGTTCGATGCGAGTAATACGGCCTTTATAGATGTTGGCCTTCTTCTGCTCGCGTGCGCCGGACTCGATGTCCAGGTCGTAAAGGCGTTGGCCATCTACCAGCGCAACACGCAACTCTTCGGGTTGAGTTGCGTTAATCAGCATTCTTTTCATGTTGTACCGTCGGTTTCCGGGCTGCCGGAAACGGCGTTCGGCACACACGACTTCTCACGGTCGGTGTCAGGTGCGTCAAGAGTGGTTGGCCACTCCAGTGTCCAGCAATAACCGGCGAATTGGGCTGGTATCGCGACGGACGCGTCCTGCTTGTTAGCGGTGGTGACAAAGGCACCACTTCAACAAAAGCTAAGGTCAGGAGGAGGAATCAACCGGCGACTGTGGACGAGATGAAGCGTCTATATATAAGCCTAGTGCTACACGGTCCGACGGTTGTGCATCTCCACCCTACACGTATCCCTGATAATTCGGGTGCTGCCGCGCGCAGAATCCGCAGCGGGTTGGCATTTACCGTGTTCTCCAATGGGGAGTCCACGCTCATGGCTAAACAAGACCAAGTGTGGGCGATTGCGCTCTCACTCGGCTCTTAACAGGCGTTGTTTCCGAAGCATTCGCCATGGTGTGTCCCAAGACTGACTGCACTTTGTGAACTGGCCGTAAATATCGGCGCAAAATGCGAGTATTCACTCTGCTTTCTGCACTCGCTTCAGGCCTCATGTCACCTGCGCTTGTTACAATCTCGGGCTTTCCAAGGTAACGAAAGCCCCGTAGGACGGCCTCGCGTCCTGATGAATTGCGAAGGTCAGGGCCGGCAATTTGCCGCAAGTCCTCTGTCCAGGCCGCTTTTGGCGGCGTTCGCGACTATAGCAGTAATGATTAAGTGCTTCAATTCCATAAAAAATTGTTATCATCGCCGACATGACGACTACCGCCCCCCAGACCCCCAGCGTCCAGCTGCTCGAGGTCTCGCCGGAATATGCCGGCCAACGCATCGACAATTTTCTCCTGGCCAGGCTCAAAGGCGTGCCCAAGACCTTGATCTACCGCATTTTGCGTAAAGGCGAAGTGCGCGTGAACAAGGGTCGCATCAAGCCCGAGTACAAGCTGCAGGCGGGCGATATCGTGCGGGTGCCGCCGGTGCGCGTGCCTGAGCGCGACGAACCTGTGCCGCTGGCCCAGGGCCTGTTGCAGCGCCTTGAAGCGTCGATTGTCTACGAAGACAGCAAGCTGATCGTGATCAACAAGCCCTGCGGCATTGCGGTTCACGGCGGCAGCGGCCTGAGTTTCGGCGTGATCGAAGCCTTTCGTCAGTTGCGTCCGGATGCCAAGGAGCTGGAGCTGGTCCATCGCCTCGACCGCGACACCTCCGGCCTGCTCATGATCGCCAAGAAGCGCAGCATGTTGCGCCACCTGCACACCGCCCTGCGCGGCGATGGCGTGGACAAACGCTACATGGCGCTGGTGCGCGGCAACTGGGCCAGCTCGATCAAGAGCGTGCGCGCGCCGTTGCAGAAGAGCAACCTGCGCTCCGGCGAGCGCATGGTCGAAGTGGACGAGGAGGGCAAAGAAGCCCTGACCCTGTTCAAGGTGCTGCGCCGCTTCGGCGACTTTGCCACCCTGGTCGAGGCCAAGCCGGTCACCGGGCGCACTCACCAGATTCGCGTGCACACCCTGCATGCGGGCCACTGCATTGCCGGTGATACCAAGTACGGCGACGAGGCGTTCTCCAAGGAGATTCGCGACCTGGGCGGCAAACGCCTGTTCCTGCACGCCTACATGCTCACCGTACCGCTGCCCGATGGTGGCGAATTGAAATTGCAGGCGCCGGTCGATGAGATGTGGGCCAAGACCGTGGAGCGTTTGAGTGCCGCACCTTGACTACAAACTGCTGATTTTCGATTGGGACGGCACGCTGGCCAACTCCATTGGCCGTATCGTCGAGGCCATGCACATGGCCTCGACGCGTTCTGGCTTCGAGCTGTGCAGCGATCTGGCGGTCAAGGGCATTATCGGCCTGGGGTTGCCTGAGGCGATTCGCACTTTGTACCCGCACATCGCTGACGCTGAATTGGTCGCGTTCCGCGAGCATTATGCCGATCACTACATTGCGCTGGAGGCCGAGCCTTCGCCGCTGTTTGATGGCGTGGTGCAGTCCCTGGAAGCGTTCCGCGCCGAGGGTTATCAGCTGGCGGTCGCCACTGGCAAGGCCCGCCGCGGCCTGGACCGGGTGCTCAAGGCCCACGGCTGGGAAGACTATTTCGACGTTACCCGCGCCGCGGACGAAACCGCCAGCAAGCCCCATCCGCTGATGCTTGAGCAGATCCTCGCCCATTGCGGCGTGTCGCCACGCCAGGCGTTGATGGTCGGCGACGCGTCCTTCGACCTGATGATGGCGCGCAACGCCGGCATGGACAGCGTGGCGGTCAGCTACGGTGCGCAGGCTGCCGAGGCGCTGCAGGCATACGAGCCCAGGCTGACGATCGATCATTTTTCTGAATTGCAGGCCTGGCTCAGCCGGGCCCACTGAGTCTTTGCTGGGGTAGATGGCATGAGTGATGAGTGGAAAGCGCCCGAAAAGGCCGACAGCAGTGACGACAAGAGTTGGAAGCTGCTGGAGAAGACCCTTCTGGCCAGCGTGCAAGAGCAGCGTCGTTCGCGGCGCTGGGGGATTTTCTTCAAGCTGCTGACCTTTGTTTACCTGCTCGGCATGCTGGTGCTGTTCAGCCCGCTGGTGGACATGGAAAAAACCGCGACCCGTGGCTCCAGCTATACCGCCTTGATCGAAGTGCGCGGGGTGATTGCCGACAAGGAGTCCGCCAGCGCCGACAATATCGTCACCAGTCTGCGCACCGCGTTCGAAGACCCCAAGGTCAAGGGCGTGATCCTGCGCATCAACAGCCCGGGCGGCAGCCCGGTGCAGTCGGGCTACGTGTATGACGAGATTCGCCGCCTGCGCGCACTGCATCCGCAGATCAAGCTGTACGCGGTGATCTCCGACCTGGGCGCCTCGGGTGCGTATTACATCGCCAGTGCCGCTGACCAGATCTACGCCGACAAGGCCAGCCTGGTGGGTTCCATTGGCGTCACGGCGGCCGGTTACGGCTTTGTCGGCACCATGGAGAAGCTCGGTGTGGAGCGTCGCACCTACACCTCGGGCGAGCATAAGGCGTTCCTCGACCCGTTCCAGCCGCAAAAGGCCGATGAAACCCAGTTCTGGCAGAGCGTGCTCGACACCACTCATCGCCAGTTCATTGCCAGCGTCAAGCAAGGGCGCGGTGATCGTCTGAAGGACAAGGACCATCCGGAGCTGTTCTCCGGGCTGGTCTGGTCTGGCGAGCAGGCCTTGCCGCTGGGCTTGATCGATGGCCTGGGTAGTGCCAGTTCGGTGGCGCGGGACGTGATTGGTGAAAAGGAACTGGTGGACTTCACCGTTCAGGAGTCGCCGTTTGACCGTTTCTCCAAGAAGCTCGGCGCCAGCGTGGCGGAGAAGTTGGCCTTGTACATGGGCTTCCAGGGCCCGACCCTGCGCTGAGATCCCAAGGTCTGCGTAGATAAATGTGGGAGGGAGCTTGCTCCCGATTGCGGTGGGTCAGCTACAGATAAGCTGACTAATCCATTGCTATCGGGAGCAAGCTCCCTCCCACATTTGGTTTTGCGCTGGTTTAAGGGATTTGCACGCCCTCGGCCAGCAGCATATCCACCAGGCGAATCAGCGGTAGGCCGACAAGGCTGGTCGCATCCGGGCCTTCGGTGCTTTGGAACAGGCTCACGCCCAGCCCTTCGGCCTTGAAGCTGCCCGCGCAGTCATAGGGTTGCTCGATCCGCAGGTAGCGCTCGACCCGCTCTGCGTCCAGCGCGCGCATGTGTACAGTGAACGGCACGCAGTCGACCTGGCAATGCCCGGTCTCGCTGTTCAGCAGCGCCAGCCCGGTGAGGAAGCTGACACGCTTGCCGCTGGTCGCCAGCAGTTGCTCGCGGGCGTTCTCGAAGGTGTGGGGCTTGCCGATGATCCGGCCTTCGAGTGTGGCGACCTGATCGGAGCCGATGATCAGGTGCCCTGGATGGTGGGCGGCGAGGGCGCGGGCTTTCTCTTCGGCCAGGCGCTTGACCAGTTCGACGGCTGACTCATTTGCGCGGTGGCTTTCATCGATATCCGGTGAGCTGCAGATGAACGGTAAGTGCAGGCGGCTCAGCAATTCCCGGCGATAGACCGAGCTGGATGCGAGTAATAAAGGCAGCATGGGCGTCTCCTCAGGGCGACCGGGGATTCTAGCGGGACGACCGGCTGACGCACAGGGCTGAATTTCCTTTGACATGGCTGGGGGCATCCCTATAATGCTGCGCCTATGTTGAATGACCCGATTCCACCTCACGTTGACCCGCGCAAATTGGCTGATCGTGGCACTTCCCTTCAAGGTGAATTGCTGCTGGCCGATTTGGAGAGACTCTGCGACCCGCTTTCCGACACTGTCGGTACGGTGCAGGCCAAATTCGTTTTTGAACGAGATGAACGTAAATCTGTGGTTATTCACAGCTTTATCGACACCGAGGTCAAAATGGTTTGCCAGCGTTGTCTTGAGCTGGTCACCCTGCCGATTCACAGCGAATGCAGTTACGCTGTGGTAAAGGAGGGTGCGAATACCCAGTCGTTGCCGAAAGGTTATGACGTGCTGGAACTGGGCGAAGATCCTTTGGATCTGCATGCACTGATCGAGGAGGAGCTTTTGCTCGCCTTGCCCATTGTGCCTGCTCATCATCCGGAAGAATGCCAGCAGCCGGCGGGCCTCGATGACGAGTCCGAACCGAGCGAGGACGAGGTAACGCGGTCCAACCCGTTCAGTGTATTGGCGCAGTTAAAGCGTGACCCAAACGTTTAGGAGTTAATCAATTATGGCTGTTCAGCAGAACAAAAAATCCCGCTCTGCCCGTGACATGCGTCGTTCGCACGACGCCCTGACGGCAAGCACTCTGTCTGTAGAAAAAACCACCGGTGAAATTCACCTGCGTCACCACGTATCGCCAGAAGGCGTATACCGTGGCCGTAAAGTGATTGACAAGGGCGCTGACGAGTAATCACTTGTCTGCTCAAGTCATCGCGATTGACGCAATGGGCGGGGACTTCGGTCCCCGCAGCATTGTTCAGGCTTGTATTGCCAGCCTGTCTGCTACGCCCTCGCTGCACCTGACCCTCGTCGGTCAACCTTCCCTTCTTGAAGAACTGATTGCCAGCCATCCGGCGGTGGATCGCGCGCGCCTGACGATTACGCCCGCCAGCGAAGCCATCGGCATGGATGAAAAGCCAGCGGTAGCCCTGCGTGGCAAGCCTGACTCTTCAATGCGGGTCGCCCTTGAGTTGTTGCGTGATGGCAAGGTGCAAGCCTGTGTCAGTGCCGGCAATACGGGCGCGCTGATGGCGTTGTCGCGGCATGTGCTCAAGACCTTGCCGGGGATCGACCGGCCGGCGATAGTCGCGGCGATACCGACGCAGACAGGCTATTGCCAGTTGCTCGACCTGGGCGCGAATGTCGATTGCAGTGCCGAGCATCTGTTCCAGTTCGCCGTGATGGGCTCGGTGGCTGCCGAGGCGCTGGGTGTGGCCCGTCCGCGCGTGGCCTTGCTGAATATCGGCATCGAAGACATCAAGGGCAACCAGCAGGTCAAGCTCGCCGCCGCTTTGCTGCAAGGTGCGCTGGGGTTGAACTACATCGGCTTTGTCGAAGGCGACGGTTTGTATCGCGGCGAGGCGGATGTGGTGGTGTGCGACGGGTTTGTCGGCAATATCCTGCTTAAATCCAGCGAAGGTCTGGCGACCATGATTGCCACGCGGATCGAGGCCTTGTTCAAGCGCAACCTGGCCACACGCCTGGTCGGCGCCCTGGCGTTGCCGCTGATGCGCCGCCTGCAGGAGGACCTGGCCCCGGCGCGGCATAATGGCGCAAGCTTTCTCGGCTTGCAGGGCATCGTGGTGAAAAGCCATGGCTCGGCGGGGGTGGAAGGCTTTCAGAGTGCGATTGCACGGGCGTTGATCGAGATCCAGGAAAACCTGCCGCGACGCTTGCACGGCCGCCTGGAAGATCTGTTGCCTTAGGCGAATCGGCCCGGGAATGCTTAAATGTGACCGGCCGGTTCAATTGACCATCCAATCTGTCAGTTTCGTGCGCTCCCATCGTAGGAGCGCCTATATCCGACGACCAGATCATTAGGGGCTTGTTACATGTCTACATCCCTCGCATTCGTCTTTCCAGGGCAGGGTTCGCAGTCCCTCGGCATGTTGGCCGAGCTGGGCGCGCAATATCCGCTGATCCTGGAAACCTTCAAGGAAGCTTCCGATGCCCTGGGTTACGACCTGTGGGCGCTGACCCAGCAGGGGCCGGAAGAGCAACTCAATCAAACCGATAAAACCCAGCCGGCCATCCTCACCGCTTCGATCGCCCTGTGGCGCTTGTGGCTGGCGGAAGGCGGCGCGCGTCCGGCGTTCGTCGCCGGTCACAGCCTGGGCGAATACAGTGCCCTGGTCGCCGCGGGCAGCCTGACCCTCGCTGAAGCGGTCAAGCTGGTCGAGCGTCGTGGCCAGTTGATGCAGGAAGCGGTTCCGGCCGGGCAGGGGGGCATGGCTGCCATTCTCGGCCTGGATGATGCGGTGGTGATCGCAGCCTGTGCCGAAGCGGCCCAGGGCGAAGTGGTCAGCGCGGTGAACTTCAACTCGCCGGGCCAGGTGGTGATTGCCGGTGCCAAGGCCGCCGTTGAGCGCGCCATCGAAGGCTGCAAGGCTCGTGGCGCCAAGCGTGCCTTGCCGTTGCCGGTGAGCGTGCCGTCGCACTGCGAGCTGATGCGCCCGGCGGCCGAGCGTTTTGCCGAGTCCATCGCCGCCATCAACTGGCAGGCGCCGCAGATCCCGCTGGTGCAGAACGTCAGCGCGGCGGTTGCCGCGGATCTCGACACCCTCAAGCGCGACCTGCTGGAACAACTCTACAAGCCGGTGCGTTGGGTTGAATCGGTACAGACCCTGGCCGCCAACGGCGCCACCGAGTTGGTCGAGTGCGGCCCGGGCAAAGTCCTGGCCGGCCTGAACAAGCGCTGCGCCGACGGCGTGTCGACCTCCAACCTCAATACCCCGGATGCCTTTGCGGCCGCTCGCGCGGCACTGGCCTGAACCCCGAACTTAGGAGAAGCCTGCATGAGTCTGCAAGGTAAAGTTGCACTGGTTACCGGCGCGAGCCGTGGCATTGGCCAGGCGATCGCCCTGGAACTGGGCCGTCAGGGCGCCGTCGTGATCGGCACCGCCACTTCCGCCGCGGGCGCCGAGCGTATCGCCGCGACCTTGAAGGAAAACGGCGTGCAGGGCACCGGCCTTGAGCTGAATGTGACCAGCGATGAGTCCGTGGCTGCCGTACTGGCCGAGATCACCGCACAGTTCGGCGCGCCGGCGATTCTGGTGAATAATGCTGGTATCACCCGCGATAATCTGATGATGCGGATGAAAGACGACGAGTGGCATGACGTCGTCGACACCAACTTGAACAGTCTGTTTCGCCTGTCCAAGGGCGTTTTGCGCGGCATGACCAAGGCGCGTTGGGGTCGAATTATCAATATTGGCTCCGTAGTGGGTGCCATGGGCAACGCAGGCCAAGTAAACTATGCCGCGGCGAAAGCCGGTCTGGAAGGTTTCAGCCGCGCACTGGCGCGTGAAGTCGGCTCGCGGTCGATTACGGTCAACTCGGTGGCCCCTGGGTTCATCGACACCGATATGACCCGCGAACTGCCGGAAGCACAGCGTGAAGCCTTGCTGACGCAGATTCCGCTGGGCCGTCTGGGCCAGGCTCAAGAGATTGCGAATGTGGTCTCTTTCCTGGCATCCGACGGTGCGGCATACGTGACTGGGGCTACAATCCCGGTTAACGGCGGGATGTACATGAGTTAAATTGTGACGGATCGCTTCAAAAAAATGTCATACGAGCTGTCTAAAATCCGTTATAAAGCTGCAACTTAATTTATACGCGGGTGGCCGACCGGGTACGGGGTGAACCTTTCAGTTGAAAAGCTGAAATGGCTTTCTATACACTTACCCACTGGCCAGCTGCCTGAATTTGTCCATTAGGAGTGAAAACAAGGTATGAGCACCATCGAAGAGCGCGTCAAGAAAATCGTTGCCGAGCAACTGGGCGTTAAAGAAGAAGAAGTGGTCAACACCGCTTCCTTCGTTGAAGACCTGGGTGCCGACTCCCTTGACACCGTTGAGCTGGTGATGGCTCTGGAAGAGGAATTCGAGACCGAAATCCCGGACGAAGAAGCTGAAAAAATCACTACCGTTCAAGCTGCAATCGACTACGTTACCAGCCACCAGGCGTAATAGTTTGTAGTCGTCGCTTGCTGTCAGGGAAAAACCGCACTGCTGTAACGGCGTGCGGTTTTTTCTTTAGCTCTGATGAAAAGTGATTCTGAAGCAAAGTGTCGTCATTAGAAAAAGGAGAGTGCTGTGTCGCGTAGACGCGTCGTAGTCACCGGTATGGGTATGTTGTCGCCACTGGGCACGGATGTGCCGAGCAGTTGGCAGGGCATTCTGGCTGGCCGCAGTGGTATTGGTCTGATCGAACACACGGACCTTTCTGCCTATTCCACCCGTTTTGGCGGCTCGGTAAAGGGGTTCAATGTCGAGCAATACCTCTCGATCAAAGAGTCCCGCAAACTCGACCTGTTCATTCAATACGGCCTGGCAGCCGGTTTTCAGGCAGTGCGTGACGCTGGTCTGGAAGTCACCGACGCCAACCGTGAACGCATCGGTGTGGCCATGGGTTCGGGTATTGGCGGTTTTACCAATATCGAAGAAACCAGTCGCACGTTGCACGAGTCCGGTCCGCGTCGAATTTCACCGTTCTTCGTGCCGGGTTCGATCATCAATATGATTTCCGGTTTCCTGTCCATCCATCTGGGAGCACAGGGACCTAACTACGCCATTGCCACGGCTTGCACCACAGGCACGCATTGCATCGGCATGGCCGCGCGCAATATCGCCTATGACGAAGCGGACGTGATGATTGCCGGCGGCGCTGAAATGGCGGCCTGCGGCCTGGGCATGGGCGGCTTCGGCGCGTCGCGTGCGCTGTCGACCCGCAACGACGAGCCGGCTCGTGCCAGCCGTCCGTGGGACAAAGGCCGTGACGGTTTCGTCCTGGCCGACGGCGCCGGTGCGCTGGTGCTGGAAGAGCTGGAACACGCCAAGGCGCGTGGCGCGACGATCTACGCCGAGCTGATCGGCTTTGGTATGAGTGGCGACGCCTACCACATGACTTCGCCACCGGCCAACGGCGCCGGTGCTGCGCGTTGCATCACCAACGCCCTGCGCGATGCGAAGATCAGTCCGGACCTGGTGCAGTACATCAACGCCCACGGCACTTCGACAGCGACCGGCGACCTGGCGGAAGCCGAAGCGATCAAGTCGGTGTTCGGCGAGCACGCCTACAAGCTGGCGGTCAGCTCCACCAAGTCCATGACCGGCCACCTGTTGGGTGCGGCGGGCGCGGTCGAAGCGATCTTCAGCGTGCTGGCCATCAGGGATCAGGTCGCTCCGCCGACCATCAACCTCGATGAGCCGGATGAAGGCTGCGACCTGAACTTCGTGCCTCATGAAGCGCAGAAGATGCCGATCGACGTGGTGTTGTCCAACTCGTTCGGTTTCGGTGGCACCAACGGTTCCCTGGTGTTCCGCCGGTTCGCCGAGTAATGCACAGCTGGGTCGACGGTCAGCCAGCGGACAGCGTGCCCCTGAAAGATCGTGGCCTGGCGTATGGCGATGGCCTGTTCGAAACCATCGCCGTCAAGGCCGGGCAACCGGTGTTGCTCGACCGCCACCTGCAACGCCTGGCCGAGGGTTGCAGGCGGTTGGCATTGGTTGTGGACCCAGCATTGGTCCGCAGCGAAGTGCTCGCTTATGCCAGCGCTCTCGGCGACGGCGTACTCAAGTTGATCCTCACCCGAGGCGACAGCCTGCGCGGTTATGGCATCAACCCCGGCGCCCCGGTGCGCCGTATCCTGCAGGGCAGTGCGCCTGCTGCTTATCCCCAGGCCCATGGCAACGACGGTATCCGCCTGTTTCCGTGCGCCACCCGTTTGTCCGAACAGCCGCTGCTGGCCGGTCTCAAGCACCTCAATCGCCTCGAACAAGTGATCGCGCGCGCCGAGTGGCAAGATACCGAGCATGCCGAAGGTTTGATGCTGGATATGTCCGGGCGCGTCATCGAAGGCGTGTTCAGCAACCTGTTCCTGGTGCGTCACGGCGTGTTGTTGACCGCTGATCTGAATCGTTGCGGCGTGGCCGGCGTCATGCGTGCCGAGCTACTGGCCCAGGCGCAGGCGCTCGGCACCCCGGTGGTCGTGGCCGATATCAGCCTTGAGCAGTTGCAGTCGGCCGACGAGGTTTTTGTCTGCAACAGCGTTTATGGCATTTGGCCGGTGCGCGGCTGTGCTGCGATGAGCTGGTCGGTTGGGCCGCTCACCCGTAAACTGCAGGGCATTGTTCGCGCGCTATTGGATATTTGAGTTGATACGAAAACTGTTGTTACTGCTGCTGATCGGTCTGTTCGCGGCGGCGTTGCTGTTGGGGTTTTCGGCCTGGAAGCTCGACTCAGCCCTCAAGCAGCCCTTGCACCTGACCGAGGAGCAACTGCTCGACGTCCCCGCCGGAGCCACGCCGACCGGCACTTTCAATCGCCTGGAAGCCGACGGTGTGCTCGACGGCGCCTTCTGGTTGCGTCTGTACTGGCGCTTCAACCTCGAAGGCCAGCCATTGCACAGCGGCGAATACCGCCTCACTCCCGGCCTCACCGCCCAAGGCTTGATCGGCCTGTGGCAGCGTGGCGAAGTGGTGCAATACAGCCTGACCCTGGTGGAGGGCTGGAATTTCCGCCAAGTGCGCTCGGCGCTGGCCAAGCATGAAAAGATCGTGCAGAGCCTTGCCGGCCTGAGTGACAGCGAAGTGATGGACAAGCTCGGCCACCCAGGGGTTTTCCCCGAGGGGCGGTTCTTCCCCGATACCTATCGCTTCGTGCGCGGCATGACGGATGTCGAGTTCCTCAAGAAAGCCTACAACCGCCTGGACGACGTGCTCGCCCAGGAGTGGAGCAAACGCGCCGCCGACGCGCCGTACACCGACCCCTACCAAGCGCTGATCATGGCCTCCCTGGTGGAGAAAGAGACCGGTGTGCCGGAGGAGCGCGGGCAGATCGCCGGGGTATTTGTGCGTCGCATGAAGATCGGCATGCTGCTGCAGACCGATCCGACGGTGATCTACGGCCTGGGCGAGCGCTACAACGGTAAGCTGACGCGTGCCCATCTCAAGGAAGCCAACCCCTACAACACCTACATGGTTGCCGGGCTCCCGCCGACACCCATCGCGATGGTCGGCCGCGAGGCGATTCATGCGGCGCTGAACCCGGTGCCGGGCAGCAGCCTGTATTTCGTTGCCCGGGGTGATGGCAGTCATATTTTCTCGGACGACCTGGATGCACATAATGCCGCGGTGCGTGAGTTCCAGCTCAAGCGTCGCGCCGATTACCGTTCCAGCCCGGCGCCGCAGGTGAAGCCGTTGGAAGACCCCGCGCCGACGAACGATGCCCCCGACGCACCCGCCGAGCCTGCGCCGGACGCCGCCGCACCGCAAAGCCCGCAATGACTCTGACTAAGGACTGCCTGTGACTGGCTTGTTTATTACCCTGGAAGGCCCGGAAGGCGCCGGCAAAAGCACCAACCGCGATTACCTGGCCGAGCGTTTGCGCGCTGCGGGCGTCGAGGTGGTGCTGACCCGCGAGCCCGGCGGTACGCCATTGGCCGAGCGCATCCGTGAAGTGCTGCTGGCCCCAGGTGAAGAACAGATGAACCCGGACACCGAGCTGCTGCTGGTGTTCGCCGCACGCGCCCAGCACCTGGCCGAAGTGATTCGCCCGGCGCTGGCCCGCGGCGCCGTGGTGATTTGTGACCGTTTCACCGATTCCACCTATGCCTACCAAGGCGGTGGCCGCGGCCTGTCCCAGGCGCGCATCGCCACCCTGGAGACCTTCGTCCAGGGCGATTTGCGTCCCGACCTGACCCTGGTGTTCGACCTGCCGGTGGAAGTCGGCCTGGCCCGTGCCAGTGCGCGTGGCCGCCTGGACCGCTTCGAACTGGAAGGCCAGGCGTTTTTCAACGCCGTGCGCAGCGCGTTCCTCGCCCGGGCCAAGGCCGAGCCGGCGCGTTACTACCTGTTGGACGCCGCCCAGCCGCTGGCCCAGGTGCAGCAGGCCATCGATGCGCTGCTACCCACATTGCTGGAGCGCGCCCGTGGCTGAAGCCTACCCTTGGCAGGACAGTCTCTGGCAGCAACTGGCGGGGCGTGCCCAGCACGCTCATGCCTACTTGTTGCACGGCCCGGCGGGTATCGGTAAGCGCGCACTCGCCGAACGCCTGATGGCCAGCCTGCTGTGCCAACGTCCGGTCAACCTGGAAGCCTGCGGCGTGTGCAAGTCCTGCCTGCTGCTCAAGGCCGGCAGCCACCCGGACAACTACCTGCTGGAACCCGAGGAAGCGGACAAGGCGATCAAGGTCGACCAGGTGCGTGACCTCGTCAGCTTCGTGGTGCAAACCGCGCAGATGGGCGGGCGCAAGGTCGTACTGATCGAGCCGGTGGAGGCGATGAACATCAACGCGGCCAACGCCTTGCTCAAAAGCCTCGAAGAACCTTCCGGCGATACCGTGCTGTTGCTGGTCAGCCATCAGTCCAGCCGCTTGTTGCCGACCATTCGCAGCCGTTGCGTGCAGCAGGCGTGCCCATTGCCCAGCGAGGCGATGAGCCTGCAATGGCTGGAACAGGCTTTGCCGGACTGTTCCGAAGCCGAACGGGTCGAGTTGCTGACCCTGGCCGCCGGCTCCCCCCTGGCCGCCGTGAAGCTGCAGGCCCAGGGCGTGCGCGAGCAACGCGCGCTGGTGGTGGACGGGGTGAAAAAGCTGCTCAAGCAGGAGTTGTCCGCCACCCAGTTGGCGGAAACCGCCTGGAAGGACATCCCCTTGCTGCTGCTGTTCGACTGGTTCTGCGACTGGTCGAGCCTGATCCTGCGCTACCAGTTGACCCAGGATGAAAATGGCCTGGGCCTGCCGGACATGCGCAAGGTCGTGCAATACCTCGCGCAGAAAAGCGCACAGGACAAGGTGCTGAATATCCAGGACTGGATTCTCGCCCAGCGCCAGAAGGTCCTCGGCAAGGCCAACCTCAACCGCGTGCTGTTGCTCGAAGCGCTGCTGGTGCAGTGGGTCGGTTTGCTCGGCCGGCGTTAATTTCCGTGGCCGACGGGTGTATCGTCGGCCAGATCCTTCCCGTGATTGAAGTTGTCATTTCCTATGCTCGTAGATTCCCATTGCCACCTTGATCGCCTCGACCTCGCCCAACACGGCGGTTCCCTCGACGCCGCCCTGGAAGCGGCCCGCCAGCGTGGGGTCGGGCACTTCCTGTGCATCGGCGTCAGCGCCGACAATGCGGCCGACGTCAAAGCCCTCGCGGATTGCTACGCGGACGTGGATTGCTCGGTGGGTATCCACCCGCTGGACCTCAAGCCCGGCGAAGCCCCGGCCCTCGACTGGTTGCTCGGCGAACTCAACCACCCACGGGTGGTGGCGATTGGTGAAACCGGCCTGGACTATCACTACGAGCCCGAAGCCGCGCTATTGCAGCAAGCGTCGTTCCGCCTGCACCTGCACGCCGCCGAGCAGACCGGCAAACCGGTCATCGTCCACACCCGCGGCGCCCGCGCCGACACCCTGAGCCTGCTGCGCGAAGCCGCATTGCCCCAGGCCGGCGTGCTGCATTGCTTCACCGAAGACTGGGACATGGCCAAGGCGGCCCTCGACCTGGGGTTCTACATTTCCCTGTCGGGCATCGTCACCTTTCGCAATGCCGACGCCCTGCGTGACGTGGCGCGACAAGTGCCGGCCGACCGGCTGCTGGTGGAAACCGACTCGCCGTACCTGGCGCCGATTCCCCATCGCGGCAAGCCGAACCTGCCGGAGTATGTGCGTGACGTGGCGGATTACCTGGCGATGCTACGCGGTGAATCCTACGAACGCTTTGCCGAACAGACCACCGAGAACTTCAAGCGCCTGTTCCCGCTGGCGCACGTCGCGGGTTGACGCGACCAAATCCGAGGCAAAAAAAACCCGGGTTCTGGGGGGGGAATCCGGGTTAAGACCATTAGGAGTAAAACAAGGGCACGCAGTCCGTCGGTACCCAGGTCGACGCTTCACTTGGGGGAGATGTCGCGCCGACAGTTGAAGTATTGATCAGTATCCGATTCAGTCCAGTCGCGTCTGGTCGTTTTTTAAACAGATTTGGAATACGCGCGCTTCGCTTGAGTTCTCATTGAGCGGATGTACAGGCGTAGACGTCACGTATTATTTCTGACTGAACGCCATGAAATCGTCGGTATGCTGAAAGTAATGTGTGTGAACGGTTCACATAAGCGTTGCCCAACGACCGTTCAGTCGGGATAATCCCTCGTACCGGGTAAATCGTATCGCCACGTCTCCTTGGCCCTGCGCAACCCTCCCTATACCGACCTCTGCAGACCTTTTCCTCATGCAAAAAGAACCCCGTAAGGTCCGTGAGTTTCGCCGCCGCGAGCAGGAAATTCTCGACACCGCCCTCAAGTTGTTCCTCGAACAAGGTGAAGACAGCGTTACCGTCGAGATGATCGCGGATGCCGTAGGTATCGGCAAAGGCACCATCTACAAGCACTTCAAGTCCAAGGCCGAGATCTACCTGCGCCTGATGCTCGACTACGAGCGCGACCTGAACGAGCTGCTGCATTCGGCCGATGTGGACAAGGACAAGGAGGCCCTGTCGCGGGCCTACTTCGAGTTCCGCATGCGCGACCCGCAGCGCTACCGCCTGTTCGACCGCCTGGAAGAGAAGGTGGTCAAGGGCCATCAGGTGCCGGAAATGGTCGAGGAGTTGCACAAGATCCGCGCCTCGAACTTCGAACGCCTGACCCTGCTGATCAAGGGCCGCATCAGCGAAGGCAAGCTGGAAGACGTGCCGCCGTATTTCCACTACTGCGCCGCCTGGGCGTTGGTGCATGGCGCGGTGGCGCTGTACCACTCGCCGTTCTGGAGCAATGTATTGGAAGATCAGGAGGGTTTCTTCCAGTTTCTGATGGACATCGGTGTGCGTATGGGCAACAAGCGCAAGCACAGCAGCGAGCTGCCACCCGTTGACGCTGCACCTGCTGGCACACCTGCCGCGTAATGATTTGCTGCCAGGTGCAGTAACCCAGGAATATACTCAGGTAAGGCTATTGCCAAAAGCTGATTTATGAGTCAGCTTTTGCTGCGTCTGAATTATCCTCTGCCGGAGTGATCCATGATCGTTGATCGTCAAGGCAGGCGTTTTCGCAATTTGCGGATCAGCCTGACCTCAGCCTGCAATTACGCGTGTACCTATTGCGTGCCTAACGGCAAGCGGCTGGTGGCTGCCCAGGACGAACTCTCGGCCGAGGCCATGGCCCGTGGCGTGGCTTACCTGATCGAAGCCGCCGGTATCGAGCGCCTGCGCATCACCGGTGGTGAGCCGTTGGTCAGCCCCAAGCTGGAAGCCTTCATGGGCGCCGTGGGCGGGATGGGCCTCAGTGAGATCAGCCTGACCACCAACGGCCAACTGCTGGCGCGCAAACTGCCGCTGCTGGTGGACGCCGGCATTCGGCGCATCAACGTATCCCTCGACACGCTGAACGCCGAGGCCTTCCGCAGCATCGCCCGTGGCGGCGACCTGGCCACGGTGCTCGATGGCATGGACCAGGCGCGCGCGGCCGGGATCAAGATCAAGGTGAATATGGTGCCGTTGCGCGGCCAGAACCTCGATCAGGTGATGCCGCTGCTCGACTATTGCCTGGAACGGGGCTACGAGCTGCGCTTTATCGAACTGATGCGAATGGGCCACCTGGCCAAGGACTCCAATGCCTTCCTGCAGCAATTCGTCAGCCTTCAGCAACTGCTGAGCCTGATCGGCGAACACCACGAATACCTGCAAGCCAACGCTCCCGTGGACGCCACGGCGGTGCGCTACGAAGTGCCGGGCAAGGGTTTCTTTGGGGTGATCGCCAACGAAAGCGTGCCGTTCTGCCGCACCTGTTCACGGTTGCGGCTGTCGTCCACCGGTTGGTTGCATGGCTGCCTGTCGTCGAGCAATCGTCACTATGTCGGCGACCTGCTGGATAAACCTCGCCACCAGGCGCTGCCGGCCTTGCAAGGCTTGCTGATCAAGGCTCTGGGCGACAAACAGGAAGTGGCGTTCTCCGGTGGTGCGACCATCATGAAAATCATCGGCGGCTAACCCTGCCCCTGGATGACACACAATCCAGTGTGGGAGGGGGCTTGCCCCCGATTGCAATGTGTCAGTCCCAGATAATCTGACCGACTCGCCGCAATCGGGAGCAAGCCCCCTCCCCAAATGGCGCGGATTCTGCATCTCATGCCCATTCGCCGGTTTTCCGTCACCGGCTTCTGGAGGATTAGGATGCGTAGTCTGGTTTTGTTGCTGGCGTCGTTGACGCTGAGTGGTTGCATGACCGTCAGCGATATGGCCGAAGGCACCCGTTATCAGATGAGCGACGCCGGGTTGCTGGACCACAGCGACACCCGGCGCTCCGCGTCGATTCGCGTGCAGCCGGACTCCTTTGTCTTCATCGCCCAGGGCGCCTTCGTGCCGCCCGGCAGCGCCTATCCGCGCCCGAACGTGGTCGCCGAAGAAGCCTTCAACGGCTTCGTCGAATACTTCCCCATGGTGCGCCGCGCCCGCCAGCCCGAAAGCCTCGAACAAGCCATGGCCGAAGCCCGTGCGGCCGGCGCTCACTACTTGCTGTACTGCCGCTTCGCCAAGGCGGATGACCGCATCGGCAACGCCGATGAGTGGACCGATCAGCAGGCCCTCGACCGTGTCGGCCTGGACAGCGGCGTTATCCAGATCATGTTGATCGAGACCAGCACCCAGTATTTGATTGATACTGCACGGATTCGCAGTCGTGGCGGTTTACTGACGTTCCACGACAATACGCCCCAAGATCTGATCGCCCGCCCGCTGGCGCAGTACGCCCGAGGCCTGCTGGGCATGAGCGATCAGTAAGCCAGAGGAGAAGCCCATGACCGATTCCGCCAAGGCCAATGATCTATTGGCCCAACTGCCCAAGGGCAAGGGGCCGGCGCCGGTGCATCTGTGGAACCCGGACTTCTGCGGCAACATCGACATGCACATTGCCCGCGACGGCACTTGGTATTACCAGGGCACGCCGATCGGGCGCAAGCCGATGGTCAAGTTGTTCTCCAACATCATCCGCCGCGATGGCGATGAGTACTTTCTGGTCACCCCCGTGGAAAAGGTCGGCATCACCGTCGAGGATGCGCCGTTTGTCGCGGTCACCCTCGAAGTCGAAGGGCAGGGCGAAAGCCAGCGGTTGCGCTTCACCACGCAAGTCGACGAGCAGGTCGAGGCCGATCTTGAACACCCGCTGCGGGTGGTGATCGACCCCGACACCGAGGAGCCTTCGCCCTATCTGCGCGTGCGCGCCAACCTCGAAGCCCTGGTGCATCGCAATGTGTTCTACCAATTGGTCGAGCTGGCGGTGAGCCGTCCGATCGACGGTCAGAACTGGCTCGGCGTGTGGAGCGGCGGGACGTTCTTCCCGATTGGCCTGGAGCCCTGAGGAGGTTTTTTCCTCTCCCTGAAATAATTCGCTTGCTGTAAACGGCTGCTTTCGGTTATCAATTTGTACATGATTAGACATGTCCGATTCGATAAGAAAAAACGCGTCGTCGACGAACTCATCCGCCGTATCGAAGGTGGGGTGATGGCCGACGGTTTCCTGCTGCCGGGTGAGCATCAACTGGCCGAAGAGTTTGCGGTCAGTCGCGGCACGCTGCGCGAAGCCCTGGCCGAGCTCAAGCGCCGCAACTACATCGCCACCCAGGGCGGCGTCGGCTCCATCGTCACCTATGACGGCATGGTGCTCGACCAACGCAATGGCTGGGCCCAGGCCCTGGCCGACACCGGCGCCCTGGTCAGCACCGACATCCTGCGCTTCGAAGCCGTGACCCGCCCGGACCTGTTCAGCCGCTTCGGCAGCGACCAATTCATCGCCCTCGACCGTCGCCGCCGCGCCGCCGATGGCCGCGCCGTGTCTTTGGAGCGCTCGCTGATGCCGGCCTCCGGAGGCCTGGAAGGCTTGCCCCGGGTCGGGTTGATCGACAACTCCCTGACCATCACCCTGGCCGCCTACGGTTACGTCGGCGCCGAAGGCGATCAATGGATCGGCGCCGAGCCTCTGACCGATGAAGACGCCGAGCTGCTCGAGCGCCCGGTGGGCACGGTGTTTCTCAAGGCGTCGCGCACCACTTACGACCGGCGCGAACGCTTCATGGAATACGTGGAAAGTCTGCTCGACCCGCTGCATTTTCGTCTGCACTTGCAGTTTGGCGCGACGAAATGAGCGCGCACAATCGTGCCCTCGGCGCCTTCTACGGTCTGGCGTTGGGCGATGCCCTGGGCATGCCCACTCAGTCTTTGAGCCGCGAGCAGGTCCGGGCGCGCTTCGGTGCCATCACCGGCCTGGAAGATGCCGACGCCGACCAACCCATCGCACCGAACATGCCCGCCGGCTCCATCACCGATGACACCGAGCAGGCGATCCTCGTCGGCGAGTTGCTGGTGGAAGGCCTGGGCACGATCGAGCCGAGCGTACTTGCGCGACGCCTGATCGACTGGGAAGCGCGAATGCGCGCCAAAGGCTCCCAGGACCTGCTGGGCCCGTCGACCAAGCGCGCCATCGACATGATCCTCGCCGGGCATACGCCTGAAGAGTCCGGGCGCTACGGCACCACCAACGGCGCGGCGATGCGTATCGCGCCGGTGGGGATTGCCGCCGATGTCAGCGACCCCGCGCCGTTCATCCGCGCGGTGATCCAGGCGTGCCAGGTGACCCACAACACCAGCCTGGGCATCTCCAGTGCCGCGGCAGTGGCGGCAGTGGTCTCGGCCGGGATCAACGGCGCGGACCTGGGCGCAGCGCTGAACATCGGCAGCCAGATCGCCCAGCAGGCCGAACGCCATGGACACTGGGTGGCCGGCGGCCGTATTGCCACGCGCATCGGTTGGGCGCGGACCTTGAGCGTCGCCAGTGGCGACAAGGCGCTGTTCGCCGACCTGCTCTATGAATTGATTGGCACCTCGGTCGCTTCCCAGGAATCGGTGGTGGTCTCGTTCGCCCTCGCGCAGCAAGTGGCGGTGGGCGAGATGAACGCCTTCGAGGCCTTGTGCGTGGCCGCCAGCCTTGGCGGCGACACCGACACCATCGCCGCGATCCTCGGCGCGATGCTGGGCGCGTGCCTGGGGATGCAATGCTGGCCGGCGGCGATGATCGAACAGGTCCAGCGGGTCAACGGGCTGGCGCTGCAGCCGTTGGTTGAAGGCCTGCTCAGCTTGCGCCAGGCGCCACCGGCCAGCGCGCTCGCGCACTGACCGAGTCAACATTGCGATTTGCGAATTTGCCACAACCCTAACAATACTGGCACCAGGAGCACCCGCACATGAGTACGTCCACTTCCGGCCCAAGCGCCGGGCGCTTGGAAACGCGCGGCATCGAACCGGTCCCCGAAGGCGAGTGCCACGGCCATCCGCTGCAACTGTTCTGGGTGTGGTTCGCCGCGAACATCAGCATCCTGGGGTTGCCGCTGGGCGCCACCCTGGTTGCGTTTCGCGGCCTGGCCATCTGGCAGGCGGTCATCGTCGCCATCCTCGGTGCCGCCGGCTCCTTCGCGGTGGTGGGCATTATCTCGATCGCCGGGCGGCGCGGGCGGGCGCCGAGCCTGACGCTGTCCCGCGCCATCTTCGGCGTGCGCGGCAATATCGGGCCGACGTTGGTGTCGCTGATGTCGCGGCTCGGTTGGGAGACCGTCAACACCACCACCGCTGCGTTCGTCCTGCTGTCGTTGTGTACGCTGCTGTTCCACACCCCGGTCGCGGCGAAAAGTGCGCCGCTGCTGACGCTGCTGTTCATCGCCATTTTCGTACTGCTGACCCTGGCCGTTTCCGGCCTGGGCCATGCGACTTTGCTGGTGATCCAGAAGTGGGCGACCTACGTGTTCGGCGCCTTGAATCTCCTGGTCGGCGGCTTCCTCTGCGCCACCATCGACTGGAGCGCGGTGTTCAACGCCACCCCGGCGCCCTTGAGCGCGATGCTCATCGGCATCGGCACCATGGCCGCCGGCACCGGGATCGGCTGGGCCAACGCCGGCGCCGACATGTCGCGCTACCAACACCGCAGTGTCACGGCCGTGCGCCTGGTGGCGTCTGCCGCGTTTGGCGCGGGCATTCCACTGGTGCTGCTGATCACCCTCGGCGGCCTGCTGTCGGTGGGCAACAACGACCTGGCGGCGGCGACCGACCCGATCGTCGCGATCCGCGACATGCTGCCCACCTGGATGGCCGTGCCGTACCTGATCACCGCGTTTGGCGGGCTGTTGCTGTCGAATAACCTGTCGGTGTATTCGGCCGGCCTCACTACCTTGACCCTCGGTTTGAAGGTCAAGCGCGTGTACGCGGTGATCGTCGATATCGTGGCGATCTTCGCCGGTTCGATCTACTTCATGCTGATCGCCGACAGTTTCTACGGCCCGTTCATCACCTTCATCTCGTTGCTGGCGGTGCCGATCACCGCGTGGGTGGGGATCTTCGTGGTCGACCTGATTCACCGTCATTACTACAGCCCCGACGACCTGCTGAACGTCAGCCCAAGCAGCGCCTACTGGTATCGCGGCGGCGTGGAATGGCGCGCGTTGGGGGCGTGGGCCGTGGCGATCGGGCTGGGGTTCAGTTTCACTACCATCGGCACCACCGCCGACAACATCTGGTTCGCCGGGCCGTTGTCCGATTCCTGGCTGGGCCACAACGGCCTGGGCTGGATCGTGACTTTCGTGGTGGCCGGCGGGATATATGCATTGCTCGGCGGCGCGGCTGACCGGCGTCCGGCATTGGTCGAGCGTGCCAATGCCTAGGTTGCTGCACACCGGCCAGGTCATCGTCGACCTGGTCATGGCCCTCGATCAATTGCCGGCGAGCGGCGGCGACGTGCTGGCGCAATCGGCCCGTTTCGAAGCCGGCGGCGGTTTTAATGTGATGGCGGCGGCGCGGCGCAACGGCTTGCCGGTGGTCTATCTGGGGCGCCACGGCAGCGGCCGTTTCGGCGACCTGGCCCGTGCGGCGATGCACGCCGAAGGCATCGACATCGCGCTGCCCGCCAGCGCCGGCAAGGACACCGGCCTGTGCGTGGCGCTGACCGAAGCCAGCAGCGAGCGCACCTTCATCTCCCATCTGGGCGCCGAGGGCGAGCTGAGCGCCGAGGACTTGGCCAACGTTGCGCCACGTGCCGATGACTACGTGTACGTGAGTGGCTACAGCCTGCTTCTCGACGGCAAGGCCCAGGCGCTGATCGACTGGCTACTGGCGCTGCCACGGGCGATTACGGTGGTGTTCGACCCGGGCCCGCTGGTCAAGGCGCCCGACTCGGCGTTGATGCGCGCGCTGCTGCCGCGTATCGATATCTGGACCAGCAACGGCCCGGAAGCCCTGGCGTTCACCGGCGCGGCGGATATGGCCGAGGCGCTGATCAAGCTCAACCGGTATCTGCCCGCCGACACACTGCGGGTGGTGCGCGATGGACCGAACGGTTGCTGGGTCGGGCGGGCGAATGCGCTTGAGCCTGTGCCCGGCTTCAAGGTGCAGGCGGTCGACAGCAATGGCGCCGGAGACGCCCACGCCGGCGTGTTCATCGCCGGTTTGGCTAACGGTTTGAAACCGCTCGATGCGGCGCGCCGTGCCAATGCGGCGGCAGCCCTGGCGGTGACGCGCTGGGGGCCGGCGACTGCTCCCGGCGCCGCGGAAGTCGACGCATTCCTCGCTGGATAAGCCCCGCATAGGCGCTAGGGCTTGCCCTGACTCATAGGCTGGCGCCGACTAACCCGCTATTTCGATGCTTCACGGCGCAGGCTGTTTCGGTGCGCCAGGGATGTTCGAGTCGTCGCCCTTGTTGATACCGGGCTGATTGACCCCCGGGCCCATCTTGCCGTTACCGACGGCGGCGGGTGTCTGGCGCTGGGTGTCGTTGCCTCGGGTGCGCGGGTCGGCGCCGTTGTCGATGATCGCGCCACCATTGGTGTCGAGGCCAGTGCCCATCGAGTCCTGGGATTCCTGGGTCGCCGGGCTCGGCGGGGTGCCGACCGGATCGGTCTTGCCGGTGGACGAGGACGCGGCCAAAGCGCTCAGCGACGCAGCGGACAGCAGCGCCGTGAAGGCGAGGGCAGCACACTTGGAATGCTTCATGAGGGTGTCTCCATTAGGGTTAATGTCCTTACCCTTTATTGGTCAGCCCACATGTGGGGTTCGTGCCTGGATGCCGACGAGCGGTATCAGGACACCTGTAAGGTTTTGTGCGCCGAGAGCTGGCGCGCTATCAGGCGTGCCACGGTGATCATCCAGTTCAGTGCAGCGATGGCCAGTACGCCCATCATCAATGTCGACAGGCCGTAGTCGACGATGATCCTGCCCGCCAGCCAGGGAAACCCGAAGACGCCGACAAAATACGCCAGGCTGAACAGCAGCAACGCCTGGGACGTCGTGCCGGACGGCGCTTCGTGGGCGACCAGCCCATTGATCACCGAGTACGTCAGGCCGTAACCCACCCCCAGCGTGGCAGCCGCCAGCAGGTAGCTGAGGTTACCGCTCACACCAAAAGCAAACAGTGCAATCGAGCCGAGCATGATCCCGGACAACACACAGGCGGCCCGGTAGGCATCACGCTTGACCACGAAGCCGGCGATCAACAGACGGCTGGTGATCGCGGCGCTCAGGAACCCCGCGAAGAACAGCGAATAATCCAACCCATGCGCGGCCGCGTAGCTGGTCTGGAACGATGAAAGCCCGCCAAACACGCAACCGCCCAGGCCGACCATGAGGATGGCGAACGCCGCCCTGGACGACAGCACCCGGCGGCTGGCAGCCAGGGAAATCCTCGACGTCGGTGCATTCGCATGGTGCTTGAGTTGTGCGCCCAGTCGCCAGAACATCAGCACCCCAACGAGGCTGGCTGCCCCAGCGATATAGAAGGCGGTCGTCAGGGGCAGGTCCAGCGCACTGGTGGCTCGTCCGAGCAAGGGCCCGGAACCGATCCCGCTCAACATGCTGCCCGACAGCAGCGCAAAGTACTTGGCCCGCTGCCTGGGCTCGACCAGCAAGGTCACGATGATCGGGCCCAGCGTGTAGAACACGCCCCAACCCAAGCCGAGGGCCAGCCCGAACAGCATCAAGCCTTGGCCAAACCCCGGCGTCAGGGCAAAACCGAGGCAGGCCACCACCAGCAACACGCCCATTCCCGCAATCGCCCGTGCCGCGCCCAATGCATCGGCCAAATGCCCGGAGAGCACTACCGCGACGAAGGTACTGAGCATCGCCGTGGAAATCACACTGCCGGCGTCATGCTCATTCCCACCGCGCGAGTGAATCAGCAACGACAGCAGAAACGTCGAGCCGTAGGACAAGGACAACAGGAAGCTGGCCAGGCAAAACAGGACGAATAATTTTCCGCCCACCGGAGGTGTGGAGTTCATGAGCACGCCTTGGAATCATTGGAGTTATGGCCACGTTCTACCATGCGTGTCAGGGCGGATTGTTCTGTGGTTGCTGGTGCTTGCTTTAGCCTGCAACGGAGTAAGGTGGCCTGGCGATCCCGAAATTGCACTGCAATCCGTCATCAAACCGTCTTAGTATGTGGCCTTTGAATTTGCCCAAGGCGCGCCCATGACCATCGAGATTCGCCCCGCCGTGCCCAGCGATGCTGCGCAGATCCTGACTTTCATCACCGAGTTGGCCGAGTTTGAAAAAGCCCGTCATGAAGTGATCGCCAGTGTGGTGGATATCGAGCGCAGCCTGTTCAGCGAGGGCGCCACCGCCCATGGGCTGATCTGCCTGCGCGACGGTTTGCCCATCGGCTTCGCGGTGTTCTTTTTCAGCTATTCCACCTGGCTGGGCAGCAACTGCCTGTACCTCGAAGACCTCTACATCAACCCCGAGCAACGCGGCGGCGGGGCCGGCAAGAAGTTGCTGCGCCACCTGGCGAAGATCGCCTGCGACAACGGTTGCGGTCGGTTCGAATGGAGCGTGCTGGATTGGAACGAACCGGCGATTGCCTTCTACAAATCCATCGGCGCCCAGCCCCAGGAAGAGTGGGTGCGCTACCGCATGGAGGGCGATGCGCTGCGGGATTTCGCCCAGGGCTGATCAGGTACCCGGTGAAAACCGGCGCCCCGACGCCGGTTTTTTTATATGCTTTCTCACTATGTGGGATGTAAATTTATATATTGAGATATTTAAAGGTCTGGGTTTATAGTCGGCTGCATCAGCACTCACTACCAAAAATAAAACAGGTGAAGCGATGCAGGCACAACCTCTGTCACTCCCCGCCGTGCCCGAACCGACTTATGGCGAGCGGCTCAAGCACAAGGTGGTGATCGTCACCGGCGCGGCCCAAGGCATTGGCGAGGCGATCGTGGCCTGCTTCCAGGCGCAGCAGGCACGTTTGGTGATCGCCGATATCCAGGGCGAAAAGGTCGAGCAAGTCGCCGCCCACTGGCGCGAACGCGGCGCCGAGATCTACGCGCAACCGGTCGACATCACGTCCCAGGCGCAATGGCAGGCGCTGGTCAACCTGGCCATCGAGCGTTTCGGCCGTGTCGATGTGCTGGTCAACTGCGCCGGGGTCAACGTGTTCCGCGACCCGTTGCAGATGACCGACGAAGACTGGCGGCGCTGCTTCGCCATCGACCTCGACGGCGCCTGGTATGGCTGCCGCACGGTGTTGCCGCACATGATCGAGCAGGGCATCGGCAACATCATCAACATCGCCTCGACCCATTCCAGCCACATCATTCCCGGCTGTTTTCCCTACCCCGTCGCCAAACACGGCCTGCTCGGCCTGACCCGCGCCCTCGGCATCGAATACGCGCCCAAGGGCATCCGCGTAAATGCCATCGCCCCGGGTTATATCGAAACCCAACTCAACGTCGACTACTGGAACGCTTTCCCCGACCCCCACGCCGAGCGCCAGCGCGCGTTCGACCTGCACCCGCCCAAGCGCATCGGCCAGCCTGTGGAGGTGGCGATGAGCGCGCTGTTTCTGGCCACCGATGAGGCGCCCTTTATCAACGCCACCTGCCTGATGATCGATGGCGGACGGTCGGTGATGTACCACGACTAGAACTTGTCACTCTCCAATAACAACAAGAGGTGCCGTTCATGAAAAAAACACTCCGCGTACTCGCCGCCGCCATTGCGTTAAGCGGCTTCAGCAGTCTGGCCGTTGCCGAACCCGTAAAAATCGGCTTCCTGGTCAAACAAGCCGAAGAACCCTGGTTCCAGACCGAATGGGCCTTCGCCGAAAAAGCCGGCAAGGAACATGGTTTCACTGTGATCAAGATCGCCGTGCCCGACGGTGAGAAGACCCTCTCGGCCATCGACAGCCTGGCCGCCAACGGCGCCAAGGGCTTTGTGATCTGCCCGCCGGACGTGTCCCTCGGCCCGGCCATTGTCGCCAAGGCCAAGGTCAACGGCTTGAAAGTCATGGCCGTGGATGATCGTTTCGTCGACGCCAAGGGCAATTTCATGGAAGACGTGCCGTACCTGGGCATGGCCGCGTTCGAAGTCGGTCAGAAGCAAGGCGCGGCGATGGCCGCCGAGGCGAAGAAACGCGGTTGGGACTGGAAGGATACCTACGCGGTGATCAACACCTTCAACGAACTCGACACCGGTAAAAAACGCACCGACGGTTCGATCAAATCCCTCGAAGAAGCCGGCATCCCCAAAGACCATATCCTCACCGCCGCGCTCAAGACCCTCGACGTGCCCGGCAGCATGGACGCCACCAACTCGGCGTTGGTCAAGCTGCCCAGCGGCGCGAAGAACCTGATCATCGGCGGCATGAACGACAACACCGTGCTCGGCGGCGTGCGCGCCACCGAAAGCGCCGGCTTCAAAGCCGCCAACGTGATCGGCATCGGCAT
>NZ_VJWO01000052.1:0-45674 GCF_014889455.1 Pseudomonas sp. K8
GGCATTGACGTCATGCTCACGAGGAATGACACTCCGCCTGTGGCTGGACGACGTGCGGCAGATCGATTGGCGCCTCCATCACCTGGACGGGCAAAAGCGTTGCGCTCTGGCTGACGGCGCCGAATACTCCTTCCTGATATTGATGCCGCCAGCGAAACACCAGGTTGGCATTGACGTCATGCTCACGAGCGATCAACGACACGGAGGCGCCAGGCTGGAGGGTCGCCTCGACGACTTGGCGTTTGAACGCCAGCGAGAAGTTGGGGCGGCGGCCGGTTCGACGGGCTGGGGCAACGGTATCCAAGATAGTGTCCACTAAAAAATGGTGTCCACTATCTTGGCTAATTTGGAGGGCTGTCAGGAGAGGGTGCTGGCCGGACGGTTACGAACAGCGTTTCCGAGCCTTGCTGTTTGATGCTATGCCTATCAAGCATCACCCATTGGTCATCCTCTTTTACGCTGACGACTCTCCAGTCGGGCTGCGGTGTCTCAGAACAGGCGTGAATGAAACTCGGGTTACTGGTGAGCCCTGAATAAAGGGATGACGTCAGGGAGCGTGCGCCCACGTACACCCCGTTTTGCCGATTGATGTAAACCCGCGCAAAGGGAGAATCAATGTAAGCGGCACGCAGTTGTGCCACGCTGCAAGACGCCTCCAATTGCACAACGGTGCGTTCCGGTTTTGCATCTGTTTTCGGAGCGACGAGCTGGAAATTCAATCTGTCTCCGTCACGGAATACCGTATCAGCTACCACAGGTTGACCCAGAAAAACGCCATATGCCTTTACCGCACTTTTGCTCAGCGACACTGGCTGACTAACACACCCCCCGACGGCTGCCATGGAAAGCAGTAACGCAATTCGTTGCACAGGTATTCCTTAGAGAAGTTCTGGAGTAAGCGCCGTTTTTCAAGAGTCATCTCGGTGCGCGCCGTATTTTGCGCGTCGTGACCGGTCATTTCGCTACCGGTAAAACCAACTCCTTCTGCCCTTCCACCGTCACGTCATAAACCTTCTCGCTACACACCGAGAACCCCTGCAAATCAAACTCCACCAGATAGGTCTTGTTCGCTTTCGGCAGAAAGCTGCGCGACAACGGCCCGCACTTTTCCAGGCTGTACGAGGTCCCGCGATCATTGCGCCAGTTCGCAACGCCTTCCACCACCGTCAACTGATTCGCCGGCACCAACGTCTCCCGGAACGGCCGGGCACGATAGAGCCCATGGGCCAGGCCCTTGTATAACCCTCGGACAAACGCCGGCGCCTGTTGCTCCAGGGAATCGTTGTAAACAACCCCCACGCTGCTCAAATTCCCCTCGGGCCCAGCGCTGAAGCTCACCTGCGATTCGGTGCTGAGCATTCTGAAAATAACCTTCGCATGGTGGTCGTCTGCCGTCAGTACGACCGGCTTGGGTTTGGCCGGCGGCAGGCCTTTATGAGAAGAACAACCCGCACCAAAAACAGCCACCAGGCACAACGGAAAGACCCAAGCAAAGGAACGACCCATAGATAAATTCAAACCCTGTTAAATGCCATGATGGTTAAGTGCGAGATAGCTTAATGCCATCACTTGAAAAAGTATCTCCCCAACCGCCCATGGGCCTCGTAATATTCCCGGTCGGGAGCTGATGAAGGGCCGCAATGGCAGCCTGTTGACCCTGTCTTACCTGGGCGCAGAACGCACCATGCCCAACTACAACGTGATGGGCATGGCCAAGGCTTCGCTGGAGGCTGGCGTACGGTATCTGGCCGGCTCGTTGAGCCCCGAAGGCACGCGGGTTAACGCGGTGTCTGCCGGGCCGATTCGCACCCTCGCCGCTTCCGGCATCTAGAATTTCCTCAAGACGCTGGTGGCCAACGAGGCGCAAACGCCGTTGCGCCGTAACGTCACCATTGAAGAGGTCGGCAATGCCGGCGCCTTCCTGTGCTCGGGCCTGGAGTCGGGAATCAGCGGGGAAATCATGTACGTGGACGGCGGCTTTAACACCACAGCCATGGGCAATCTCGACGAGTGATCGTCAGGCCGTAACAGTGCCCCATTTACTGGGGTGCTGTTGCGTCAAACCCCTTGCCGCACAAAACACTGCTCCACCACCGACTTGCCCCACTGCTGCCCTTCCTGCTCCGACTCCAGCACAAAGCCCACGTTTTGATACAGCTTATGGGCGGCGACCACTGGTTCAGATATGACGATAAAGGTACCAGTACTACTCGGTTCGCACATACGGCCCGCGAGGCTCTGCCTTACCTGAGCGGTGAAGCATTGGCCCACTGGGCCAAAGGGCCTCTCCCGGACACCAAAAGCTCGTAAACGCTTCACCGCTACCGTCGACAAGGGCGTCTTGCTCGCGCCATGGCCTAAGATGATTTCGTCAAGATGTGTCTACTGTACGGTTACTTTTAACGCACGGCTTAGCGGTGTTGGTGGATTTTAGTGCTCACCCTCTCCACGGACTTGCTGTAGCGGTCGCCCCGGGCGTCGATGCACATGGCGCTCAGGTAGATCGGCCTGGCCAATTTTCCCCGGCGCGACGCTCTTCAGCGACGTGTAATTGATCATGCCCTGGCGGCCGCTCGGGCCGATGTTTATTCGCGGGCACGGCTGAATCATTGGGCTGATTTGCAGTCAAAAAATTAACCCTCTCAAGCAATTAGGACGTTCAAGATGAAGCGCGCAGCAATAACCCTTTTGGCCATTTCTGGTCTTATTCTGCTTGGTGGTTGCGTGCCTATCTGGGACGACGGAGGACGGTATGGGCATGATCGTTACAGAGGGGATGATCATGGGCGCAGATACGACCAGGGCTACGATGACCAAGGTCGGGGCCGTGGGTATGATCGCCGATACGATGATCGCGGGTATGATCGTTATCACGGTCGAGATCGTGATGATCGGGATGACTGATTCCTTGAGTATCAGTGGCGGCCTATAGCGTTATAGGCCGCGAATTCGTCCGCATCGGATGTCGCTTGAATCCCTTCGAGTGTTGCCCGTCTACGCCGCGACAAAATCCGCTAAGGCCAGGGGCAAGGCAACCACCCTGCTGTCATCACAGAGGGCTGAGCGATATCCGATACACCGCGCTGGTTGATCAGTTTTCCTGGTTCGCCTCGATCATCTTTTCGATGTCGGTGGCGACCGGCTTCCTCCAGTTCTTGATCCGGCCTGGCTTCAGGTCGATGTTCAGGATCAGGTAGTCACCGTAATGCTGGGCGGGGAAGAGGTCCGGCACGTAGCCTTCATCGCACCCACGAACCTCGGCCACCTCGCAATAAGTCGCAGATAGCGAAACGCCCGCTCAGGGGTGGGATACGCATTCAGGTCGGGGAGGGCATCAATCGTCATGCTTGCGGCTCCAGGGGAGAGAGAAGCCAGAAGCGCAGCACAAGCAAGGGCGCGCGATTAGCCTTCGAGTCCCGCAATCCTCGCGTGACCCGAAGGGTGTTAAGCGCGCTTAGATGCGGATGATCTGGGTGATGTGCGGCTTACCTTTGAGGGGTGCGTAGATTTCTACGATTGCTGCCCAGATTGCTGGCGAACCAGGCTGCTGTGCTTTGGCGTGATAGCGATAGTTTGTGCCGGCGACGACCTGGGTTGCAACCGTCTCAGGGGTGTATTGCACCCCCACAAAGCCTTCCAAGGCTTCTTTGAATACAGCATGGTCCTTTGGAGTCAGTTCGTGGTAATCAGTCCATCCGCCAACACCAACGTAATTTTCTTGAGCTGACATACTATAAATCTCCATATTTAAGTTCCTACTCGTTTGGCTTTTCGGAGTTCGCCCCGTCTATTGAATGGTTTCCGGAATCCATTTCCTGAGGGTGCTCCTGGGCAACGACTGTTGGTCGCAAAACAGATTCCTGGGAAGGCACCAATGCTTAACGCTTCGGTCGGGCAGGGTCAGCCATAGACGCGCGTGCATGCCTGAGCATTTGGCTATGGAGGATGGGGTGGCGGTCACCCGCTTCAGATCCTCTTCCCTGATAGAAACAATTCACCAATGAGTGATGATTGCCAGACGTCCACGTCTTGTCCAAGGTGGCTCTGCGCATGAGGCATGCCGCTTGATGGCTTTAAGCTATCAAATACAAGGGGAATGTATGTACGTGTTTGGCAGTGCTGGGTGTAAGGCATCGACGATTGGTGAAATCGAAAGCAGCACCTGATCCCGCAATTTTTTAACCTGGAGGGTGCCTAATCGGCGGTTATTGTTGGGTGCCACGCTCCGTTAACAGATGCAGCGAGTGGGATGGGTATTACGGAACTAAAACCTTCAATACCGTCTACATTTCAGGGAGCATTCCCTTCCGGAGAAGACAGTCATGTTTAGATCACGCACGCTTGTAGCTGCTATCTGCCTTACTTTGGCCGTTGGCTCGGTGGCTGCACTCGCAGACCCTGGCAATGGGAAAGGTCAAGGCAATGGAAAAGGCAACTCACAAGGTGGTCAGGGTCATGGCAACCAGGGTAATAAGGGGAAAGGTCCCAGCGGAGACGATTGGTCTCGCGGACCAAGCATTGACCGAGGCAGCGTATTGGGAGTGCTCGGCGGCTACCGTGACTACTGGAGCCCAGGCCCTTCACTGCCACCCGGAATACAAAAGAACCTCGCCAGAGGGAAGCCTCTTCCTCCAGGCATCGCCAAGAAACTTGATGGTCGATTGCTGGGCAGACTTCCACATTACGACGGCTACGAATGGCAGCAGGCAGGCACGGACTTGATACTGGTCGCAATTGCTTCCGGCATAATCTACGAAGTCCTCAACGGCGCCTTCGATTAAGGCGATAACGCTTCGACGATCTATGCCAAACGCCCGCCGCCACGCGGGCGTTGTTGTATCCGCGCTAAACGCGACCATGAGCAATCGCAAGGTCGGCTGTCTCAGGGGCTGATCGTAGGCTTGCTTCACGGCTACGCCAATGCACAAACACACCAAATCCATGACAGCCAAACAATCCGGCGGGTGCAATCGAACGTGTCTATCGGGAAAGATCAAGGCACATCACAACCATTCCGATTTCGGCCATGTCGGTACTGAAAGGGATTTCGCCCAGCGCCCTGAACAATTTAGGGCCAAAGGAAAAATGCCCAGAAGAGTTGGGTGTCAGCCTGCGCCAAAAAAGCAAAGCCCCGGAGGTTCGCGGCTCCAGGGCTTCTATTTTCGCCTCCATCCCTAAACGGCTGGCGAACGTGGTCGCAGATTATCAGCGGCCCCCGGATGTTTCACTACGACTATTGGCGATAGTGTTCGATCGGCAGCACGCGGGGGAGGGCGGAATGATTTCCGCCACCTTATACGCCCCATGATCGGCGCGGGCTCCAACGCATTCAAAAGTGCCTTGGTGCGGTAATTATTAGAATCTAACGTATTGTTTTAAAAAGTTACTTTGGATTCCTGGAAGCCCGTGAGCGTTACTGGCGATTCCAGGGTTCGAATCCTGACGCACACCTTTTATGAAGGCGTTGACCCGAGTAAGAGGTTCGCCAACGTGACGAGTCCACTCGCCGCGTTACCCGATAATGTTCGAGGGGCGAAGCACCCGATGTTGCGCTGCTGATCCGGTTTGCTTTTCCAAAGCTGGGAGCCAATCTAAGCGATTAGCTGCTGAACAAACCTCGCCTGGGTTGCGACATGTGCAGCCCCTGGCGAACTCGGGGATCAGCACGAAAGGCTTCGCTCAGTCGCTATGCCCGCTCCTCATTCGTATTAGCCATTTCACGACTTCGAACCACATTACGCTCAGCGCGACGATGCCAAATGCGAAAAGTAGCAGTACTGGCGCGGGTGTCACGAATGAGAACAGCTGGGTAACCGGCGGAAAAAACAGCGCTATCGCCAACATGGCCAACGTTGCGAAAGCGATCCAACTGAGCTGGGTGCCAAACGCGCCAGGCCCCACCCAGCGCGTGCGGCCCCATGACTTATTGGTATGGATCAGGGCGAGGTTGGCCAGCGCCAGGACGACGAAGGTCAGTGTTCTCGCAAGCTCATCTTGCTCAGACGCTACCGGCGCAAAGAACCTCATACCCGCATACGTCGCGAGAAGCAGTATCAGTAAGCCAATGCCCTGGCAGATGCCGCGTATCATCACTGCGCTGTCGAACAACTGTTGCTCCTTTCGACGAGGAGGAGCTTTCATCGCATCCGGCTCAAGCGGTTCGGCCTCGAACACGACCGAGCAGGCGGGGTCGATGATCAGTTGCAAGAACAAAATGTGCGCCGGCATCAGCACCATCGGCCAGCCGAAAAGCACTGGAAGCATCGATAGGCCGACGATCGGCACGTGTACGGCCACCACAAACACAATCGCCTTGCGCAAGTTGGCGAAAATGCGGCGGCCATAGCGCACGGCGGTCACCAACGACTCGAAATCATCATTGAGCAAAACCAGTGCGGCCGCCTCGCGTGCGACCTCGGTGCCACGCGCGCCCATCGCAACGCCAATATCGGCTGCCTTCAGCGCAGGCGCGTCGTTGACACCGTCGCCGGTCATGGCGACGACATCACCCTGTGTACGGAACGCGCGTACCAGGCGCAGTTTCTGCTCTGGCTGAACACGGCAGAAGATCTGCGTGGTGATCAGTCGTGCGGCCAGTTCAGAATCGTTCAGCGTGGACAGTTCGGTTCCAGTGATCACCGGCGCATCAGTGCCCAGCCCGGCCTGCCTGGCGACCGACATCGCTGTGGCCGGGTGGTCGCCAGTCATCATCACCACACGGATGCCTGCGGCCCGGCACTCGGCAATAGCCTGCGGCACATCTGGACGAATCGGATCTTCGAGCCCGACCAATCCTAGAAACCTGAAGTCGAAGTCGTGCTGTAAACCGGGCAATACCTCGGCGGCGAAGGTCGCCTGTGCGACGCCGAGAACGCGAAGCCCGTCTGCCGCCATTGCCAGCACCTGAGCCGCAATGCGCGCGCTGCGAACGGGATCCATATGGCACAAATCGACGATTGCCTCGGGCGCTCCCTTTGCGGCAATGAGTCGCTCTCGTTGATTCGGTGATTGCCAGACCCGCGACATTGCCAGCATCTGGGGTGACAAGGGATAGTCGTCGATCAGGGTCCAGTCGGCGTGAAGGTGCTCGGTGAGCGCCAGCAGGCTCTGCCCGGTCTCGCCGATGGCCGACTCCATCGGGTCGAAAGCATGGCGGTGGCTGGCGAGAACCGCGTACTCAAGCACACCATGGAGTGCCTCCTGCAAAGGCATGCCGCCGTCAGTACCGTCCCTGGCGACTTCATACTCAGCCTCCTCGGACCAAAGGCGCCTGACCGTCATTCTGTTAGCCGTCAGCGTACCGGTCTTGTCGACGCATAAGACGGTGGTCGCACCGAGCAATTCGACGGCAGGGATGCTACGCGCTAACACCTTCTCACGGGCGAGTCGCCAGGCGCCGAGGCCTAGAAAGAGCGTCAGTACAACCGGCAACTCCTCCGGTAGGATTGCCATCGCCAGCGTCAGGCCCGCCAGCATCCCATGCAGCCAGTCACCGCGCAGCAGCCCGAAAGCGATAGCGAGCGCCGCCGCCAGCGCCAGGCCTATGACAGCGACCCGCTTGACCACACGACGCGTTTGCTGTTGTGTCGGGGTGGGTTCCACCTCGATGTCTGCCAGTGACTGGCCAATCCGGCCCAGCGCACTGCGCTCGCCTGTGGCGGTGACACGTCCCTGGGCGGTACCGCATGTGACCAATGTGCCTGAAAATGCCTGCGCAAGGGCCGTATTCATTGGCGGCGGCGCTGGATCACCAAGTGTATGAGACTGCGACGCGACCAGCTTGCTGACTGGCATGGATTCTCCGGTCAGCAAGGACTCATCAATTGATAGGTTGGCGCATGTTGTCAGTTGCAGGTCAGCGGGTACGCGATCGCCTTCAGCCAGCATTACAACATCGCCAACGACCAGGTCCCGCGCGGGAACGCTGCACTCCTTACCTTCCCTTAGCACTTTAGCCCTTGGGCTGGAGAGGTCCCGCAACGCATTCAGGGAGCGTTCACTGCGCCGCTGTTGGACAAAGCTGATGCTCATCACGATGAAGACAAAGCCCAGCAACATCAGGGCTTCCTGGACATCGCCCAGCACCATATACAAAGCGCCGCACGCGACCAGCAGGAGAAACATCGGCTCGAAGACCACGTCACACATCAGGCGCAAGGCGCTGCGTCGGCGGGAGGCGGGGAGTTCGTTCGGCCCGTCCTGCGCCAGACGTTGCTGCACCTGCGCCTCGCACAAACCCTCAAGCGGCGTCTGCGAACCTGAATGAGGTAGCTCAGCGTTCACAACGCGGCCGTTATGAGTGGGTGATCGTGATTCAAATCAAGGGGGGGCAATGGGGCAATGTGTGTCATCAGGTTCTGTACCCCCATGGCGCTGCGATACCTGCAGGCTGGCTCTATAGCAATGTGATGTCCTGCCTCGAGGCTTGTAGTCATATCGACCTCGAGGCATGCGTCTAAGACCATCATGTAATCCGTCCTACAGGTACGCTAGCACAACGTTGCTTTAAATATTGCGGCATTCGCCGCTCTCGATAAGGGAGCCCCAAGAACGCCTGAATCAGTTTGGCCCTTTGCGGATATCCAGGCTCAGAGCGTGCCGTTTTCATCGTGCAGTTGGGACTTTAGATGTATGCGAAACATCGATGTCCAGCTCATTTCACGCGTCCGGCTGTCTTGTATAAACCTGAATTGTTACAGAAATGGAAAATTACTTTCACGGGAAACGAGGTCATTCCATCGGCGGGAAAGTGTTATAAGTTTTTCACCTTAGGCTCTGCCCTGTACTAAAAATAAACCGTTATAAAACGGTACCTTGCGCTGCGCAGTCAATGCGTTGCGACTTAGAAACCTTCTCATCTGCCATCGACTTATGACTCTTCGCTTTTGACCGCCTGACTTCAGGGGAGACCCTGCTGACTGTGCGTTGAGAGACGAGGCAGCTCTATTAAAAACAGGGGAACAAACAATGTCTTTTAAGTGGAATTTGGTGGCGCTGACGGTCTCGCTGGGTGCTAGTCAACTAGCGTCAGCCGCGGGTGTGGAGGACCAGGCGACTGCCAAGGGGTTTGTTGAAGGCAGTAGTTTGAACCTGCTGCTTCGTAACTTTTATTTTGATCGTGACGGTAAGAATTCGGCGGGTGATAAACAGGACTGGTTGCAGGTGATACAAGGCAACTTCTCCTCCGGCTTCACCCAAGGCACCATCGGTTTTGGTGTAGATGCTTACGGATACTGGGGCGTGAAGCTGGACGGTGGCAAAGGCAATGCAGGCTCTGGCAACTTGCCGGTCGACAGCAACGGCCGACCGGAGAATGACTTCAGCAGTGCAGGCGCGTCGATCAAGGCACGGTTCTCCAAGACTGAACTGCATTATGGCAACTTGCAGCCCAACAACCCGGTCCTGGCCACGGCGGGTACTCGCGCCACGCCCCAAACAGCGACTGGCTTCAACCTGTTGAGCAGCGAAATTGAAGGGTTGAACTTCGACGCCGGGCACTTCACCAGCAGTAACGGTCCGACCACGACCAACAATAGCCACGAATTGTATGCCGGTTATGCCAACATACCGGCCAAGAGCATTGACTACCTCGGTGGCAAGTACACGCTGACCGATAACTTGTCCATGAGCGTGTTTGCCTCGGACCTCAAGGACGTCTGGCATCAATACTACGGTAATGCCAACTACACGATTCCGTTCACTGCCGATCAATCATTGAACCTGGACTTCAACATCTACCGCACCACCGATTCCGGCCAGTCCAAAGCCGGTTCCATCAACAACACCACTTGGTCGTTGGCAGCGGCGTACTCTTTCCTGAGTGCTCATACCGTCACACTGGCGTTCCAGAAAGTTCACGGCGACACGCCGTTCGACTATGTGGCCGTGGGTAATAACAAGTCGGGTGATCTGGCCGACTCCATCTTCCTGGCCAACTCGGTTCAATATTCTGACTTTAACGGCCCAGGCGAAAAGTCCTGGCAGGCCCGTTACGACTTGAACATGGCGACTTATGGCGTGCCAGGGCTGAGTTTTATGACGCGCTACCTCAACGGTGACAATATCGACGGCACGCACATGCCGGTCGGCAGCGCCTACCGCGCCTATGGTTATGGTGCTGACGGCAAGCACCATGAAACCAACTTTGAAGCCAAATACGTGGTGCAGAGCGGCCCGGTCAAAGACTTGTCGATGCGCGTGCGTCAAGCCTGGCACCGCGGTAACGCTGATCAGGCGGAAGGGGATTACAACGAAACCCGTCTGATCGTGGATTACCCAATCTCGATTTTCTAAGCGGACGATCGCCGGTCAAGCCCGGAAGACGCAACGCATTGACGGCCAGTTTCAGCTCTGCTGAAGCTGGCGTTTTTGTTTGTATAACGCGTTCTTTGTCGGCGGGAGGCTATGTCCGACGCTTGCCCTACAAAGTTGAGGTTCCCGTTTTGGCAGCCTGAACCTGCGGATCGTTACGCGTTTGTGCTGATTCGGGTGCCGACCGGCCCTGAGGTCGCTTTGTTGCGAAACCCACTGACATGCACTGGGCATTTCTCATGACCTTCCGGATGTTCTGTTGCCCAATCCTGCACTTTTTCGGATTTTTCGGATCTATCTCTATCCCAGCCATACTCATACTGCGTGTGGACATAAGAACTAGACCTGGTGCCGATGGATCATACGTTCCCGCCTCTTACCTGCCGATGGATGAACCGCCCGCGCTGGCTCGTCCTCGTGTTTCTGCTCTGCACCACCGCCTGCAGCCAGCAACAGGGGCGCGATATCGCCAGGCAATTCAGCAATGGCAAGCCTGATGAGTTTCTCCAGACCAGCGTCGACCGCATGGCCACCCTCAGCATGCGCGATAACCTGCAAAGCCTGTATCTGCTGATGAACAAGCTGTACCTGCGCAACCCCAACCAGTGGCGGCAGTCGGGTTACCTGGACGCGGTGAGCGCGGCGCGGGAAATCCGTTCGGCCATCGAAAACCGTCAACCGCTGCCCGCCCTGGGGGATCGTCGCGATCTGGCAGCCCTGAGTTACTCCTTGAGCCCCGAGTTTCGCGGCGATCGGGTCGGGGCGTTTATCTATGCGATTGGCAGCATGCTGGTGACTGCACATGGCGGGCGCACCCGGTTCTATATCTCTGACACGATCAACCCGCAATTCGTCAGCAACGCGGCGCGCAATATCGAAAAGGCCACCTGGCTGCTCAGCCAGCGTCAGGATGCCAATGGCGTGCTGCTGCTGTTTTCCAACGAGATCTCGGAGGAGGGCAGTAACCTCAGTTTCGCCGTTGAGTTCGGCAAGATCGTCGCGCGACTCGACCTGCTGACCCAGATGCTCGATGAGCGCTACCGACGCATTGGCGTCAATTACGCGCAAAGCCTGTTGCTGATGAATTTTCTGCCGGTGCAGTGAGCGTTAGGGCCGTTGAGTGCGGTGTTTCCGTTTCCTCTGTAGGAAGTGCCCTATCTTGCACTGCACTGCTTGAAACGCCCATCTGTCGGCAATAGCCTCGGACTTTTCTTAAATATGAGGCCCTACCTTGGGTAAGCGAAAAACGGTTTGGCCCACGGATCGCGAAATCCGCCTGCGATTTATCCTGTTTGCGGTGATTGACGCCGCGAGTGCGCAAGGCGTTTCTGCCGAGCTGTTGTTACCGGCACACAAACTGCTGCAGGAGTCGCCGACTGAGGCGCAATTTCGCGACGCCCTCAACAGCATTCTGACGACCGACGAAATGTACGGGTTCCGCTTTCCGGCGGGGTCGGAGGCGGATGACTTCATGTGCGCGCTGGCGTCCGCCGCGGGCTAGGAGACAGGTGGTTTTTTCAGGGGCCGGGAAGGCTCTGCGCCTTGAATAAGGCGTGACCTGGCGAGCGTCCCGGTCTTCCCATCACAGTTCGCGTGCGAGGCCTGGCCTTCACGCCCCCGCATTCCAAGGACCCGCCCCATGTTGCTGCGCCAACCCCCGCTGCTTTTTGCTGCCCTGACCCTCAGTTCCCTTGTGCAGGCCGAAGACCTGCAACTGGCGCCGGTCGAAGTCACCACCAGCGAAGCCAGCGCGGCTGAAGTGGCGCAGGCGCAGCTCAAGCGCGTGCCCGGCGGCACCAATTACATCGACATGAGCAGCGTGCAACAGGGGCGGGTGAGCACCAACGAGGACGTGTTCAAGTATCAGGCCGGGGTGTACGCCAAGGCGGCGAATAATGAAGGCGTCAAACTCTCGATCCGTGGCTCGGGCCTCAACCGCAGCCCCGGCGCCCATGCTTCCGGGTTGTACGAGACGCTCGACGGCTTGCCGCTGACAGGCCCCGGCGGTACGCCCTATGAACTCAAGGACCCCTTGTGGCAAAGCCGCGTCGAGGTGCTGCGCGGTGCCAACGGTTTTGATCAGGGCGCGCAGGCCCTGGGTGGGGCGGTCAATTACGTGACCCACACCGGCTACGACGCGCCCAAGCTGCAAGTGCGCTACGAAGCGGGCAGCCGTGGCTACGCCCAGCGCGAGATCAGTTCGGGCCAGGTGCTGGGGGATGCCGACTATTACATCAGCCTCACCGATTCCGAATCCGACGGCTATCAGCAGCAGAGCGCCGGCACGGGCAAGGGCGTCGCGGCCAACTTCGGCTACCGTTTCAACCCGAACCTGGAGACGCGCTTTTACTTGCGCTACCGCGAAACCACCAACGACACGCCAGGCAAGCTCACGCGCTACCAGATCAGCCATGATCCGCGTGCCGCCAACAGCCTCAACGCCGCCCGCGATTCAAAACGCCTGCAACCGGGCTCCACCTGGATCGCCAACAAGACCACGTTGCAGCTCGACGACAACGCACGGCTGGAAGTCGGCCTGGCCTATCACGACTACCCGATGGACCTGCGCGAGGGCACCAATCGCCTGAAAGTCGCCTATACCGATATCAGCGGCACGCTGAACTACATTCGCCAGGACACTCTGTTCGGTCACGACAGTAAAACCACGATCGGCCTGCGCACCACCCAGGCGATGCCCAACAATGGCGCGTCGGAATACGTGCGAATTCCTGTCGGTAATACCGCAGGCTATGCCCCCGGCACCAAGACCCGCGACTACAGCTACCTGGGTTCCGACACCGTGCTGCATATCGGCAACGACCTGGAACTGGTCCCGGACCTGTGGCTGACCACCGGCCTGGCCGCGATCTACACCCGCCGCGAAACCCAGGTGACCTATCCCGACGGCCAGGCGCCGCTCAGTCAACATGACTGGGACTATGCGCCGCGCATCGGCCTGCGCTATGACTTCACCCCGCAATTGCAGGTGTACGGCAACCTGAGCCGCTCGGTCGAGCCGCCGCATGCCTGGTCGATGATCTGGGGTTCCAACAAATACTTCGGGCCGGGCAGCGGCCCGGCCACCGGCCTGCAACGCGAAGGCGTGAGTTTGAAAAACCAGACCGCCACCACCCTGGAAGTCGGCGGCCGTGGTGACGCGTGGTTCGGCCAATGGGACCTGGCACTGTACCGCTCGGAAGTGCGCCACGAGTTGCTCACCGTTGAAACCCAGGCCCAGACCCCCACCACCAACGCGATCCTCGCCGAGGCCAACGCCAGCCCCACGGTTCACCAAGGTGTTGAACTGAGCCTGCTCAGCCCGCTGTGGGACGGTGGCGGCAGCGGTAAGCTCGCCCTGCGCCAGGCTTACACCTTCAGCGACTTCCACTACCGCAACGACGACCGCTTCGGCGACAACACCTTGCCGGGCATTCCCAAGCACTACTACCAGGCACAGTTGCGCTACAGCCATCCGAGCGGTTTCTACACCAGCCTCAACACCGAGCATTCCTCGCGGGTGGCGGTGGATTACGCCAATTCCTACTACGCGGCGGCCTATACCTTACTCGGCGCCACGTTCGGCTACGACGCCCCGCAGCAGGACTGGCAAGCCTGGGTTGACCTGCGCAACCTGACCAACCGCCGCTACGCCAACACCGTCACCCCGGGTTATGACGACAAGGGCCTGGACGCCGCCCGCTCCACGCCCGGGGATGGTCGGGGCATCTACACCGGCGTGTCGTGGAGCTGGCGTTGAGACACCGACAACAGACGCTCGACTTGCGCGTGCTCCCACGTACTCATCAATGCCACTGGGTTGGTGCCATAGCGTTGCCAACTGTCCAATGAGCCATGCCGCCCGTCGGGTGAGCGGCAGTGCTGGCACCCCACCAGCACCGCACCTTGGGTCAGCAGCACCATCCGCCAGCCGTCGGTTTCCACGCTCACCGTGTCATCCGCTGCCGCGCAGGCGCTGATGACCCGCGTTTCCAGGGCCATATCCTTGAGCACTTGATAAGCCTCCCGTGCAGAAACGGTGGCGGCGGTTGCGGTCATCGGCGGTGTCCTCGTGATGGAGCGGCGCAGTGTCGCGTGCGGGCAGGGCGGTTTCAAGCCCGAGAGGGCAGCGGTCGATTGCTGCCCGGGTTTCAGTCATTGCCTTGGCGCAGGCGCTTGTACAGGGTGTTGCGGCTCACGCCGAGTTCCCGCGCCAGGTGGGAAATATTCCCGCCTGCCGCTTTCAAGCGCCGCGTCAGGTCAATGCTGTCCTCCAGAGGCGCGCTGGTGGGCAGCGGCGCCGTCACGTTCAGATCGACGAAGAAGTCGTCCGGCAGATGCTCCGGGCGGATCGGCTGCTCCTCGGCCATGGCCAACGCCACCTGCAACACACTGCTGACCTGGCGCAAATTGCCCGGCCACGGGTGCTGCTCGAACAACGCCAGCACCTCGGCGCTCAGCCCGGCCCACTGCTTCGGTTCGCGGTGTTGCTGCCACAGTTGTTGGAACAACGCCCGCTTGTCAGTGCGCTCGCGCAGTGGCGGCAACTCCAGGGTCAGCCCGCCAATGCGGTAGTACAAATCCTCACGGAAGCGCCCGGCCTGCACCTGCTCGCGTAGCACATGGTTGGTGGCGGAGATGATGCGCAAATCCACCGGGAACAACTCGCTGCTGCCCACCGGTTGCACGCAGCGTTCCTGTAAGACCCGCAGCAAGCGGGCCTGGGTCGGCAGTGGCATATCACCGATCTCGTCGAGAAACAGCGTGCCCTTGTCGGCCTTGCGGATCAGGCCGACGCTGCCTTTTTGATTGGCGCCGGTGAAGGCGCCTTTTTCGTAGCCGAACAGTTCCGATTCCACCAGCTCAGCGGGAATCGCCGCACAGTTCACCGCGATAAATGCCTGTTGGCTGCGCGAACTGGCCTGGTGCAGGGCTTTGCCGAACACCTCTTTGCCCACGCCGGTTTCACCGTGGATCAGCAGCGGAATGTCCTTTTCCAGCAGGCGCTCGGCCTGGCGCACGGCTTTTTCCACGCGCACATCGCCGAAATGCAGGGTCTTGAGGCTGATCGGTGTGGCTTGCGGCGGCGCCGGTTCGCTGAAAACCCGCGCGTGTACCGGCATCTGCTTGGGCCGCTTCAATAAACACTGGAAACGATTGCGGCCGGCCGCCTGCAAGGAGAACGGCAAACCCTCCGGCTGATTCAGTAACTCCAGCATCGACACCTTGAACAAGCGGTCGATCATCACCCGCGACAGGCTGATGCCCAGCAGGTTGTCGGCGCGGCGGTTGGCCGATAACACCTGGCCGCTTTCATCAAAGATCAGCAGGCCCGCCCATTGGCTGTCGAGGTTGTTCAGCCCGGTGTTGAAGGTCAGCTGGAAATGCTCGCCGCGAAACAGGTTGAGGATCAGCCGGTTTTCCACGGTCTGGCTCATCATCTTGACCATGCCCAGGGTGTGAGAGGGCGGCAGGTAGCTGTCGCTGGACACGTCCAGCACCGCGATGATTTCGCGCTGGGCGTCGAAGATCGGCGCCGCCGAACCGGTCATGAAGCGGTTGGCCTTGAGGAAGTGTTCATCGTGTTCGATATGCACCGCCTGGGCACAGGCCAGCGCGGTGCCGATGGCATTGGTGCCGCTGGAACGCTCCATCCAGCTGGCGCCGGGGCTGAAACCACGGGCCAACTTGGGGTCGATAAAGCGCTGGGTGCCCCACGACGTCAAAACCTGGCCCTGGTTGTCGGCCAGCATGATCAGGCAGTTGGAGTTGCTCAGGATGTTCTCGTAGTAAGGCAACACTTCCTGGTGGGTGGTCTGCACCAGGGAATGCTGGCTCTCCAGCAATTGGCTGATGCCCTCGGCGGGCAGTTGGTCAAAGCTGGGTGGGCTCTGGTGGTCCAGGCCGAATGCGCGGCAGCGGCGCCAGGACTCCTGGATGAGGGTGTCGTGAGTCAGCGGTTCGGTCATGGAGACCTTCTTTTTATTGTTTTTGGGTCTTGCACAATCTAACGGATGTCACCCGGTCAATGTGGGAGGGGGCAAGTCGAATCGTCGCACCGCCCCTCCCACATGTGTTCTGCGTTGTTCAGTCAATCGGGTTCAAACAGTGTTGTTCAAAACTGTTCATTGTCAACCCGCTGAGTGTTCAGTTGTTCAGTCCGAATTGTTCATTTTTGTTCGCTCCCGAACCTCGCTTTCAGGGCATTTCCTTGTGGATCAAGCACCTGCTGCGGTTGGCACGAAACTCGCTGTGACCACTGGCCAGATTCATTCCAATAATAAAAAAGGGCGTGTCATGTCATTGACCCTGGAACATGTCTCCCGCGTCATCGAAGGCCAGACCTGGATCGACGACGCCAACCTGCGTTTCGAGGCCGGCTCCTTCAATGTGCTGCTCGGTCGCACCCTGTCCGGCAAGACCAGCCTGATGCGCCTGATGGCCGGCCTGGACAAGCCCGACAGCGGTCGCATCCTGATGAACGGCGTGGATGTCACCGCTAAACCGGTGCGCCTGCGCAACGTGTCGATGGTGTATCAACAGTTCATCAACTACCCGACCATGACCGTGTTCGAGAACATCGCCTCGCCGTTGCGCCAGGCCGGTGTGTCCAACGAGCTGATCCAGAGCAAGGTGCTGGAAACCGCGAAGATGCTGCGCATCGAGAAGTTCCTCAAGCGCCACCCGCTGGAGCTGTCCGGCGGCCAGCAGCAACGCACGGCGATGGCCCGCGCGTTGGTGAAGGATGCCGAACTGATCCTGTTCGATGAGCCGTTGGTGAACCTGGACTACAAACTGCGCGAAGAGCTGCGTCAGGAAATGCGCGAGCTGTTCAAGGCCCGCCACACCATTGCGATTTACGCCACCACCGAGCCCAACGAAGCGCTGGCACTCGGCGGCACCACCACCATCCTCCACGAAGGCCGGGTGATCCAGAGCGGCAAGGCGGCCGAGGTCTATCACCAGCCGCAGACCGTATTGGCCGCCGAGTTGTTTTCCGAACCGCCGATCAACCTGATGCCGGGCAGCATCAGCGGCAATGAAGTGAGCTTCGCCAATTTCGTACACTTCCCACTCAATGTTGACCTGCGTCCCATCGGCGAGGGCGAGTTCCGCTTTGGCGTGCGCCCCAGCCATATCAGTCTGGTGCCCAGCAACGACGACGACCTCGAACTGGCGGTGACCGTGGAAGTCGCCGAGATCAGCGGCTCGGAAACCTTCCTGCATGTGCGCAGCGAGCATTTCCTGCTGGTGCTGCACTTGCCGGGGGTGCATGAGTACGACGTCGACGCGCCGATCCGTGTGTATATCCCCACCCATAAACTGTTTGTGTTCGATGGCCAGGGCCGCTTGGTCCAGGCCCCCGGACGCCGTGTCGCGAGGGTTGCCTGATGGCCGAGATCCATTTGCAGAACCTGGCGCACAGCTACAGCCCTACGCCGACAGGTCCCGAGGACTATGCCATTCGGGAAATGAACCACGTATGGGAGCAGGGCGGCGCCTACGCCTTACTCGGGCCTTCGGGCTGCGGCAAATCAACCCTGCTCAATATCATCTCCGGCCTGCTCAGCCCGTCCGAAGGGCAAGTGCTGTTCGACCATAAAGTGGTCAACGAGCTGACCCCGGAAAAACGCAACATCGCCCAGGTGTTCCAGTTCCCGGTGGTGTACGACACCATGACGGTATTCGACAACCTGGCTTTCCCGTTGCGTAACCAGGGCATGGCCGAGGCGAAAATTCACAGCAAGGTGCAGGAAATTGCCGAAGTCCTCGACCTGCAAAGCCTGCTGAGCAAAAAGGCACGCAACCTCACTGCCGACGAAAAACAGAAAGTCTCCATGGGCCGGGGCCTGGTGCGTGACGACGTCTCGGCGATCCTGTTCGATGAACCGCTGACGGTGATCGACCCGCACCTCAAATGGAAACTGCGGCGCAAGCTCAAGCAGATCCACGAGCAGTTCAATATCACCATGGTCTACGTGACCCACGACCAGCTGGAAGCCTCGACCTTCGCCGACAAGATCGCGGTGATGTACGGCGGGCAAATCGTGCAATTCGGCACGCCGCGGGAGTTGTTCGAGCGGCCGAGCCATACGTTTGTCGGCTATTTCATCGGCAGCCCTGGGATGAATCTGATCGAAGTGCAGGCTGAGGCCGGCGGAGTGCGCTTTGCCGACACCCATCTGCGGTTGTCCGAGGCCGTGCAGCAACGCCTCGCCGACACGCCCTACACGACCTTGCAGGTGGGCATCCGCCCGGAATTCATTCATGTGTGGGATGAGCATAACCCCGACGCGCTGCAAGCCGACGTCACCCATATTGAAGACCTCGGCACCTACAAGATCCTGACCCTGAGCCTGGACGGCGCCACCCTGAAAGTGCGCCTGGCCGAAGACAAACCGGTGCCCGAAGGCACCGCCTCTATCAGCTTCCCCGCGCAGTGGCTGATGCTCTACGCCGACGATTACCTGCTGGAGGTGCGGCCATGAACAAGGTGCAGAACAACAAGGCCTGGTGGTTGGTGTTGCCGGTGTTCCTGCTGGTGGCATTCAGTGCGGTGATCCCGATGATGACGGTGGTCAACTACTCGGTGCAGGACATTTTTGACCAGTCCAGCCGCTATTTCGTTGGCACCGACTGGTACAAGCAGGTGCTGCTCGACCCGCGTCTGCACGACTCGCTGCTGCGCCAGTTCATCTACTCGGAGTGCGTGCTGCTGATCGAAATCCCGCTGGGCATCGCCATCGCCCTGACCATGCCGACCAAGGGCCGCTGGTCATCGCTGGTGCTGATCATCCTCGCCATTCCGTTGCTGATTCCGTGGAACGTGGTGGGCACCATCTGGCAGATTTTCGGTCGCGCCGATATCGGCCTGCTCGGTTCTACCCTCAATGCGATGGGCATCAGCTACAACTATGCGGCCAACACCATGGACGCCTGGGTCACGGTGCTGGTGATGGATGTCTGGCACTGGACCTCCCTGGTGGCGCTGCTGTGCTACTCGGGGCTGCGCGCTATTCCAGATGTGTACTACCAGGCGGCGCGTATCGATCGGGCGTCGGCCTGGGCGGTTTTCCGACATATCCAGTTGCCGAAGATGAAAAGTGTGCTGCTGATCGCGGTGATGCTGCGCTTCATGGACAGTTTCATGATCTACACCGAGCCCTTCGTACTGACCGGTGGCGGGCCGGGCAACGCCACCACGTTCCTCAGCCAGACGCTGACCCAGATGGCTGTCGGCCAATTCGACCTAGGCCCGGCCGCGGCGTTTTCCCTGGTGTACTTCCTGATCATCCTGTTGGTGTCCTGGCTGTTCTACACCGCCATGACCCATTCCGACGCCAACCGCTGAGGCCACCAACATGAGCAAGCGCAAAGTCATACCGCTGCTGATCTACATCCTGTTCCTGCTGGTGCCGATCTACTGGCTGCTGAACATGTCCTTCAAAAGCAATACCGAAATCCTCGGCGGGCTGACGCTGTTTCCGCAGGATTTCACCCTGGCCAACTACAAGGTGATCTTCACTGACCCAAGTTGGTACACCGGCTATCTCAACTCGCTGTACTACGTGAGCCTGAACACGCTGATCTCCTTGAGCGTAGCGCTGCCGGCGGCGTATGCGTTCTCGCGCTATCGCTTCCTGGGCGACAAGCACCTGTTTTTCTGGCTGCTGACCAACCGCATGGCGCCGCCGGCGGTGTTTCTGTTGCCGTTTTTCCAGCTGTATTCGTCCATCGGCCTGTTCGACACGCATATCGCGGTGGCCCTGGCGCACTGCCTGTTCAACGTGCCATTGGCGGTGTGGATTCTTGAAGGCTTCATGTCGGGAGTGCCCAAGGAAATCGACGAAACCGCCTACATCGACGGCTACTCCTTCCCCAAGTTCTTTGTGAAGATTTTTATCCCATTGATTGGCTCCGGCATCGGCGTAACGGCGTTTTTCTGCTTCATGTTTTCCTGGGTCGAACTGCTGCTGGCGCGCACCCTGACTTCGGTCAATGCCAAGCCCATCGCGGCGGTGATGACCCGCACCGTCTCGGCGTCGGGGATCGACTGGGGCGTGCTGGCGGCGGCGGGGGTGTTGACCATCCTGCCCGGCATGCTGGTGATCTGGTTTGTACGCAACCACGTGGCCAAGGGCTTTGCCCTGGGCCGGGTCTGAGGAGTCGATGATGGAATGGATGGCCTGGACCACCCCCACCGCGCTGTTCTTTGGCGGTATCGCCCTGATTCTGGCGGGCATGACCACTTGGGAACTGCGCGCGCCGAGTATCCCTCGGCGCGGGTTTCTGCCGATCAGCACCACCCGTGGTGATCGTTTGTTTATCGGTCTTCTCGGTAGCGCTTACCTGCACCTGCTGGTGATCGGCGCAACCGACTGGAGCATCTGGGTGGCGTCCGCGCTCTCCCTTGTATGGCTGTTGTGTGTGATGCGTTGGGGCTAGTGCGGATGCCTCTATTCTCTGTAGGAGCGAGCGTGCTCGCGAAATTCGTCAACGATAACGCGGCGTTTCTGGGCGTGCGCGGTGTCTGGGCGTTTTTCGCGAGCAAGCTCGCTCCAACAAGGGGTGTGTGGCGTTTGTAGTCCCTTTTGAAATCAACCAGGAGGTCTCTATGTTCGATAAAAACAATAAGCTGCGACATAGCATTTCATTGGCCGCCGTACTGGCCCTCAGCGGTTTGAGTGCCACGGCCTGGGCCGATGCGTATGAAGAAGCGGCGAAAAAATGGATCGGCAGCGAGTTCAAGCCGTCGACCCTCACGGCCGACCAGCAGCTCGAGGAACTCAAGTGGTTCATCAAGGCCGCCGAACCGTTCCGTGGGATGAAGATCAACGTGGTGTCGGAAACCCTCACCACCCATGAGTATGAATCCAAGGTGCTGGCCAAGGCCTTCAGTGAAATCACCGGTATCAAGCTGACCCACGACCTGCTGCAGGAAGGCGATGTGGTGGAAAAGCTGCAAACCCAGATGCAGTCCGACAAGAATATCTATGACGGCTGGGTCAACGATTCCGACCTGATCGGTACGCACTTTCGCTACGGCAAAACCGAATCCATCACTGACCTGATGGCCAACGAAGGCAAGAACTTCACCTCGCCGACCCTGGATATCAAGGACTTTATCGGTATCTCCTTCACCACCGCGCCGGACGGCAAGATCTACCAGTTACCCGACCAGCAATTCGCCAACCTGTACTGGTTCCGCGCTGACTGGTTCGAGCGGCCGGAGCTGAAAGCCAAGTTCAAGGAAAAATACGGCTACGACCTCGGCGTGCCGGTGAACTGGTCGGCCTATGAAGACATCGCCAAGTTCTTCAGCGAGGACGTCAAGGAAATCGACGGCAAGCGCATCTATGGGCACATGGACTACGGCAAGAAAGACCCGTCCCTCGGCTGGCGCTTCACCGATGCCTGGTTCTCCATGGCCGGTGGCGGCGACAAGGGTTTGCCCAACGGTTTGCCGGTGGACGAGTGGGGCATTCGCGTCGAGGACTGCCACCCGGTGGGCTCCAGCGTGACCCGGGGCGGCGACACCAACGGCCCGGCCGCCGTGTTCGCCACGCAGAAATACGTGGACTGGATGAAAGCCTACGCACCGCCGGAAGCGGCGGGCATGACCTTCTCCGAATCCGGCCCGGTGCCGTCCCAGGGCAATATCGCCCAGCAGATCTTCTGGTACACCGCGTTCACGGCCGACATGACCAAGCCGGGCCTGCCCGTGGTCAACGCCGACGGCACGCCGAAATGGCGCATGGCGCCGTCGCCCGTCGGGCCTTATTGGGAAAAGGGCATGAAGAAGGGTTATCAGGACGTGGGTTCCTGGACCTTCCTCAAGTCGACGCCTGAAAAGCAGAAGCTCGCGGCCTGGCTGTACGCGCAGTTCGTCACCTCGAAAACCGTGTCGCTGAAGAAAACCATCGTCGGCCTGACGCCGATCCGTGAGTCGGACATCAATTCCCAGGCCATGACCGACCTGGCGCCGAAGCTTGGCGGCCTGGTGGAGTTCTACCGCAGCCCGGCCCGGGTCGAGTGGACCCCGACCGGCACCAACGTGCCGGACTATCCACGCCTGGCGCAACTGTGGTGGAGCAACATTGCGGCGGCGGCCAGCGGCGAGAAAACCCCGCAACAGGCGCTCGACAACCTGGCCAAGGAGCAAGACGCGATCATGACGCGCCTGGAGCGCTCCAAAGTGCAACCGGTGTGCGGTCCGAAAATGAACCCGGAACGTGACGCCCAATACTGGTTCGACCAGCCCGGCGCGCCGAAGCCGAAACTGGCCAACGAGAAACCCAAAGGCGAAACCGTGGCCTACGGCGACCTGCTCAAGCAGTGGGAGGCGGCGCGTAAATAATCAGTTCAGGCAAACGCGGTAAATACTGTAGGAGGGGGCTTGCCCCCGATAGCGGTGGTTCAGTCAATACACGTATCGACTGGCGCAATCGGGGGCAAGCCCCCTCCCACATTTTGATCTTCATCTGCCAGGGGAATCTGCCGGTTCCCCGACAAACCGCTTGGCCAGGAAGCCATACAACAGATACCCGAACGCCAGCACCAGCATCGCGCCAAATACCGCCTCTTCACCGCAGGCATAAATCGCATACAGCGAATACCCCACGGCCACCAGCACCACCAACGTATTGCGCGCCTGCACCGTCGCGCTGGCGTGTGCCTTGTACATCATCACCAGCAGGCCGGTGAGGGCGGTCACGTAGGGCAGCAGGTTGGTCACCACCGCCAGGTTCACCAGTTTGCTGAACTGCGCGCTGGCGCTGGGCGAGATGGTCGACAAGGCAATCAGGCTTTGCAGCGTGGCACACGCCAGCAGCCCCAGCACCGGTGCATTCGCGGCGCTGATGCGGCTGAAAAAACGCGGAAACAGGCGTTGGTCCGCCGACATCTTGGCCGTTTGCGCCAGGGTGAATTGCCAGCCCAGCAACGAGCCGATACAGGCCACCACCGCCAACGCCATGATCAGCTTGCCGACCCAGGGGCTGAACATCTGTGCGTAAACCAGTGCGAACGGTGCGGAGGACGCCGCCAGTTCGGCATTGGGCACGATGCCCTGGATCACCGCGGTCGACAGCACATACACCACCGCCACCCCAAGCGTGCCGAGCAGGCAGGCCAGGGGCACGGTGCGGTTGGGGTTCTCCACCGCGTCGTAGCCCTGGGCGGCCGACTCCATGCCAAGAAACGCCCACAAGGTCAGAGGAATACTCGCACTGACGGCGTCCCACAGGTGCCGTTGGTGTGGGTTCCAGGCGGCCGTGAACACCTCGGGCTTGAAATAGAACCAACCGATCACGCAGAGTCCCGCCACTGGAATGATCACGCCCCATACCGTGACCACTCCGATGCGCCCGGTGATGCGCGGGCCGCCGAAGTTGGCCACGGTGGTCAGCCAGATCAGCGCCAGGCTGCCGACGAACAACGGTCCCGGCCCGCTGCCCAGCCACGGAATGAATGACGACAAATAACCCACCGCCGAAATCGCAATCGCCACATTGGCAATGATCAGCGACAGAAAATACAGAAACGAACACAGGAAAAACCCCGACTTACCGTGGGCCTCCTCGGTATACGCCGACATCCCACCGCTGCGGGTACAGAACAGCCCGCATTGAGCGAAGCCGTAGGCGATCGCCATCGAACCGAGCGCAGTGACGACCCACGACAGCAGTGAAATCGCGCCCAGTTGCGCCATGCTGGCCGGCAACATGATGATCCCCGAGCCCATCATATTGATCGCTACCAGGGTGGTCAGGCCCAACAGGCTCATCTTCTTGCTTGGTGCGGCCATCCGGAACTCCTTGTGATCAACGCAAAACCTGAACTGTGCTTTCGCTGCGCCAACCCTGCGCGGCGGCAGTCGGGCGACATCGTCACGCGCAGGATGCCCGTCTCGGTGCGACGGTGTTCGGCTTTGGTGGTGAAGGCGCGTTATTCGATCAAGCGGCTATTCATCGTGGGCCATGCTGATCCCACTGATGAAACTTGCGCAAGGAAAAAGCCGAAATAGGCAGAATTGGCGTAGGGACAGCGGCGTCCCAGGGTAGGACGCTCGCTACTGCGCTCACTCAACGGTTCGATTTATCACCCCGACGCCTGAGCCGCACATTCAAGGGCGGCTCAAAGGGAGGGATCAGGCCATGGCCTGCGGTTGGATGCGCAGTTCGCCGTCGACATCCTTGGCCAACCCACTGGCCAGAAACAACGGGGCGAGGCGCTTGTGCAAATGTGGCTCGACAAACTCCTTCACCGTCGGCAATGCCAGCACACCACTGAGCGGCAACTCCGCCTTGGTGTACGACAACCACGCCTTTTTCAACATCAACAGCACATCGCTGCCGGCCGTCGAGGCAAAGCGGCGGTGGGTGGGTTTGGTGTCGAGGTTGAAGGTGTGCTGGAACTCATAGCCGGTTTCCTCCCCGCCAGCGGCAGCACAGCGCACGCAGGTGCAGGGGCCGTCGCCGAATGCGTTGCGCAGGTAGGCGTTGAAGTCCACCACGGGTTTGAGTGACAGACGCTTATCCACCTCGAACAGGTCCCCGGTCATTTTTTCGTCAGTGTTCAACGTCCAATTCCTTGCTGGTAGGCGGCTTTTCAAAGCGCGGCACAATAGCAGCCAAGCACGGTTTTGGGGACTATTTGCATCACATTAGCGCCGGACGCCGGCTTGCCGGCGACAGCGTTTCGGTCGCCGGCAAGCCAGCCGCCATCCTCAATCGGCGGAAAACTTCAAGATGGTGCGCTGGGTGTAGGTCTGCCCGGGGTCCAAGCGTGTCGAGGCAAACGTCGGTTGGTTCGGCGCATCGGGAAAGTGCTGGGTCTCCAGTGTGAAACCGCTCCAATGCAGGTAGGTTTTGCCTGCCTTGCCCTTCACCGAGCCATCGAGGAAGTTGCTGGTATAGAACTGCACCCCAGGTTCCGTGGTGTAGAGCTGCAAACGGCGGCCGGAGGCGGGGTCGTACACGTCGGCGGCGAGTTGCTTGATGTCGCCCTGGGTATCCAGCGCCCAGTTGAAGTCAAACCCGCCCTGTTTCGGCTCGGCGAATTTGAGTTGCGGATGCGTGTCCTTGATGTGCTGGCCGATGGCGGTGGGCTGGAGAAAGTCCATCGGCGTGCCCTTGACCGGTGCCACTTCGCCGGTGGGAATCAAGGTGGCATTCACCGGCGTGTAGTGGCTGGCGTGCAAGGTCGCCACCTGCTTGAGGATGTCGCCGTTGCCCGCGCCAGCGAGGTTGAAATAGCTGTGGTTGGTGAGGTTGAGCACCGTCGGTTTGTCGGTGGTGGCCTTGTAGTCGATGTGCAATTCGTTGTTGTCGTTGAGCCGATAGGTGACTTCGGTGGTCAGGTTGCCGGGAAAGCCCATCTCGCCGTCCTTGGACAGGTAGGTCAGGGTCACGCCGACCGAATCCTTGTCCTTGACGGGCTTGGCTTGCCACACGCGCTTGTCGAAGCCCTGGGCGCCGCCATGCAGCGAATTGGGACCGTCGTTGAGCGGCACCTGATAACGCTTGCCGTCGAGCTCGAACGCACCGCCGGCCAGGCGATTGCCGAAGCGGCCAATGGTCGCGCCAAAAAACGCCGTACCGCGCTGATAGCCCTGCACATCATCGAAGCCGAGCACCACGTCCTCGACCTTGCCGTGCTTGTCCGGCACTTTCAGCGCCTGCAACACGCCGCCATAGGTGATGACCGTGGCTTGCATGCCATGGCTGTTGCGCAATATGTACTGCTCGACAGCGGTGCCGTCGTTGGTTTTCCCGAAGGGTTTGTGTTCACTGGACAGACCGGCGGCCTGCGCGCCACCGCTGGCGATCAGCATGGACAAGGCGAGGCCGGACAACAGGTATCGAGGGTGCTTCATGGTCGAACTTCCTTTTGTTGTTTTGAGTGGAATAGTTCTACTAATGTGCGATATTTTGTCGGTGAGGCCGCAAATTTATAGCCTTAAACGCCGATTTCGTAAAATAAAATAAGACTAATTGATCGAGGCAACCTTGATATGAGTACTGAACAGGCCGTTTATCCCGACCTCAAGGGCAAGACCGTATTGATTTCCGGAGGCGCTTCGGGGATCGGCGAATTCATGGTGCGAGCCTTCGCCGGGCAGGGGGCCAAGGTGGCGTTCGTCGACCGCGCGCAAGGCCAGGGCGAGCGCCTGGCGGCGTTGTTGAGTGCCCAGGGGCACACCGTCGAGTTCGGTCACTGCGATATCACCGACGAGATTGCCTACAAGGCCGCGATTGCGCGCTTCGAATACGCCCTGGGGCCGATCACCGTGTTGGTGAACAATGCCGCCAACGACGTGCGTCATACCCTGGAGGAAGTTGATTCGGAGACGTTCGACAAGCTGATCGCGGTCAACCTCAAGCACGCCTTTTTTGCCGCCAAGGCTGTGGTGCCGATGATGAAATGTGCGGGTGGCGGTTCGATCATCAACCTGGGCTCCGTTGGCTGGATGATGGCCTCCGCCGGCTACCCGGTGTACGCCGCCAGCAAGGCCGCCGCCCACGGCATGACGCGGGCGCTGGCGCGTGAGCTGGGCCCGGACCGTATCCGCGTCAATACGCTGGTGCCGGGTTGGGTGATGACCGAAAAACAATTGACGATGTGGGTCGACGACGCCGCCAAGGAACTGATCAGCCGCAGCCAGTGCCTGCCTGGCAGCGTATTGCCGGAACACATCGCCAGCATGGCGCTGTTTCTCGCCTCGCAGGCGTCAGCGATGTGTTCGGCGCAGAACTTCATTGTCGATGGCGGCTGGGTGTAACTCCGGTCATTTGATGGGGTAGCGCTTGAAGGCCGGGTGCTGCTCCAGGCGTTCGGCGTGGCGTTGCACATGGGGGAACGCATCTGCCTTGACCACCGAGGCCACGGTGAACTGGCTGAAGGACCAGGCGACCGCTACCGTCAGCGAGGCCTGGGTCAGCGCTTCGCTGTCGGCCTGGCTCAGGTGTTTGTCCAGCAGCGTATACGCGGCCAGCAATTGCCCGCTGACGCGGTCGAGCCACGGCGCATGCTGCTTCTCGGCCGGCCGCAGGTTGTGTTCATAGACGATCTGCACGCTTTTCTCACAGGCCGCCAGGGCCAGCCCGAGCAACTGCAGGTCCTTGGCGCGTGCCGCCGGGGGCTGCGCCAGCAACTTTCTGTCAGCTGGCGCGAGGGCTTCGAGGTAATCCAGGATCAGGCTGGAGTCCATCAACACGGTCCCATCGTCCAGCACCAGGGTGGGCGCCTTGACCACGGGGTTGATCCGCGCGAATGCGTTGTAGGTGCTGAACACGGACAAGGGCTCATGCACAAAATCCACCCCGTACAGTTCCAGGGAAATGGCCACGCGACGTACATAAGGCGAGTCCAGCATGCCGACCAGTTTCATAAAGCCTCCTTGGTAATGGGTAGTTGGCAGGATTGGTTAATTTAGGTAACTTTAAATCGGCTGTAGGTCCTGCAATATCGATTATTTTTACCGTGAAAGGTTAGCTGAGCTTACATGAACGCATTTCCTCCCTTGACCTGCCTGCGCAGCTTCGAAGCCACCTCGCGATTGGGCAGCGTGACTTTGGCGGCCAGGGAACTGCACGTCACCCACTCAGCCATCAGCCAGCAGATCAAAGTGCTGGAAGAGCTCGTCGGTCTGGCCCTGTTCGTGCGCGAAGGTCGCGGCCTGCGGGTGAGCGAAGACGGGCGCCTGTACGCCTTGCAGATTCGCAAGGCGCTGGGAGATATCGCCGAAGCCACGCGCTTGATCCAGGCCCAACCCAAGACCGATGAACTGGTGGTCGCGGTGCTGCCCTCGTTCGGCTGCTCCTGGCTGGTCCCACGCCTGCCGACGTTCCAGGCGTTGTACCCGCATATCCGCATTCGCTTGCAAGCCAGCCTGAGCATTTCCAACCTGCATCAGGAATCGGTCGATATCGGCATCCGCATGGGCGAGGGCGATTGGGACGGCGTAGAGCAGCGGCTGTTGTTTCACGATGAAGTGATCGCCGTGGCCGCGCCTCATTTCAATCACGGGCAGTTGCCGCAGACACCAGAGCAGATCGTCGACAGCCCGATCATCCATAGCACCGAGTCCTGGCTGCCATGGTGCGAGGCGGCGGGCGTCGAGATGTCCGGCGAGCGCGCCGGCTTATGCAGCAATGACTCCAACCTGATCCTGGAGGCGGTGCGCCTGGGGCAGGGCATCGCCCTGGAGCGGCGCAGCCTGGTGCAGGACGCCATCGCCCGTGGCGAACTGGTGCAGCTCGGCAATATCAGTGTGCCCTACGCGTATCCCTACTGGCTGGTCTGGCCGCCCCGCGAAGGTTCGCACACCAAGCAGCAGGCGTTTTCCCAGTGGTTGTTCAAGGAAGTGGACGGCTATCTGGGGCAATTGAAAGGCGTTACCGATAAGTGTCCACCCAGCGCTCAAGGATGAAGGCTGGGTTGTGACGCAACCCCAACCTTTGGTTTAGTCTGGGTCGATTCGTTGACCTCAAGCACATCAGGAGTCGTGAGCATGACCGAATACGTACCCCCCAAGGTCTGGACCTGGGACACCGAAAGTGGCGGCACGTTCGCCAGTATCAACCGGCCCATCGCCGGGGCGACCCACGCCACGGTACTGCCGGTCGGCAAACACCCGCTGCAGCTGTACTCGCTGGCCACGCCCAATGGGCAGAAAGTCACGATCCTGCTCGAAGAGCTGCTGGCCCTCGGGCATACCGGCGCGGAATACGACGCCTGGCTGATCAAGATCGGCGACGGCGACCAGTTCGGCAGCGGCTTTGTCGCGGTGAACCCGAACTCGAAAATCCCCGCCTTGCTCGACCGCAGCGGCGCCACGCCGATTCGCGTGTTCGAGTCCGGTGCGATCCTGCAGTACCTGGCGGAGAAATTCGGGGCGTTCTTCCCGACCGAACCTGCGGCCCGCGCCGAGTGTCTGTCGTGGCTGTTCTGGCAGATGGGCAGCGCGCCGTACCTGGGCGGTGGCTTCGGGCATTTCTACGCCTATGCGCCGAGCAAGATGGAGTACCCGATCAACCGCTTTGCCATGGAAACCAAGCGCCAACTGGATGTGCTCGACAAGCGCCTGGCCGTGAGCGAGTACATTGCCGGTGACGACTACACCATCGCCGACATCGCCATCTGGCCCTGGTACGGTGGCCTGGTCAAAGGCCGCCTGTATGACGCGGCGCAGTTTCTTTCGGTGCAGGATTACAAGCATGTGCTGCGCTGGGCCGATGCGATCGAGGCGCGCCCGGCGGTGCAGCGTGGACGGCGGGTCAACCGGGTGTCCGGGCCGCTCGAAGAGCAACTGCCGGAGCGGCACGATGCACGCGATTTCGAGCGCTGAGGTCGATGAGGCTCAGCTCAACAACCCGGTGCTGACCGCGACGATCAGGAAGATCCCCAGCAGCGCGCGGTAGATCACGAACGGCCAGGTGGAGAACCGCTCCAGGAACTTCATCAGGCCCCAGATCGCGAAGAACGCCGAGACGCTGGCGACTACCAGGCCAAACAGCAAGTGCGGCCAGGCATGCACCGGCATATCGGCGTGCAGCAGCACCCACAGCTCCTTCAAGCCGGCGAGGGCGATCGCCGGCAGGCCCAGCAGAAAAGAGAAACGCGCAGCCTCTTCACGCTTGAAATTGAGGAACAGCGCGGCGGTCAGCGTGGAACCGGAACGCGAGACCCCGGGAATCAAGGCGCCAATCTGTGCGATACCGACGATCAACGCATCGCGCAGGCGCATTTCGCTCACCTCCCGCGTATGCCGCGCACGCAGTTCGGCGGCCGCCAGCAACACTGCCATCACCACGCAAGCGATGCCGATCACCATCAACCCGCGCAGCGGCGAGTTACAGGCATTCAAGGTCGACGACAACGCCAGGCCGGCAATGCAGATCGGAATGGTCGCCAGCACAATCGCCACCGCCAGCTTGAACCACTGATTGTTGTAGTCACCCTGGCGCACCGCGCCAATGCTGCCGCTGACCACCTGGCGCACATCGCGCCAGAAGTAACTGACCACCGCCGCCAGCGCCGCCAGTTGCATCGCCGCCGAAAACGCCGAGCCCGGATCCTGCCAGCCGAGCAGGGCGGGGACCACACGCATATGGGCGGTGGACGACACCGGCAACAACTCGGTAATGCCCTGGATCACGCCAAGGATGAAAATCTGCAGGTAATCCAGGGAGGCGAAGCCCACATCCAGGCCGGCGGAACAGACGTTGGTCAAAGTACATGTCCTTGAGAAAAAAGAGGCAGCCGGCGAAGTTTATTCGAAATGTTTCGAAGGTTCGGGCGAGGCGGCAGCTATCTGCAATCGATTCAGCAAGTAGAAAGGTTCATGCCGCTATTGGACTGGGGCAGCGTTTTGTGAACAATGGCGCCCTGCGTTTTTTCACCGAGAGCCTCATGCCTGAAACCACCGTCGAATTGATCCAGACCGGCCCGGAAGCGTCCGAGCTGATCCGCAATCTGTACCAGTACTACGCCTATGAATCCTCGGACTGGGAGCAGGAAGATGTCGAGGCGGACGGCCGTTTCTACATCCATGACGAACACCTGAACCGCTATTGGCACGACCCGCAGTGGAGCGCCAACCTGCTGCTGGTCGACGGTTATATCGCCGGCTTCCTGCTGATCGAAGGCAGTGAATTGCCGGGCATCGATGCCCTGGAACTGGCCGACCTGTTCATCCTCAAGCGCTACCGGCGCAAGGGCATCGGCAGCGCGATCGCCACCCAGGTGCTATGCAGCGGCGCGGCCAACTGGCTGGTGCGTTTCTATGACCAGGATGAAGTGTCCCAGGCGTTCTGGCGCACCGTGCTGGATAACCTGCCACGCCCGGTGCAGACCCTCGAGCTGGACGATGATCCGCAACTGACCAGTTACCTGATCACACGGGCGTCGTTGCACTAAACGCTGCGCTCGTTGAAAAAAGCCTGCTGCATGGCCTGGGGCGGCTGCCCGAAGGCACGCAGAAACGCCTGGCGCATGCGCTCGCGGTCGCCGAAGCCGGTTTCGCGGGCGACCACCTCGACCGGGTGGCGGCTGGTTTCCATCATCGCCCGCGCCGCTTCAACCCGCAGGGATTCGATGGCCTTGGCCGGTGTCTGCCCGGTTTCTTCGCGAAACACCCGGCTGAACTGACGCGGGCTGAGCCGGGCGACATCGGCCAGGGCTTCCACCGACAGGTCGTGGGTCAGGTTCTCGCGGGCATAGGCCAGGGCCAGTTGGATGCGGTCGGACTTGGGGTCCAATTCCAGCAACGCCGATAACTGCGACTGTTCGCTGCCCCGGCGCTGGGCAATCACCAGCTTGCGCGCGATACGCCGGGCGAGGTCGCTGCCCAGGTCGTTCTCCACCATTGCCAGCGCCAGGTCGACCCCGGCGCTCATGCCGGCGCCGGTCCAGATCTGGCCGTCGACGATGAACAGTTTGTCTTCTTCCAACTGAATATCCGGGTAGCGCTTGCGAAACGCCGGTGCGTGAATCCAGTGAGTGGTGGTGCGCTTGCCCGCCAATAACCCGGCCTCGGCCAGCACGAAGATGCCCATGCACAGCGAGGCGACACGCCGCGATTGAGCGGACGCGGCCTTGACCAGCGCCAGCAGGTTGGCCTCCGGCAGGCGAAATTCCAGGTAACCGCTGACGATCAGGGTGTCATAGCCCTGCGGCCGGATCGGCGTGGTGTTCACCGAGAACCCCTGGGACGTCATCACCGCGCCGCCGCTTTCCGACACCAGGTGAAACTCGTAGGCCGGCTCGCCGCGCAGCAGGTTCGCGCACTCGAACACCGAGCCCAGGCTGAGGCTCAGGGATTGGAAGTTCGGGTAAACCATCAGCGCAACGCTATGCATCGCCATACTCCAACGCGGGCGGGAGGGGCGATTGTCGGCGCGTGCCGGGAAAACGGCAACCGGGTTCGGCGCATGTCCGCAATCCTTGCGGATATGACATTGTGGGCGCCCGGCCCGGCTCCTAACATTCACCCCATGCACTAGACGACTGGTCTAATCGGACGGAGTGAAGCATGCACAGCGCCAGCAAAAGTCCACGGCAGACCATTCTCGACGCGGCGCAATCGATTGTCGGCGCCAAAGGGTTTTCTGCGGTGGGGTTGAACGAAATCCTGCAAGCCGCCGATGTGCCCAAAGGTTCGTTCTATCACTACTTCCACTCCAAAGATGCATTCGGTGTGGTATTGCTCGACCACTACTTCGATCACTACGTAGAAGGCATGACGCAACTGTTCGAGCAGCCCGGGTTGTCCCCGCGCGCCAAGTTGATGCGCTACTGGCAAGGCTGGATCGACAACCAGACCGGCTGCACCGACGCGGGCAAATGCCTTGCAGTCAAACTCGGTGCGGAAGTGTCAGACCTTTCAGAACCCATGCGCTTGGCCCTGGATCGCGGCACGTCGAGGACCATCGCCTTGCTTGCCGGCGCGATCGGGCGCGGCATCGAAGACGGTTCGCTGACCGTGGCGCAAGCCCCGCAAAGCCTGGCCCGGAGCCTGTATGCGTTATGGCTGGGGAGCAGCGTCATGAGCAAGATCACCCGTACATCCGCGCCGTTTGATCAGGCGCTGCTGCTGACCCGCCAGCTGTTGGGTTGCCCTGACACACACTGACCTTAACCCTATCGAGGCACTGGAACATGAAAGTATTAATGGTACTGACCTCTCACGACCAGCTGGGCGATACCGGGCGCAAGACCGGTTTCTGGCTCGAAGAATTTGCCGCACCGTACTACGTGTTCAAGGACGCCGGCGCCGATGTGGTGTTGGCGTCTCCGGCCGGCGGCCAGCCGCCACTGGACCCGGCGAGCGATCAAGCGGATGCGCAGACCGAACAGACCCGCCGCTTTGCCGCCGACCCGGCCGCGCAGCAGGCCCTGGCCAACACCGTCAAGCTGGACACGATCAACACCGCCGACTTCGACACCGTGTTCTATCCGGGTGGCCACGGCCCACTGTGGGACCTGGCGGAATCGCCGGTGTCCATCGCCCTGATCGAGGCGTTCGAGCGGGCCGGCAAGCCCATCGGTTTTGTCTGCCACGCACCGGGCGCCTTGCGCCACGTCAAGGCGGTCAATGGTGAGCCGCTGGTCAAGGGCCGTCGCGTCACTGGCTTCTCCAACGCGGAAGAAGCCGCGGTCGGCCTGACCGATGTGGTGCCGTTCCTGATCGAAAACGATTTCAAGGCACTGGGCGGCAAGTATGAGAAGGGCGCCGATTGGCAAGCCTTTGTGCTTGAAGACGGTTTGCTGGTCACCGGGCAGAACCCTGCCAGTTCCAGCGCTGTTGCCAAGGCCCTGCTGAAGCTCACCGCATAAGTTAATCAACGGTTTTAAACCTGCATGGATTGGCGGCTCTCAAGAGCCGCCAACGGTTTCGCTCGTCCTGAATTTGGAATCTTTCAAATGACCCACAGTGTTTTAAGTACCCCGATAAAACTCGGGCATCACACCTTGGCCAACCGCGTCGTCCTGCCACCGCTGACGCGTCAACGCAGCGCGCAACCCGGCGATGTCGCCACCGAGCTGATGGCCGAGTATTACCGTCAACGCGCCTCGGCCGGTTTCATGGTCAGCGAGGGCACCCAGATCGAGCCGCGCGGCCAGGGTTACGCCTGGACGCCGGGCATCTACACCCCGGCGCAGATCGACGGTTGGCGCACCGTCACCGACGCGGTGCATGCCGAAGGCGGGGTGATCTTCGCCCAGCTCTGGCATGTGGGCCGGGTGTCCCACAATGCGTTGCAGCCTGACGGCGCCGCGCCCGTCGCACCGTCCGCGCTGCAGGCCGAACAGGCGAAGGCGTTCATCGCCACCGGGCCTGGCCAGGGTGAACTGGTCCAACCGCCCGTGCCCCGTGCCTTGACCACCCTTGAGGTCAAGGCATTGGTCGGGCACTACGCACAGGCGGCACGCAATGCATTGGACGCCGGGTTTGACGGGGTGGAGATCCATGCGGCCAACGGTTACCTGGTCAACCAGTTCATCTCGGCCCACGCCAACCAGCGCGCCGACGAGTACGGTGGTTCGCTGCACAACCGTCTGCGTTTTTTGCGGGAGATTGTCGAGGCTGTGAGCCAGGTGGTCGGCCCGCAACGCCTGGGCGTGCGCTTTTCGCCGTTGTTCAGCGGCACCGATCAGGACCGCGTGTACATCGGCCTGGTGGAAGACGACCCGTACCACACCTACCTGGAAGCGATCAAGGTGCTGCAAGCGGCGGGCATCGCCTATGTCTCGATTGCCGAAGCCGACTGGGACAACGCCCCCGACCTGCCCGACACGTTCCGTCAGGCCGTGCGTGACACCTTCACCGGGCGGATTATCTACGCCGGGCGTTACACCGCCGAGCGCGGTGCGCGGTTGGTCGACGCGGGGTTGGCCGACCTGATTGCGTTCGGGCGGCCCTTCATTGCCAACCCGGACTTACCGCAACGGCTCTTCAATGGCTGGCCGTTGAATCCGCTGCGGGCGGAGGGGATGTATGGTGGCAATGAAGTGGGCTATATCGATTACCCGGTGCATGCCCAATAGGTCATTTCTTGTGCGAGCTGTCGGGCCCTGCCAAGGCCCGACAGTGACGGCATCAGGCGTCACGCCACCTGCAACACAATCTTGCCGATATGATCCCCACCTTCCATCCGGGCATGGGCCTGGGCGGCGTCAGTGTAGGCGTAGACCTTGTCGATGATCGGCAGGCAACGCCCGGCGGCCAGCACAGGCCATACCTGTTCGCGCAGCTGTTCGGCGATCAGGGCCTTTTCCTCGCGGGTGCGGGGGCGCAACAGTGAACCGGTTATCACCGCGCGTTTGCCGAGGATGGTCAGCAGGTCGACGTCATGCGCCTTGCCGCCGCCGAGAAAGCCGAGCATGACCAGGTGACCGTCCATGGCCAGGGCCTTGAGGTTATTGTTCAGGTACGAGGCCCCCATGATGTCGAGGATTACATCAACCCCCTGATCGGCGGTCTTCTGCGCGATGACGTCGGCGAAGTCCTGCTCGCGGTAGTTGATCGGTTCGGCGCCCAGCTTGGCGATGGCGGCGCATTTGTCGGCGCTGCCGGCGGTGGCGAAGGCCTCGATACCGAACTCGCGGCAGAGCATCAGCGCGGTGGTGCCGATGCCACTGGTGCCGCCGTGGATCAACACGCGCTGGCCTTTATGCGCGCCGGCGAGGCCGAACAGGTTGGACCACACCGTGAAGAAGGTTTCCGGCACGGCGGCGGCTTGAATCCAGTCCATGCCCTCGGGGATCGGCAACGCCTGGCTGGCGGGCACCGCGCAAAACTGGGCATAGCCGCCGCCGTTGGTCAGGGCACACACCTTGTCGCCAATGGCGTATGCGCTGACGCCGTCGCCGAGCGCCACCACTTCACCGGCCACTTCCAGCCCCGGAATCAGGCTCATGCCGGGTTTCAGCGGGTACTTGCCGGCGCGTTGCAAGGCGTCCGGGCGATTGACCCCGGCCGCCTGCACACGGATCAGGATCTCGCCGGGGCCCGCCACCGGTACGGCGACCCGCCGCGGTTGCAGGACGTCGGGGCCGCCGGGCTGGGTGATTTCGATCAGGGTCATTTCGTGCGGGAGCGTCATTCGAGAGTTCCTGTGGCGATGAGCGTATGGGTTGGGACCGCCTCTGACGGGCGGCGGTTCAGCAGGATCATGCCCAGTTCCAGCAGCAGCGCGACCACGATGGCCCCGGCCGCGATCATGAACAACAGGGCATGCTGGCCGCCGCTGCCGTTGAACAGCGCCGAGTAGGCAAAGCCTGCCAGCGCCTGGAACGTGGCGAAAGATACCGTTGCGCGGCTCCAGGCGAGCTGTTGATGGTGATGGTTGGGCACCAGCTCATGAACCCGCGCCAATGCCAGCGGTACGATACCTGGCGGGAACGAACCGAGGATCACCGCCAGCAGCGCCAACGCGGTGAACGAACTGGAGACCGGCAGCAGGCCGACCGCAGTCGCCTGCACCGCCAGCACCAGGCGGATGCTCAGGCGCGCACCGAGCGTGTCGGCGAGAAATCCATACGTGACCGGGCCGACAATCGCCCCCAGGCCGTACATTACCCAGATCATCGCCCCGACGTGCGGCCCGGCCCCCAGGCCACGGGCGACGTAGTCCACCAGGAACACCATGGCCGGCACCAGCCCGGCGGCCATGAACGCGTATTGCCCAAACAGCAGGTATACGCCCGGCGGGGTCGCGACGGACGCGTTGGCTTGCGGTGCCGCTTCATGCAGGGTGCCCGAAGGCCAGCCGAACCAGCTCGCTGCCGTCAATACCAGCGCCAACAGGCCCAGGCCGAACCACGTCTGTTGCAAACCCAGGCTCAACAACGGCGGCACAATCGTCCCGGAGCCTGCAATGCCCAGGCCGATGCCGAGGAAGATCGCGCCGCTGGCCAGGCCCCGACGCGCCGCGGGTACGTGGGGCAACACCGTCGCCGCCACCAGCACCATGATCGCGCCCCCGGCGATGCCCGACAGCAGGCGCCAGGCGAAGAACCAGAGCAACGACAAGGGAAAGCCACAGGCAAAGAACGCCAGGGTCACGGCCACCATCATCAGCCGCAAGGCGGCCGTGTTCGAGGTGCGCCGGGCGAGGGGCCGTCCGATCAGTGCGCCGACCAGGTAGCCCACCAGGTTGGCGGCGCCGAGGTACACCACGTCACTGGCGGCAAACCAGTGAGCCTGGATCAGCGAGGGGATCAGCGGGGTATAGGCGAAGCGCGCCAGGCCGATGCTGACCAGGCTGGCGCACAGGCCGGCGAAGATCGGTAACCACAGTGCGCGGCGGGGCGGGGTGTGAGTGTCGGGCATGACGGCGGTCCTGAGGGTTTTCTCTGGCGCTCAGCATAGCCCCGTTGCATGATGCAATAACGCTGCGAGTATGCGGCACATCGATGCATATATGCAGCATAAGGAGGGGGCATGAATTGGGACGATGCACGGGTCTTCCTGGCGGTGTGCCGCGAGTCGACCTTACGTGGCGCGGCGCGGGTGCTGGGGGTTGACCAGGCCACCGTCGGCCGACGGATCAACGCGCTGGAAAAGTCCTTGAGCGCCACTCTGTTCCTGCGCACCTCCGAAGGCTACGCGCTGACCGCCGTCGGCGAAGCCGCCCTGCGCAGCGTGGAAAAAATGGAACGCTCGGCCCTCGACCTGGAGCGCCAGATACAAGGCTTGGACGAACGCCTGACCGGCACCGTGCGGGTCAGTACCACCGACTCGTTGGCCATCGATTTCCTGATCCCGGCGATTGCCCGCTTGCACGAGCAGCACCCCGACGTGCGCGTGCATCTGGACGCGTCCACCCAGTTTCTCAGCCTGGCCAAGCGCGAAACCGACATCGCCGTGCGTAACATGCGCCCGGACAGCCCTGACCTGATCGCGCGGCGTATCGCACGTTGGCCGGTTGGGTTGTTTGCCTCCCAGGCTTATATCGATCGCCACGGCGCACCGGAGCCCGGCAGCCTGTTCGAAGGCCATGATCTGGTGGTGTACCACGCCTATCTGCAGAGCCAGAAGGACATGACCCTGGTCTGCGAACCCCTGGGCCGCGGCCGCATCGCGGCCACCCTGAGCTCCGGCCTGCTGGTGCGCCGTTCCATTGCCGCCGGCATCGGTATCGGTGAGATGCCGGTGTGTACCGGCGAACGCGACGGGCTGGTGCGTCTCTGGCCGGAGCGCACTCGGCCGATGCCTTACGACGTCTGGCTGGTGACCCACGCCGACCTGCGCCACACCGCGCGGGTGCGGGTGGTGATCGATGAAATCGTCGCGGGGTTTGCCGGCACCGGGGAGTGAGGTCAGCACACGCTTGCAAGCTCGCAGGTGTCTTTGCGCACACAATCGGCGGCAGTCATCTCACGGACAGGTCGCTTATGAACGAATCAAGAAATCAGGATGTGGGTCTGCTGTTTCTGCGGGTCAGCGGCGCACTGTTTCTGTGTTGGGTGCATGGCATGCCCAAACTGCTCAATTACAGCGAGCAATTGAAGCTGATCGAAGACCCGTTTCACCTCGGCGCCCACCTCACGTTGCTGCTGGCGATTGGCGCCGAAGTGCTGTGCCCGCTGTTGATCATCGCCGGGGTGCTGGTGCGCCTGGCCTGCCTGCCGATCCTCGCGGTGCTGTTGATCGCGATGCTGGTGGTGCACCCGGAGTGGACGTTGCTGGAAGGGCAGTTCGGCTGGCTGTTGTTGATCATTTTCACCAGCGTGCTGATCGCCGGGCCGGGTCGCTTCACCCTCGGTCAGCGTTTTGCCTGAGCAAAAAAAGGCCGGGCAAGCCCGGCCAAATAAGGAGAGCGGGGTCTAAGCGGTTCAGCGGTTCAGGAACGCCAGCAGGTCTTCGTTCAATGCCTGGGCGTGGGTCACTGCAAACCCGTGCGGCGCGTCTTTGTAGACCTTCAGCTCGGAACCCTTGATCATCTCGGCCGCTACCTTGCCGGTGGTTTCGAACGGTACGATCTGGTCGCCATCGCCGTGGATCACCAGGGTCGGCACGTCGATCTTGGCCATGTCCGGGCGGAAGTCGGTCTCGGAGAAGGCGGTGACGCAATCCACGGTCGACTTGAGCGATGCCAGCAGGGCGATCTGCAGGGTTTGCGTCAGTACGCCGTCGGAGACTTTCTGACCTTTGTTGATGCCGAAGAACGGCAGGTTGAAATCAGCAATGAACTGCGCCCGATCCTTCAGCAGGCCGGCCTTGATACCGTCGAACACATCGGTGGGCACACCCTGCGGGTAGTCCGGTTTCTGACCGAACAGCGGCGTCACCGCGCCCAGCAGCACCAGGCCGGCGACACGGGCACTGCCGTGGCGGGCGATGTAGCGCGCGACGTCGCCGCCACCCATGGAAAAGCCGACCAGGGTCACGTCCTTGAGGTCCAGGTGTTCGATCAGTTGGGCGATATCGTCGGCAAAGGTGTTGTAGTCGTTACCGCTCCACGGCTGATCCGAGCGCCCGAAACCCCGGCGGTCAAACGCGATGGTGCGAAAGCCGCGGCTGCTCAGGTATTCCATCTGGTATTCCCACATGTCGGCATCCAGCGGCCAGCCATGGCTGAACAACACGGGTTTACCGCTGCCCCAGTCCTTGAAGTAGATCTGGGTACCGTCTTTGGCAACGAATGTGCTCATGGAAAACTCCTTGGTTGAGGAACGAAAAACATCAGGATCACTATTGCCCCAAACCGGGCAACGGGCTTGTATGGGTGTGCTTGCTTGGGTTCACCAACTGAACTTGAGCTCTACCCCCAAATAATTACTGTCGTCGCCTCCGGCATCGCGCAAGGTCCGGCCGACTGCGTAATGCACCGCTTCAACCGCGCCGCTGAGGTTTGGCGTAAATACATAGTCGGTACGCAGTTGAGCGTAAGCGCCGGTCCAGCGATCACCCTGGCCTGCGGTGCCGGCGACCGGCAAGTTCGGCTGGGTGTAGACCGCGTCGCTGGTGGTCTGCCGCCAGAGCAGGCCGACGGCGGTCTGCACGCTCAGCTTGTCGACAGGCTGAACGGTGATCGAGGGCTTGACGTGAATCAGGTTGCTGTAGCCCGTATAGCCCGCCAGGGAAAAATAGTAGCCGTTGGGAAACAGCGGGTTGAAAGTGCCGAGGGTGCCGTCGCCGGTTTTACGGTCGCCCGAGGCAATATCCAATTGCAGGCCGATGCGCGGTTTCCACGCCAGGCTATCGAAGGTGTATCCGGTGCGGCTGCCGCCGGCCCAGGCGCGAATGTCCTTGTGGCCTACCGAGCCGCTTTGCAGCATGGCTTCGATGTCCCAGTCGAAACCCTGGGCCGCCCCGCCCAGGCGTGCGTCGACGAAATGCCGGGTTTCATCGCCGTCCGCATCCAGATAGTGCGCGGCGCTGCGCTCATACACGCCGTAGTAGGCTGACAGTTCATTCTTGCCGCCTACCAGTCGCTCGACCCGCAGCATATGAAAGCGCGCATCGCTGTTGGATGTGTCGTCGAAGTGCCGCCCGTCCTGATACTGCACCGGCTGGCTGGCGATGCCGATAAAGCGCCACTGACGGGTCTCCCAGTCGGCCCACAGCGCATCAAAGGATTGCCGCACATTCGGGCCGTCCCGCGACGAGATGAAACGCTGCAAGTCAAAGGCAAAGTCCTGGCGGCCGATACGGCTCTTGAAGGTGCCGGCGTCGAAGGTGTTGATGTATTCGGCGAAGGCCAGGCGCAGGTCCACGCGGTTCTGATCGGCGCCGCCGATCGTGGTCTTGTCGTAGGCCCGCACATCTTCGAGTTGGGTGAACACACGCCAGTTTTCATTCAAGTGCAGGTCGGCATGGACCTGGAAGCGTTGGAGCAAGTAGCTATCACGGGCCACATTGTGTACGCCAAAACCGCTGGCATCGTTCATCTCGAAGCGCTCGCGCAATGTTGCGCCGAGGGACAGGTAGGTGAATGGGTTGGCGCTGGACAGCGGGAGGTACTTCAAGCTGTCCAGTGGCTGCGTGCGCAGCGCCGGATCGCTGAGTACGGACCAGTCTTCCTGCCAGCGGTTGGTCTTGATCGCCGGTCGCGTGGCCAACTCGTCTGCATGGCCACTGCTGGCGAGCAGCGGCCACAGCACAGCCAGGCCCCAGCCGGTGCGTCGAGTCATTGGCATGGGCTCAGTGCACCGTATTGAGCTGGTGAATTTCCGCGATATAGCCGCCCGGGAATTCAATCAGCGCGCTGCGCCGGTTTTTACTGGTGAAGGCCGGCACCAGCACTTTGGCACCCGAGCCGGTGGCTTTACCGAGCGTGGCGGTCAGGTCCGCCACTTGGTAGCCGGTGGTTTCATGCCCAAACGGGTAGGGCAGTTGGCCGTTAGTGACCAGCACCGTCATGCGTCCGAACGGCGATTCGATCTCGACGCGCCGGTAGGTGCCGCTGACCTGGCCCACGTCGACCGCGGATGCGTGCTTGTCATCGGCCAGCACCTTGCCATGGGAGAAGCCCAGGAACGACCGGATGAACGTGTCGGCCCGATCGGCGGAGAGGTAAACACGGTTTTCCGGTAGGGTCTGGAACGCCGCGTAGTCTGGGGTCTTGGTGTGCCAGTAGAGCTGCATGTTCACACCACCTGGCCATTGGATCACCGCGTCCCGTCCAATCGGGTCGGGAAAGTCGCTGACGATCACCGCCGCACCGTTGTCCCGGGCGGCTTTGAGCGCTGCGTCCATGTCCTTGACCAGATAGCCGTTGCGTTCCTGGCCGAACGGATGCGGGATGGGGGTGGTGAAGCCAAACAGCGACACCGTGCCTGCCGGCGTCTGCAGCAACTGCGAGGTGGTGCTGCTGGGCACCGGCAGCACATTCACCACCACCTGGGGCGTGCTCCTGCCGCCGAAAGTGGCGAGGAAGCTCTGGGTGAAACGGTCCACATCGGCCGGGGCGACGTACACATGGCTAGTGTCATATTGCGGTGCCACGGCGACCGCTGGCGTCGCCGCAAAGGCGCAGTTCATCATGGCGCCGGTCAACAGCGTCAATGCCAGCGATACCGTTCTCACTTTTTTGTACATGCCTACTCTCCCGCCTTTTTGGAAAGTCAGGAGATTAGGGGCTAGGGCAGCCAAGCGAATTGTATGGGCGTGCTCGGTTGAGCGGTTCAGCCTTGATGGCTTGTCAGAGGTTCAAGGCCGCTGCGGTTTGACCGACGTCCCGAACGTATTGCCCATGCGAATGCTGGTCGCCGCCGGGGTGGACAGTCCCACCTGATTCGGCGGCCGCTTCTGCACCGGTACGTTCTGCGCCTCGCGGTTTTTCTGCGCCGCCTTGGCCGCGTCCGCGTTGTTGCCCATCTGCTGGCCCAGGCAGCCATAGTCGGGAGCCTTATAGCCATCCACCGTCACCTCGGTGCAGCCTTTGGCGGCGGTTTCGGCGTGGGCGAGCAGGGGCAGCGCGGTACACAGCAACAGGCTGGCGAGGGTGGGGAGTCGCTTCATGGGGCCTCCTGGCGGGCCTGGGGAATTGGGCCGATAAGGCTTGAAAGTGTAGTGCAGCGGGTTTCCCATCACCGTGATGTTTTTTTTGCTATCACCGTAACATCAGGTTCATAAACTGGCCTCAGGATGACGGTTTTCAAGGACACGTCGGCCGTGCAGCGATGCAGAGCGGGGGGGGAACAGTGGGGCTTGCGGCGCGCCATCGGTGCCCTGGCCTTGCTGTTGCTGCTGGCGCTGGGGACCCCGGCGAGGGCAGAGCCGCCGCTGTTGATACTGGACCTGCCAGCACAAGATCTGGAACACGCACTGCAAGCGTACAGCCGCGCCACCGGCATGGCGGTGCTGGTCGACCGTGAACTGACGCGGGGCCGGCGCTCCATCAGCGTGCGCGGGCGCTTCACGGCGCAGGAGGCTTTGGCGATGTTGCTGACGGGGAGTGGCCTGATGGCGCGCTATGCACGCAGTGACGCATTCACCTTGCAACTGCCCGCGGTCAGCCAACCTCCTGTTACCCGTGGTGCATCGGCACGCAACGCAGCACGGATCAACAACAGCTATGCCGCGGCGTTGCAACAGGCGATCGAAACCAGCCTGTGCCGTTCGCCGTTGACCCACCCCGGCAGCTTCAGAGCGCTGGTGCAGGTCTGGGTCAGCCCTCAGGGGTTGATCGAATACAGCCGGTTGGTCAGTTCCACCGGCGATGAACAACGCGATGAAGCCCTGGTGCGCAGCCTGGGCGCTGCCCGGGTCGAACGCCCGGCGCCCAGCTCGCTGCGCCAGCCGGTGACTTTACTTTTGATGCCCGACACAACAGGAACGCGCATGGAATGCACAGCAGGGAAAGGAGCCTGGGGCGGATGAAAGATTCCGGGCACAGCACGATGGTCAGCCTGTTCCTGGCGTCCTACGAGGAGTTCAAGGTGCGTCTGCGCAAGCGCCTGGGCTCGGAAGACCTGGCCAACGATGTGCTGCACGAAACCTACCTGCGCGTCGACCGCATGGACATGCCGCCGAACCTGGCGCAGCCCAATGCCTACCTGTACCGCATGGCCTTGAACATCGCCGCCGATCGCCGCGAAGCCGACGCCCGGCTGTTGACCGGCAGCGAAGTCGAAGAGCTGCTGCAAAGCGCCGACGAAGCCCAGGACCCCTCGCGGGTAGTGGGCGGGCAGAAAGAAATCCAGTCCCTGGTCAAGGCGCTCTACGAACTGCCGGCGCGCCGTCGCAAGATCCTCATCGCCGCGCGCCTGGAAGAAGCGCCGCACCTGGAAATCTCCCAACGTTTCGGCATTTCCACGCGCATGGTCGAAAAGGAAATCAAGGCCGCCCTGGGCCACTGTGCCAAGCGCCTGGAAAGAAAAGTGATCCAGCGGTTCGGTCCCGGGGCCGGAAAACCGTCTTAGTGTTGAGTCCCTGATAAATCCGTGAGTATTTGCGCGCTTGAACATTTTTAGCCTCTCCACCGCCCGGGCAACCCCCGCCAGCCCATTGCACGATGAAGCCCGCGACTGGCTGCTTCTGCTGACCTCGGGCCGCGCCACCGTAGCCGATGCCAAGGCCCTGAAAGCGTGGTGCGCCCAGAGCCCGGAGCATGCCCAGGCGTTCGAGCAGGCCAAGACGTTATGGCGGCAAGTGGGCACGGCGGTTGAACAGGCGCAGCCCCCGCGCCATTTTGGCCGGCGAGCCTTCCTCGGCGGCGCAATAGCGGCGTCGGCGGCGTTGGTGATGGTGGGCGTCGGCGCCCCGGGTGGGCTGGCCGGCTTGACCGCGGACTATCGCACCGCGGTCGGCGAGCAGCGCCAGGTACTGTTGAGTGAAGGCGTGAGCCTGGAACTCAATACCCAGACGCGCATCAGCCGGGTGGGGCAGGGGATCGAATTGCTCGAAGGCGAAGTCGAAGTGCTCGCCCACGTGGCCCAGCCGCTCAAGGTCCAGGCCGGCGCCGGCTGGGTCAGTGCGGCGCAGGCGCGGTTCAATGTGCGGCATACCGATCGCAACGTGTGCGTCACCTGTATCGAAGGGTGGCTGTCGGTGGATGTCGCTGGACGCACTGTGCATATGGAGAGTGGCCGACAACTCACCTATGGCGCCGCCGGGATCGGCGCGGTGGAGACGGTGGACGCCCAGGCGGTGGTGGCTTGGCGCGAGCAGGTGCTGGTGTTCAACAACGCGACGCTGGCGACGGTGGTGGACGAGATCAATCGCTACCGGCCGGGGGTGTTGGTGTTATTGAACAAACAACTGGGCCAGCGCCGGGTGCAGGCGCGGTTCAGTTTGCAGCAGTTGGCGGGGGTGGCGTTGTTGATTCGTGATGCGTATGGGGCGAAGTGTACGGAATTACCGGGGGGGGTGGTGTTGTTGAGTTAGGTTGACCGGGCATTTTTTTGGATTGGATTGAGTACATATCCGTTATTTAGGTTACGGCGGCTTATGGTTCCGCTCTTACAGCGGGTCACTTTGGAAAAAAAGCCCCAAAGTAACCAAAGGGCTCCTGCCCCACCACTCGGTGCCTCGCCTAAGATCAAAAGCCAAAGCGAGGCGGCCTTATAGCCGACCTGATCCTGGAAGCCGAACCGGGTCAAAAATGTGGGAGGGGGCTTGCCCCCGATAGCAATATGTCAGCCACTACATGCATGACTGATCCACTGCTATCGGGGGCAAGCCCCCTCCCACATTTGGATCTCCATAGATCAGATAGACCTTGCTCTGCTTTTGCTCTGCTTTTGATCTTGATCTTGATCTTAGGCGCCCCGTAAAACCACTTGGTGCCTCGCCTAAGATCAAAAGCCAAAGCGAGGCGGCCTTATAGTCGACCTGATCCTGGAAGCCGAACCGGGTCAAAAATGTGGGAGGGGGCTTGCCCCCGATAGCAATATGTCAGCCACTACATGCATGACTGATCCACCGCTATCGGGGGCAAGCCCCCTCCCACATTTGAATCTCCATAGATCAGATAGACCTTGCTCTGCTTTTGCTCTGCTTTTGATCTTGATCTTAGGCGCCCCGTAAAACCACTTGGTGCCTCGCCTAAGATCAAAAGCCAAAGCGAGGCGGCCTTATAGCTGACCTGATCCTGGAAGCCGAACCGGGTCAAAAATGTGGGAGGGGGCTTGCCCCCGATAGCAATATGTCAGCCACTACATGCATGACTGATCCACCGCTATCGGGGGCAAGCCCCCTCCCACATTTGGATCTCCATAGATCAGATAGACCTTGCTCTGCTTTTGATCTGCTTTTGATCTTAGGCGCCCCGTAAAACCACTTGGTGCCTCGCCTAAGATCAAAAGCCAAAGCGAGGCGGCCTTATAGCCGACCTGATCCTGGAAGCCGAACCGGGTCAAAAATGTGGGAGGGGGCTTGCCCCCGATAGCAATATGTCAGCCACTACATG
>NZ_VJWO01000053.1:0-41163 GCF_014889455.1 Pseudomonas sp. K8
CCCCCATTCCATATTTTGATCTTCAGTGATTTTGATTTTTTGTGTTTGTGGGATTTGGCTTGGATCGCGTGACGCGAAGAACCAAACTGCCCTCCGTCGGTCAATGTGACCAGCGCCACATCGGCTTGGCCGGCGCTGATATATAGTTCATCCCTCGGTTCCCTCTGACGACGAGTGCCCCATGCTTAACAAAGGACTGTTCCTGGCTTGTGCGCTGGCCCTGCTTAGCGCCTGCGATTCTTCCGATAAACCGACTGCGCCGAGCGCGCCGGCAGCTGCGAGCAGTGTGGCGCCGAAGCCGGCCAAGGCGGCGGTGGATGTGGCGGCGCTGAAGCAGCGCTATGCCGGGCGTGAGTTGAGTGTGGTGGACGTGTCCGAGGTGCAGTTGGACGGCGCCAGCACCTTGTCGGTGAGCTTTTCCATTCCGTTGGATCCGGAGCAGAAGTTCGCCGACAAGCTGCATCTGGTGGACAGCAAGTCGGGCAAGGTCGACGGCGCCTGGGAGCTGTCGGATAACCTGATGGAGTTGCGCCTGCGCCACCTGGAGCCGCAGCGCAAGTTGGTGCTGACGGTCGACCCCGGCGTGCGCGCGGTGAACAACAACCTGTTGCCCGCCGAGTACGTCGCCCGCCTGGAAACCCGTGACCTGCAAGCCACCGTCGGCTTCGCCAGCCGTGGCACGCTGTTGCCCACGCGGCTGGCCGAGGGGTTGCCGGTGATTGCGCTGAATGTCGACAAGATCGACGTCGAATTCTTCCGGATCAAGCCCGAATCCCTGCCATCGTTCCTCGCCCAGTGGGGGCGCAACACCAGCCTGCAAAGCTATGAGTCCCGCGAGCTGCTGCCGCTGGCCGATCTGGTCTACGGCGGCCGCTTCGACCTGAACCCGGCGCGCAATACCCGCGAAACCCTGTTGCTGCCGATCGCCGGCCTCAAGCAACTGCAGCAGCCGGGCGTATACCTGGCGGTGATGCGGGCGTCGGGCACCTACAACTATTCGCAACCGGCCACGCTGTTCACCTTGAGTGATATCGGCCTGTCGGTTCACCGCTACGCCAATCGCCTGGATGTGTTTACCCAGGCGCTGGACGGTGGCAAGGCGCTGGATGGCGTCGACCTCGAAGTGCTCGATGCCGAGGGCCGGGTGGTGGGGCAGGGCAAGACCGAGCAGGGCGGTCACGCCGAATTGCCGTTGCCGAAAAAGGCCCAGGTGCTGTTGGCCAAGCAGGGCGAACAAACCAGCCTGTTGCGCCTGGACAGCGCCGCGCTCGATCTGGCGGAGTTCGATATCGGCGGCCAACCGTCGCACCCGCTGCAGTTCTTTGTGTTCGGCCCACGCGATCTGTATCGCCCTGGCGAAACCGTGCTGCTTAACGCCTTGCTGCGCGACAAGGACGGCAACGCGGTCAAGCCGCAGCCAGTGAGCGTCGAAGTGCGCCGCCCGGATGAGCAGGCCAGCCGCAAATTCGTCTGGGACGCCGACGCCTCCGGCCTCTATCAATATCAATTGCAATTGGCCGGCGAAGCGCCGACCGGGCGTTGGCAGCTGGTGTTCGACCTGGGCGATGGCAAGCCGCAGTTGTACGAGTTCCTCGTCGAAGACTTCCTGCCCGAGCGCCTGGCGCTGGAACTCAAGGGCAGCGACACGGCATTGAGCCCGGAGGATAACCCGGTCATTCAGGTCAATGGCCGCTACCTGTATGGCGCGCCGGCGTCGGGCAACCGGGTCAGCGGGCAGGTGTATGTGCGTCCGCTGCGCGAGGCGGTGAAATCGCTGCCGGGTTACCAGTTCGGCTCCGTCACCGAAGAAGAGCTGAGCCAGGATTTCGAACTGGATGAAAGCGTGCTCGACGCCAAGGGCCAGGAAGCCCTGACCCTGGAAAGCAAATGGGCCGACGCCAAGTCGCCGCTGCAACTGATCGTGCAAGCCAGCCTGCATGAGTCGGGCGGGCGGCCGATCACCCGGCGCCTGGTGCAGCCGATCTGGCCGGCCGAGCAGTTGCCGGGCCTGCGCGGGCTGTTTGACGGCAAGGAAACCAACGGCGACGGCCCGGCGGAATTCGAAGTGCTGCTGGCCAACCAGGACGGGCAGAAACTCGCCGCGAAAAACCTCAAGGTCCGCCTGGTGCGCGAGCGCCGTGACTACTACTGGAATTACTCGGACAGCGACGGCTGGAGCTACCACTACAACGAGAAATTCCTCAACCTCGACGAACAGAGCCTGGACATCAAGGCCGGCGACACCGCCAAAGTCAGCTTCCAGGTGGAGTGGGGCCCGTACCGCGTCGAGGTCGAAGACCCGCAGACCGGGCTGGTCAGCAGCCTGCGCTTCTGGGCCGGCTACCAGGCCCAGGACAACACCGAAGGCGGCGCCGTGCGCCCCGATCAGGTCAAGCTGGCGCTGGACAAACCCGCCTATGGCGACGGCGATACGGCCAATGTCACGGTGACGCCGCCGGCGGCCGGTAAAGGCTACCTGCTGGTCGAGTCCGCCGAGGGGCCGCTGTGGTGGCAGGCGATCGACGTGCCGGCCGAGGGCAAAAGCTTCGCCGTGAAACTCGACCCGAAATGGGCGCGCCATGACCTCTACGTCAGCGCCCTGGTGATCCGCCCCGGCGAGCGCAAAGCCAACATCACCCCCAAACGGGCGGTGGGCCTGCTGCACCTGCCGCTGGATCGCACCCAGCGCAAACTGGGGCTGACCCTCACCGCGCCGGAAAAAATGCGCCCCAAACAAGCGCTGACGGTGAAAGTTACCGCGAAAAATGCCGACGGTAGCGTGCCCAAGCAGGTGCATGTGCTGGTGGCGGCAGTCGACGTAGGCATCCTCAATATCACCGAATACCCGACGCCCGATCCGTACTCCAGCCTGTTCGGCCGCAAGTCGTATGGCGTGGACCAGTTCGACATCTATGGCCAACTGATCGAAGCCGGCCAGGGCCGCCTGGCGAGCCTGGCCTTCGGCGGTGACGCCGCATTGGCCAAGGGCGGCAAACGCCCGGACACCAGCGTGACCATCGTCGCCCTGCAAAGCGCACCGGTGACGTTGAACGCGCAGGGCGAGGGTGAAGTCAGCGTCAATATCCCCGACTTCAACGGCGAGTTGCGCCTGATGGCCCAGGCCTGGAGCGATGACCGCTACGGCATGGCTGAAGCCAAAACCGTGATCGCCGCACCGCTGATTGCCGAACTGTCGGCGCCGCGCTTCCTCGCGGGCGGCGACCAGACCAGCTTGGCGCTGGACCTGTCCAACCTGTCGGGCAAGGCGCAAAAGCTCGACGTGCAACTGAGCGCCGAAGGGCAACTGGAACTGGTCGACAGCGCCGCGCAATCGCTTGAACTGAAACAGGGCCAGCGCACCACGCTGCGCATCCCGGTGAAAGCCTGGGGCGGCCTGGGGCAGGGCAAGCTCAAAGTCACGGTGAATGGCCTGGACCTGCCCGGTGAAAACCTGCCGCCGTTCAGCCGCGAATGGACCTTGGGCGTGCGCCCGGCCTATCCGGCCTTGCTCAAGCACTATCGTGCGGTGCTCAAGGAGCAGCCGTGGAGCTTGCCGGCGGGGGCGCTCGATCAATTCGACAGCGCGGGGCGCGAGGCGTTGTTGAGCCTGTCGAGCCGGCCGCCGTTGAACCTCGGCGCGCAAATCAGTGCGCTCAAGGCGTACCCCTACGGTTGCCTGGAGCAGACCGCCAGCGGCCTCTACCCGTCGCTGTATGCCGACGATGCCTTGCTCAAGCGCCTGGGCATCAAGGGCGAGCCGGACGCCGAGCGCAAACGCAAGATCGAGCTGGGCATTGAACGACTGCTGGGCATGCAGCGCTACAACGGCAGCTTTGGCTTGTGGGGCGCCGATGGCGAAGAGGAATACTGGCTGACCGCCTATGTCACCGACTTCCTGCTGCGCGCCCGCGACCAGGGCTTCGCCGTGCCGCCGCAAGCCTTGAAGAAAGCCAGTGAGCGTCTGCTGCGTTATGTGCAGGAGCGCAACCTGATCGAAGTCGATTACAGCGACAACGCCGAGCACACCCGCTTCGCTGTGCAGGCCTACGCCGGCCTGGTACTGGCGCGCAGTCAGCAGGCGCCGTTGGGCGCGTTGCGCAGTCTGTTCGAGCGGCGCAGCGATGCGCGCTCCGGGTTGCCACTGGCGCAACTGGCCATCGCCTTGCAGAAGATGGGCGACCAGCCGCGCGCCGATCAAGCCTTGCTCGCAGGGCTGGCGGCGCAGCGCAATGCCAAGGAATGGCTGGCCGATTACGGCAGCCCGCTGCGCGACCAGGCGATGATCCTGGCGTTGCTCGAAGAAAACGACCTGGCCAAGGGCAAGCGTGAAGAGCGCTTGTTCACCTTGTCGGATCAATTGGCGGCCAGCCCGTACCTGTCGACCCAGGAACGCAACTCGCTGTTCCTGGCCGGGCGCCTCGGGTTCGCCCAGCCCGAGTCGAATTGGCAGGTGTCGCTCACCGGCAGCGGCGGCGTGCGCGAATTGAATAATCAACAGTCGACACTGGCGTTGACGGGCGCGCTGCTGTCCAGCGACTTGAGCCTGCGCAATCAGGGCGAGACGCCGGTGTACCAGCAGTTGACGATCTCGGGTTATCCACAAGTGCCACCGGCCGCTGGCGGCGACAACCTGAGCATCCGCCGCGAATACCTGGGCATGAACGGCCAGCCGCTGAACCTGCGTAGCCTCAACAGCGGCGACCTGGTGCTGGTGCATCTGGCGGTCAGCGCCAAGCAGCGTGTACCGGATGCCCTGGTGGTGGACCTGCTGCCAGCAGGCCTGGAGCTGGAAAACCAGAACCTCGCGCAAAGCGCCGCAAGCCTGGAAAACGCCAGCAGCCAGGTAAAGGAATGGCGCGAGTCGATGCAGAACGCCTCGCTCAAGCATCAGGAGTTTCGTGATGACCGCTACGTGGCGGCGATGAACCTGGATGGCTATGGCACCACGCACCTGTTGTATCTGGCGCGGGCGGTGACGCCGGGGACGTATCGGGTGCCGCCGCCGCAGGTGGAGTCGATGTATCGGCCGAACTGGCAGGCGGTGGGTGAGACACCGGTGGATCTGGTGATCAAGGGGCGTTGAAAGCTCGATGTGGAATGGGGACTAAATGTGCAGTGGAGGCTAAATCTGGGAATGGGGCTAAATGTGGAATGAGGGCTAAATGTGGGAGGGGGCTTGCCCCCGATGGCGGTGGGTCAGTTACCTGATGCATTGACTGAAATACAGCTATCGGGGGCAAGCCCCCTCCTACAGGGATTGGTGGGGTTTTTTTGGGGTTAGTGGACTACCCAGCTGAGTAGCCACAGGCCGAGCATCAGCCAGATGATGCCCATGATGATCGATGCGCGCATGAAGGCGCGTACCGCCGAGTACAGCAGCATCAGGCCGAGGATCAGGGTAATGATGCTGATGATGGAAGTGTCCATGCCCAAGGTACGCGACAGGCCATCGATAAAGTTGCCACCGGCGTGCGTCAAGGCACCGAAGATGCCGCTGAGGCCGTCGACGATAAAACGGATGACGGAACCGAGCGCCTGGCCCAACCATTCGAAGAAGCTTTCTACCTGCATGTGTGTGTCCTGATGAGAAGGTGGGCGTGTCTGTGCCTTTGGTTGTTATTGCGACAGGCTAGTTCCCTACAAGCATAGAGGTTTGCCCGTTTGAGTTTGCGTTTAGTTGCTCGCTGGACCCTCGCGAGCCTGCTCCTGATGATTGCCCTGCTGTGGTTGGCCGACCGCATCTGGCCCCTGCCGCTGCCCAGGGACGACCTGGCGCGGGTGGTGCTGGCCGAGGATGGCACGCCGTTGTGGCGGTTTGCCGATGCCAATGGCGTGTGGCGTTACCCGGTGCAAACCGCTGAGGTGTCGCCGTATTACCTCGATGCGTTGCTCACCTACGAGGACCGTTGGTTCTACCAGCACCCCGGCGTAAACCCGTTCGCGCTGGCGCGGGCGACGTGGCAGAACCTGACCGGTGCGCGGGTGGTGTCGGGCGGTAGCACCTTGTCGATGCAGGTCGCCCGTTTGCTCGATCCCCACTCGCGCACGTTCCACGGCAAGCTGCGCCAGCTGTGGCGCACCGCGCAGTTGGAATGGCACTTGTCCAAGGCCGAGATTCTCAACCTGTACCTGAACCGCGCGCCGTTTGGCGGCACCTTGCAAGGCGTGGCGGCGGCCAGTTGGGCGTATCTGGGCAAGTCGCCGGCGCAACTGACCCACGCCGAAGCCGCCTTGCTCGCGGTGTTGCCCCAGGCGCCGAGCCGCCTGCGCCCCGACCGCCACCCCCAGCGCGCTCAGGAAGCGCGGGACAAGGTGCTGCGCCGCCTCGGTGAGTTCCAGGTATGGCCGTCATCGGCAGTGGCCGAAGCCCTGGAGGAACCGTTGCTGCTCGCGCCGCGCCTGGAGCCCAGCCTGGCGCCCTTGCTCGCCCGTCGCCTGAACCGCCCCGACAGCCCGCCGCTGATCCGCACCACCCTGGACGCCACCCTGCAACGCCGTCTCGAAGACCTGCTGCTGGGCTGGCGCGCGCGTTTGCCGGAATACACCTCGGCGGCGATCCTGGTGGTGGAGGAAGACAGCATGGCCGTGCGCGCCTACCTCGGCTCGGTGGACATCAATGATGCCAAGCGCTTCGGCCATGTGGACATGATCAGCGCCCTGCGTTCGCCGGGCTCGACCCTCAAGCCCTTCCTGTATGGCATGGCCCTGGACGACGGGCTGATTCACTCCGAATCGCTGTTGCAGGATGTGCCCAGGCGCTATGGCGATTACCGGCCGGGCAACTTCTCCATGGGCTTTACCGGCGCGGTGCCGGCGAGCACGGCGTTGTCCAGTTCGCTCAACCTGCCGGCGGTGCAGTTGCTGGAAGCCTACGGGCCGAAGCGCTTCGCCGCGCAGATGCGTATCGGCGGGGTGCCGCTGGCGCTGCCGGCGTTGGCCGAGCCGAACCTGGCGCTGATCCTGGGCGGCGCGGGCAGTCGCCTGGAAGATCTGGTGAGCGGCTACAGCGCTTTCGCTCGCGACGGCAGGAGCGCCACGATTCGATTACAGCCGGACGATACGCTTAAAGAACGGCCTTTACTGTCGCCAGGGTCCGCCTGGATTGTGCGGCGTATCCTCAGCGGCCAGGCGCGGCCCGACCGCGACCCGCGCGCCGAACTGGTGCAGCGCCCGGTGCTGGCCTGGAAAACCGGCACCAGCTACGGGTTCCGCGATGCCTGGGCGATCGGCGTGGGGCCGCGCTATTTGATCGGCGTGTGGATCGGCCGCCCCGACGGCACGCCAGTGCCGGGGCAGTTCGGCTTGGCCTCGGCCGCGCCCTTGATGTTGCAGGTACACGATGTGTTGACCAACCGCGACAGCCAGCGTGGCATCAGCGCGCCGGTCAAACCGGTGCCGGCGAACGTCGGCGTGGCGGCGATCTGCTGGCCGCTGGGCCAGCCCATGAGCCGCAGCGATCCGAATTGCCGGCGCCAGCGTTTCGCCTGGACGCTGGACAACACCACACCGCCGACCTTGCTGGCACTGGATCAACCGCTGGGTGTGGGCTTGATGGAAAGCGTCTGGGTCAACCCCAAGGGTTTGAGGGTGGACGCCCATTGTCCGGGCGCGCAGTTGAAGAACATTGCCCTGTGGCCCGCGCCGTTGGAACCCTGGCTACCGCGGGCCGAACGCCGCGACGCACGCTTGCCGGCCGCGGACCCCGATTGCCCGCCGCCGGCCCTGGCGGCGTCCTCGCCATTGTCGATTGTCGGCGTGCGCGAAGGCGATCAACTGCGCCTGCCCGCTGCCAGCCAACAGGCGCTGCGCCTGAAGATCTCGGCGCTGGGCGGCAGCGGCCGGCGCTGGTGGTTCCTCAACGGTGCGCCGTTGGGCGACAGCGCCAACCAAGACAGCATCAACGCCAGTTTCGAGCAATTGGGCCGCTACCAGCTCAGCGTTCTCGACGAGGCCGGCCAAACCGCCCGAATCGAATTCAGCATCGTCGACTAGACCCCATCACTGCCAAACCAACCCCCACATTCCGATGTGTGAATCCATTCAAATGTGGGAGCAGGCTTGCCTGCGATAGCGCCCTAAAGTCCATCCCCCCGGATTCACTTGCCTTCATCCCTGATCCCCCCGAAGCTATACCCCTTCAGGAGCCCCTCATGAACCTCGAACACCTCACCGAACGCCTGCATCGCATCCGCGATACCAACGATTGGAAACAATTCCACAGCCCGAAAAACCTGGCCATGGCCGCCAGCGTGGAAATGGCCGAGTTGGTGGAAATCTTCCAATGGCTCACCGAAGACCAGTCGCGCCAGTTGCCCGCCGACACACTCGCCCACGCCGGCCAGGAAGTCGGCGATATCGTGCTGTACCTGCTGTTGCTGTGCAGCGAGTTGGGCCTGGACATGAACGAGGTGGTGCGCGCCAAGCTGGCCGACAGCGAACGGCGGTTTATCCATGAGTGATCGTCACTTCGACCAACTGGCCACGCGTTTTGCCGAGAAGATCTACGGCGGCGCCAAGGGCGCGATTCGCCTGGCGGTGTTGCAGGCCGACCTCACCGAAGCCCTGCCGCAACGGCCGTTGCGTGTGCTGGATATCGGCGCGGGCCTGGGGCACATGTCGCTGTGGCTGGCCGAGCGCGGGCATCAGGTGACCCTGGCCGAACCCGCCGAGCCGATGCTGAGCGGTGCGCGCCAACGCTTCGCCGAGGCGGGGCAGAGCGCGACCTTCATCCATGCGCCCTGGCAAGACCTGCTCGGCCAACTCACCGAGCCCTACGATGTGGTGCTGTGCCACGCCGTCCTCGAATGGCTGGCCGAACCCCACGCGATCCTGCCCGTGCTGCACCAGTTGACGGTGCCTGGCGGCTGGCTGTCCCTGGCGTTCTACAATCGCGATGCGCTGATTTACCGCAACCTGCTCAAAGGCCACTTCCGCAAAATGCGCAAGAACGACATGGCCGGCGAAAAACAGAGCCTGACCCCGCAGCAGCCGCTCGACCCGCGAGAGCTGGCGGCGCAACTCGAGGGGCTTTGGCAGGTCGAAAGCCAGAGCGGCGTGCGGGTGTTCCACGATTATATGCCGGTGGAATTCCAGGCCCGCGTGGCATTGCAGGATGTGCTGGAGATGGAGCTCGCCCATCGTCGTCACCCAAGCTTTGCCGGACTTGGGCGTTATTTGCACTGGATCTGCCGTCCGGTTTAAGCGGCCCAGTCAGTGGAGGTCGAAATGCGTCGTTTCGGGTTAATCCTGTTGTTCCTTGGGCTGGGCGCCTGCTCCAGCCCCAATCCCTACGTGGCCACCTCGGCGCCGATGCCGCCGGCTCCGGCCCAGGCGGCCAGGACCTTTGATGCCAGCGCCTACCCCGCGCCGGTGCGTGACTACGGCGCCTACCGCATCTGGGCCTGGCGCAACGGCCAGTTGCCAGCGGGCACGGCCTGGGCGGACTCGGCGCAGATTGCCGAAGCGGTCAGCGGCGCCCTCGACCAGCGAGGCTTGCGCCCCCTGCACGACAACCGCGCGCCCGACCTGCTGGTGAGCGCCGACGTGCATCTGGAGAAGCGCCTCAAGCAGGTCCAGGATGACTACGGCTATGGGTACGGTGGCTACAATCGTTATGGCAATGGCTACGGCATGTACAACTCGGCGCCGATCGTGCGTACCTATGAAGTTCAGGTCGTGGTGGTGCGGGTCAATCTGTTCGATGCACGCAGCGGTCAGCCGGTGTGGAGCGCCAGCGCCGAAACCGGCAGTCAGGGCAGCCTCAGTGAGCGAGCCGATGCGTTGCGCAAGGCTGTGCAAAAGGCAATGACGGCGTATCCTCCCAGTTAACAGCTATTCTCATTTAATGCCCGGGTCGCTCGTTGGAGAACCATCATGTTTGGACGTATCGCAACGCTCGCTTTGGTCGTGCTGCTGGGCGGTTGCCAGACCAGCCAGGTCAACCACGATTTCGATGCCAGCCGGGACTTCGGCGCCTACCGCAGTTGGGCCTGGAAAGACCCGGCGCTGCAATACCGTCCCGATGATCCGCGGATCAAGAGCGACCTCACCGAACAACGTATCCGCCAGGCCGTCGGTGAACAACTCGACCAACGCGGCCTGCGCCCTGCGGCGGCGGGCACCCGGGCGGACCTGAATGCGCAGGCCTACCTGATCGTCGAAGACCGCCAGCAACAAGTCAGCACCAACTACGGCGGCGCCTGGGGCGGGCCGTGGAATGGCTACTGGGGCGCGCCGATGTACAACGAAACGCGCAACATCACCTACAAGGTGGCGACCATCCAGATCGACCTGCTCGACGGCAAGGACGGCAAACTCGTCTGGCGCGGCAGCGACGAGCAGATCATGGCCAGCTCGCCCGAGCCGCAGGATCGCAGCAACGCCATTCGCAAGACGATCGCGCGAATCCTTTCCAGCTACCCGCCGCGCTGACACGCTGTTGCCCCGAGAGAGATGAGCGGCCGGTTTCAGCCAATCGGTTGCCACCGGCCGACCATGTGCTCAATCTCCCCCGAGCCTTTCAACCACAACTGGCCACTGGGACCGGCGACGCTGGCGTGCAGGATGATCTCGCTGGGCAGACGCACCGGTTTCTTGAATTCGACCTCTATTTCGATATTCGCCGCGGGCAGGTGCTCGCCGAGGGCAGCGAGGGTGCGCGCCTTGTTCCACAGGCCGTGGGCGATGGCTTGGGGGAAACCGAATAGTCTGGCGGTCAGGGCGCTCAAGTGGATCGGGTTGTAGTCGCCGGACACCCGGGCGTAACGACGGCCGATATCGGCCGGGGCTTTCCAGCGGGTCAGTTCGCTGACCTGGGTGGGCGTGGGCAAGGCGTCGTCTGCCGCTGCACCGTCGAGCTTCACGCCACGGCAGAGCATGCGGCTCTGCGCTTCCCACAGCAGGCCGAGGGCATCTTCGGCGGTGGTCACCAGCTCAAACGTCGCGCCCTTGGCGTGGGGTTTGAGATGGTGTGCGTGGACGGCGATGGTCAGCTCACTCACCGCCCCCAAGGGCCGATACACCCGGATGCGATTGCGCAGGTGGACCAGCCCCAACAACGGGAACGGAAACGATGGCGCCGTCAGCAGTTTTAACTGCAGGCCGAACGCCAGCACCTGCGGATACGTCGCCGGCAGCATCGGGCTGTCGGCAAAGCCACACACCTGCCGATACGCCGCCACCTGCTCGGGGTTGACGCTCACGCGGCAGCGAAACCCCTGCTCGGGCAAATGGCTGCCGGTGATCCTGCGCTTGAGCGCCGCGCGCCAGTACAACGGCATAAGCTGCGGCGGGTGGTCCAGGGTGGTCCAGTCCATGCTTACGCTCCCAGTACACTTTGCCCACACACCCGCAGTGCCTGGCCGCTGACCGCGCCGGAACCCGGCTGACCGAGCCAGGCGACCGCTTCGGCGACGTCCTGCGGCAAGCCGCCCTGGCCCAGGGAACTCATGCGGCGCCCGGCCTCACGCAGGGCGAAGGGGATATGCGCGGTCATCTGGGTTTCGATAAAACCGGGAGCCACGGCGTTGATGCTGATTCCCCGCGCCTTCAACAGCGGCGCCCAGGCCTGGGCCAAACCGATCAACCCGGCCTTGCTCGCGGCATAGTTGGTTTGCCCGCGGTTGCCGGCAATCCCGCTGATGGAGGCCAGCAGCACCACGCGTGCGTTGTCGTGCAGGGTGCCGCTGTCGAGCAGGGCCTTGGTCAGCACTTGCGGCGCATTGAGGTTGACCGCCAGCACGGCGTCCCAGTATTCCGGGGTCATGTTGGCGAGGGTTTTGTCGCGGGTGATGCCGGCGTTATGGACGAGGATGTCGAGGCCGTCCGGCAGTTGTTCGATCAACTGGCGGGCGGCGTCGTCGGCACAGATGTCCAGCACGATGCTGCGCCCTCCCAGGCGCGCCGCCAGGGCTTCGAGGTCAGCCTTGGCCTGGGGCACGTCCAGCAGAATTACCTCGGCGCCGTCGCGGGCGAGGGTTTCGGCGATGGCGGCGCCAATGCCGCGCGCCGCGCCGGTGACCAGCGCCTTGCGCGCGGCAATCGGGCGGGTCCAGTCTTCGACGGGGGTGGCGCAGGCTTCCAGGCGAATCACCTGGCCCGAGATGTAGGCACTTTTGGGCGACAGGAAAAACCGCAACGCCCCTTCCAACTGGTCCTCGGCACCTTGGCCGACCGACAGCAATTGCAATACGCCGCCGTTGCGCAGTTCTTTGGCCAGGGAGCGGCTGAACCCTTCGAGGGCGCGCTGCGCGCTGGCGGCGAACGGGTCGCTGAGACTTTCCGGCGCGCGGCCGAGGATCACCAGATGCGCGCTGTGATCGAGGTTTTTCAGCAGGGGCTGAAAGAACTCGCGCAATTGCTTGAGCTGGTCGGTGTGTTGCAAGTCGCTGGCGTCGAACACCAGCGCCTTGAGCTTGGGGCCATGCCCGGGAATCCAGGCCGGGGCTTCCAGCGGCCCGGCGCCGTAGCTATAAATGGCCTCGGTGAGTTTGTGCGCAAACGCCAGCACCTTGGCCGCCAGCGCCCCGCCGCCGAGCAGCAGCGCGCCGTCGACCGGGCGCAGACGCCCGGCTTGCCAGCGCTCCAGGCGTACCGGTGACGGCCGGCCAATGGCGGCGACCAGGCGATGGCCGAGGCTTGAGTTGGCGAAGTCGATATAACGGTCAGACATGGAACGCTCTCCAAAGGCTGGGGTTCAAAGGGTTGACCACCTCGCGGCGGCAGTCGTTCGATTGAGCCTAGGCTAGTCTGAACGACTTACCCCACAACCGACAGGGAGCTTTCCATGACTCAATTGCGCCGTGTAGCGATCATTGGCGGTAATCGCATTCCTTTCGCCCGCTCCAATGGCCCGTATGCCACGGCGAGCAACCAGGCGATGCTGACGGCGACCCTCGAAGGCCTGATCGAGCGCTACAACCTGCACGGCCTGCGCCTGGGCGAGGTGGTCGCCGGCGCGGTGCTCAAGCACTCGCGCGACTTCAACCTGACCCGCGAATGCGTGCTGGGTTCGCGCCTGTCGCCGCAAACCCCGGCCTATGACATTCAGCAGGCCTGCGGTACCGGGCTGGAGGCGGCGTTGCTGGTGGCCAACAAGATTGCCCTGGGCCAGATCGAGTGCGGGATTGCCGGTGGGGTGGACACCACGTCCGACGCACCGATCGGGGTGAACGAAGGGCTGCGCAAGATTCTGCTGCAGGCCAACCGCAGCCAATCCTTGGCGGACAAACTAAAACTTTTGTTACAACTCCGTCCCCATCACCTCAAACCCGAGCTGCCGCGCAATGGCGAACCCCGCACCGGTTTATCCATGGGCCAGCACTGTGAGCTGATGGCGCAGACCTGGCAGATTCCGCGCGCCGAGCAAGACCAGCTCGCCCTGGAGAGCCACCAGAAAATGGCCGCGGCCTACGCCGAAGGCTGGCACAACGATTTGCTCACCCCGTTTCTGGGCCTGACCCGCGACCACAACCTGCGCCCCGACCTGACCCTGGAAAAACTCGCCGGCCTCAAGCCCGCCTTCGAGCGCAGCGCCAAAGGCACGCTCACCGCCGGCAACTCCACGCCGCTGACGGACGGCGCCTCCCTGGTGTTGCTCGGCAGCGAAGCCTGGGCCAGGGAGCGCGGCTTGCCGATCCTGGCTTACCTGCGCGATGGCGAAGCGGCGGCGGTGGATTTCGTCAACGGCGCCGAAGGCCTGTTGATGGCGCCGGTGTACGCCGTGCCGCGTTTGCTGGCGAGGAATGGCCTGACACTGCAGGACTTCGATTACTACGAGATCCACGAAGCATTCGCTGCCCAAGTGTTGTGTACGCTCAAGGCCTGGGAAGATGCGGACTACTGCAAGACGCACCTGGGGCTGGACGCGCCGCTGGGTTCGATCGACCGCAGCCGCCTCAACGTCAAGGGCAGTTCCCTGGCCGCCGGCCATCCGTTTGCTGCGACGGGCGGGCGTATCGTCGCCAACCTGGCCAAGCTGTTGGACGTCGCGGGCAAGGGGCGCGGGCTGATTTCAATCTGTGCCGCCGGAGGGCAGGGCGTGACAGCGATCATTGAACGCTGAATTGCGTGGAAAACTGGCATATTGGATGCATTCTTCGGTGGTCAAAGCTCGGTAGCCCCTCCCCGAGGCGAGCCGATTGCCGTATAACGAGTGCCATACGCGTGTTTGGTAATAAAGGACCCACAATAAAAGCTGATGAAGACTCCTAAACGCATTGAACCCCTGATCGAAGACGGTCTGGTCGACGAAGTGCTGCGCCCACTCATGAGTGGTAAAGAAGCAGCTGTTTATGTGGTGCGCTGCGGCAACGAATTGCGTTGCGCCAAGGTTTACAAGGAGGCGAACAAACGAAGTTTTCGTCAAGCGTCCGAATACCAGGAAGGCCGAAAGGTCCGTAACAGCCGGCAGGCCCGGGCCATGGCCAAGGGCTCCAAATTCGGTAAGAAAGAAACCGAAGATGCCTGGCAGAACGCCGAAGTCGCGGCGTTGTTCCGCCTGGCCGGCGCGGGCGTTCGCGTGCCCAAGCCGTATGACTTCCTTGAAGGCGTGCTGTTGATGGAGCTGGTGGCCGACGAGTACGGCGATGCGGCGCCGCGCCTGAACGACGTGGTGCTGGAGCCGGACCAGGCGCGCGAGTACCACGCGTTCCTGATCTCCCAGATCGTGCTGATGCTGTGTACCGGCCTGGTGCATGGTGACCTGTCCGAGTTCAACGTACTGCTCACGCCGACCGGCCCGGTGATCATCGACCTGCCCCAGGCGGTGGATGCGGCGGGCAACAACCATGCGTTCAACATGCTGGAGCGGGATGTGGGCAACATGGCTTCCTACTTCGGGCGCTTTGCCCCGGAGCTGAAGAAGACCAAGTACGCCAAGGAAATGTGGGCGCTGTACGAAGCCGGCACCTTGCACCCGGCCAGCATCTTGACCGGCGAGTTCGACGAACCGGAAGAACTCGCCGACGTGGGCGGCGTGATCCGCGAGATCGAAGCGGCGCGACTGGACGAAGAGCGGCGCCAGGCGGCTCGCGCGGCGGATGATGCGCCACCGAGCAAAACGCCTGACGAACCACCGCCACCGCCTTGGATGCAGTGACCCCCAAGCTGTTGTCGATATAAACAGTGTGGAAGTGATCTTCAAACAATTGGAGATCTAAAAAGTGTAGAAGTGATCTTCAGGTAATTGGAGATCTAAAAAGTGTGGAAGTGATCTTCAGGTAATTGGAGATCTAAATGTGGGAGGGGGCTTGCCCCCGATAGCTCCGTGTCAGTCGATACGTATATTGACTGATCCACCGCTATCGGGGGCAAGCCCCCTCCCACATTGGTTTCGTGTACACCCCTTACCGCCTCCCCCTTCAGACGCAACAACCACCCGACGTGTGGAAGTGATCTTCAGGCAATAGAAGATCTAAAAATGTGGGAATGATCTTCAGGTAATTGAAGATCTAAAAATATGGGAATGATCTTCAGGTAATTGGAGATCTAAATGTGGGAGGGGGCTTGCCCCCGATAGCGCCATGTCAGTCGATACGTATATTGACTGATCCACCGCTATCGGGGGCAAGCCCCCTCCCACATTGGTTTTGTGTACACCCCTTACCCCCTTCAGGCGCAGCAACCTCCCGACGTGTGGAAGTGATCTTCAGGCAATAGAAGATCTAAAAATGTTGGAATGATCTTCAGGCAATAGAAGATCTAAAAATGTGGGAGGGGGCTTGCCCCCGATAGCGCCATGTCAGTCGATACGTATATTGACTGGTCCACCGCTATCGGGGGCAAGCCCCCTCCCACATTGGTTTTGTGTACACCCCTTACCCCTTCAGGCGCAGCAACCACCCGACGCCAATTCCTTGAGAATCGGACAGTCCGGCCGATGATCGCCGTGGCAGTGTTCCACCAGGTCCTGCAACGTATCGCGCAACTGCCCCAGCTCCAGAATCTTTTGGTTCAGCTCCTCGATATGCTGGCGCGCCAAGGCCTTCACATCGGCGCTGGCCCGTTGCCGGTCCTGCCACAACGTCAGCAGCTTGCCGACTTCTTCCAATGAAAACCCCAGGTCCCGCGAGCGCTTGATGAACGCCAGGGTGTGCAAATCGTCGGCACCGTACACGCGATAGCCGCTCTCGGTGCGATGGGCGGCTTTGAGCAGGCCGATGGATTCGTAGTAGCGAATCATCTTGGCGCTCAAACCGCTTGAACGCGCCGCCTGGCCGATGTTCATGCTCATGGATGTGGGTCCTCCAGATCCTTGGGTTTCCAGGTTTTCAACAACAGCGCATTGCTCACCACGCTGACGCTGGACAAGGCCATCGCCGCGCCGGCCAACACCGGGTTGAGCAGGCCGAATGCCGCCAGGGGAATACCGATCAAGTTATACACAAAGGCCCAGAACAGGTTCTGGCGGATCTTCGCGTAGGTCTTGCGGCTGATCTCCAGCGCGGCCGGCACCAGGCGTGGATCGCCGCGCATCAGGGTGATACCGGCAGCGTGCATGGCCACGTCGGTGCCGCCGCCCATGGCGATGCCGATGTCGGCGGCGGCCAGGGCCGGGGCGTCGTTGATGCCGTCGCCGACCATCGCCACCACGCCGGTTTTTTTCAGTTCGGCGACGGTGGCGGCTTTGTCGGCCGGGAGCACTTCGGCGTGGACATCGTCGATGCCCAGCGCCTGGGCGACTACCCGCGCACTGCCGCGATTATCGCCGGTGAGCAAATGGCTGCTGATGTGCCGCGCCTTGAGTTGGGCCACGGCTTCCAGCGCGCCGGGCTTGAGAGTGTCGCCGAAAGCGAACAGCCCGAGTACCCGCGGTTGCGCGCCTTGCTCGATCAGCCAGGACAAGGTGCGGCCCTCGGCTTCCCAGGCCTTGGCCGAAGCGTTCAGTGCGCCCGCGTCCAGCCCGTTGTCTTCCAGCAGACGGCGGTTGCCCAGGGCCAGCGGCCGACCGTCGAGGGTGCCGGCAATGCCGCGCCCGGTCAGGGACTGGCTGGCGCTCACATCGGCCACGTTCAGCCCCTGTTCGCGGCAGGCATCCAGCACCGCCTTGGCCAGCGGGTGTTCGCTGCCGCGTTGCAAGGCGCCGGCCTGTTGCAGCAGCAGCGGTTCGTTGCCGTCGACTGCCGCCAAGTGGGCGATCTTCGGCGTGCCGGAAGTGAGCGTGCCGGTTTTGTCGAATACCACCGCGCTGACGGCGTGGGCGCGCTCCAGCGCTTCGGCATCCTTGATCAGGATACCGTGACGCGCCGCTACGCCAGTGCCGGCCATGATCGCGGTCGGTGTGGCCAGGCCCAGGGCGCACGGGCAGGCGATCACCAGCACGGCGACCGCATTGATGATCGCAGTCTCCAGCGAAGCGCCGTACAGCCACCAGCCGAGCAGCGTGAGCAACGCCAGCACCAGCACCGTCGGCACGAACACCTGGCTGACTTTATCCACCAGTTTCTGGATCGGTGCCTTGGCCGCCTGGGCGTCTTCCACCAGGCGGATGATGCGCGCCAGCACGCTTTCCGCGCCGAGGGCCACGGTGCGGACCAGCAAGCGCCCTTCGCCGTTGATCGCGCCACCGGTGACCTTGTCACCCGGTTGTTTCGGCACTGGCAGGCTTTCGCCGCTGATCAGCGCTTCGTCGGCATGGCTTTGGCCGTCCACCACTTCCCCGTCCACCGGGAAGCGCTCGCCGGGTTTGACCAGCACGTGGTCGCCGAGCTTGAGCGCGTTGATCGCGACGTCTTCTTCGCGGCCGTCAACCACCCGAATCGCGCGCTCCGGGCGCAAGGCTTCCAGGGCCCGGATGGCGCTGGCGGTCTGGCGTTTGGCGCGGCTTTCCAGGTATTTGCCGAGCAGCACCAGGGCGATCACCACCGCCGAGGCTTCGAAATACAGGTGCGGCATGCTGCCGACGGGCGCGGTGAGCCATTCGTACAGGCTCAGACCGTAACCGGCGCTGGTGCCGATCGCGACCAGTAAGTCCATATTGCCAGCACCGGCGCGCACGGCTTTCCACGCGGCGATGTAAAAGCGCGCACCGAAGATGAACTGCACCGGCGTGGCCAGGGCGAACTGTACCCAGGCCGGCAGCATCCAGTGCAGGCCGAAGGGCTGTGCCAGCATCGGCAGCACCAGCGGCAACGCGAGCACAATCGCCAGCAGCAGCGCCCAACGCTCGTGGTGCAGGCGCTGGGCTTGATCGGCATCGGTCTTGGTTTCGCTTTGGGGCAGCGACGCGCTGTAGCCGGCCTTGTCGACGGCGGCGATCAGCACGGCGGGGTCCATCTGGCCGAGCACCTCGATATGGGCGCGCTCGTTGGCCAGGTTCACGCTGACACGTTGCACCCCCGGCACCTTGCCCAGCGCGCGCTCGACACGCCCGGCGCAGCTGGCGCAGGTCATGCCGCCGATGGGCAGGTCAAACGTGGTGGTTCCATTCATGGGGCAGTCCTCCTGAAGAAGTTGCCCCTAGGATCAACCTTGACCTGTGGGGAAGGTCAAGCGTCTTTAGTATCCCAATGTCGCAGGTTTGAGGTACATGCCTTCCGGGCCTTGTGCGATGCGTAATTTGCGCACGTCACCGACCTTCAGCGTGATGTTCTGCGCGGCTGGCGCCAGCAGGCCCGGTAGGCAACCCGGCGCTTGGCCCGGCAGCAGCTTCAGGCGCAGCGACACATTGCCGGCCGGCAGGTTGAACGCGGTGGACTGTTCCTGGAACAGGCGCCCGGCCAACTGGTCCTGGATGTACAGGCCGATCTCGCAGTTGGTCGGTACTTCCAGGCGTTCGCGGGAAATGATCAGCACTGCATAGTCTTCGGCGGCGCTGGCCATGGGCGCAGCGGCAGACAAACTCATCAGGCCGACAAGGCCAAAAAACGACCAGCGCATGGCGAATGCTCCGTGGTTCACATCAAAGATGGGTGAAGCTTGGCCGACTGCGTCACTGAATACCAGCCCGGCGGCTATTTTTGCCGCTTGACCTTGCCATCGTGGCAAGGTCGATACTGCGTCCACCCTCATTAAAGGAGTCATGTCATGCAAGTATTCAACGTTGAAGGAATGACCTGCGGCCATTGCGTCCGGGCAGTGACCCAGGCGGTGCAGAATCAGGACCCGGCAGCCGAAGTGAAAGTCGACCTCGCGGCCAAGCAAGTCAGCGTGCAAAGCCAGTTGAGCCGCGACGTGATCGCCGGCTTGATCCGTGAAGAAGGCTACAGCGTCGCCTGATTTAATAGTTAGCGAGCTATCGTAATGTTCAACGCACCCAAGCGCGGCTAGACTGTCGGGCTGCCAACATACTTGGGTGCCTGATGAACCTGCGCATACTCCTGATTTTGGGCGCCTTGAGCGCCTTCGCGCCGCTGGCGATCGACTTTTACCTGCCGGGTTTCCCGGCGATGGCGACGGCGTTCGCCACCGATGAAAAACATATCCAGCTGACCTTGGCGGTGTATTTCGGCGGCCTGGCCATCGGCCAATTGATCTACGGCCCGCTGGCGGACCGCTTTGGTCGTCGTGTGCCGCTGCTCAGCGGGGTCACGTTGTTTACGCTGGCCTCCTTCGCCTGCGCCTACGCGCCGTCTTTGGAATGGCTGATCGGCGCACGCTTCGTGCAGGCCCTCGGCGGTTGCGCGGGCATGGTGATTTCCCGCGCGGTGGTCAGCGACAAGTGTGATGTAGTGACCTCGGCCAAGGTGTATTCGCAACTGATGCTGGTGACCGGCCTGGCGCCGATCCTTGCGCCATTGGCGGGCGGGCTGATGGTCGGGGTGTGGGGCTGGCAGTCGATCTTCCTGGCCCTGACGGTGTTCAGCGTGATGGCCGCGATTGCGGTGGCAGTCGGTTTGCCGGAAACCTTTCCGGCCCATCAGCCTCGGCAACCGTTGTCCGGGTCGCTGCGCCGCTATATCGACCTGTTGTCGGACCGGGTCTACCTCGGTTACGCCCTGACCGGGGGCATTTCGATTGCCGGGATGTTTGCCTACATTGCCGGTTCACCCTTCGTATTCATCAAACTCTATGGCGTGCCCGCCGAGCATTTCGGCTGGGTATTCGGCTCCAACGCCGCCGGCTTTATCCTGATGGCCCAAGTCAATGCGCGCTTGCTCGCCAAGCGCGGGCCGGCGTTCTTGCTGTCGCGCACGGTGTGGCTCTACATGCTGGCGGCGTTGGCGCTGCTCGGCGTCGCGGCCTTGCGCACCGAAGCGTTGTGGCCGTTGCTGCTGCCGCTGTTTATCTGCATCGCCAGCCTGGGCTGCATTTTGCCCAACACCTCGGCCTGCGCCATGAGCGGGCAGGGCGCGCGAGCCGGTAGCGCCTCGGCAATGCTCGGTTGCATTCAGTTCGGCGTGGCGGCGGGGGCGGCTTCGTTGGTGGGCGTGTTGCACGACGGCACGGCGATGCCGATGGCGATGGTCATCAGCTTGTGCGGGGTCTTGGCGGTGACGATTGCACTGTCGACCCAGCGCCTGCAACGGGCACGTGCCCTACAGGCGCAGGTCTGAAAGACGTCAGCCAGCGGCAGCGGAGCGTTGCTGGTCGAGTGGGAAACGGTGGGGCGCCTGGATGCGCGCTTGCAGGGTCTCGGCGAAGGCGCGGGCTTCGGCCTCACTGCGGAAGGTGATGGCTTCGCCGTCGAGACGGACCTGCCATTTATTGCCCGGGGATTTTGCTAACGCTTTTATCAGGATCTTCATTGCTGACTTCCTCACGTAAAAGAATCGTGGCAAAGGCCGCCAATATAAACCCGAATACGTTCACAATGATGACAAAGGTCAATTCCCTGACTAGTGGTGTCGTCCATCACTTACACGAATGACGGACGACACTGACAGACCTCTTTTAGAACCCTTCCAGCACGATCTTACCCTTGGCCTTGCCGCTCTCGAGCAGCGCGTGAGCGCGGCGTAGGTTCTCGGCGTTGATCACGCCGAAGTGCTCGCCCACGGTAGTTTTCAGGGTGCCGGCATCGATCAGCTCGGCGACGCGATTGAGCAGGTTGTGTTGCTCGATCATGTCCGGCGTCTCGAACATCGAGCGGGTGTACATGAACTCCCAATGCAGCGACAGGCTCTTGCGCTTGAGTTTGCTCACGTCAAGGGCCTTCGGATCGTCGATCAGCGCCAGCTTGCCCTGGGGCTGCAAGGCTTCGACCAGTTGATCCAAATGGTGGTCGGTCTGGGTCAGGCTGGCGACGTGGGTCACGTGGGCCACACCCGCGTGTTTCAGGGCGTCGCTCAGCGGCTGGCTATGGTCGATCACCAGGTCGGCGCCAAGGGCCTTGGCCCAGGCCTGGGTTTCTGGGCGCGACGCGGTGCCGATGACCTTCAGTGCGGTGAGCTGGCTGGCCAATTGGGTCAGGATCGACCCCACGCCGCCGGCAGCGCCGACGATCAGCAGGCTCTGGCCTTCGTCCTTTTTACCCTCGCGCACTTGCAGGCGTTCGAACAACAGTTCCCAGGCGGTGATGGCGGTCAGCGGCAAGGCGGCCGCGTCGGCAAAACCCAGGCTCTTGGGCATATGGCCGACGATGCGCTCGTCTACGGTGTGCAGTTCGCTGTTGCCGCCCGGGCGTACCAGGGAGCCGGCGTAGAACACGTTGTCACCGGCCTTGAACAGCGTCACTTCACTGCCGACGGCCTTGACCACACCGGCCACGTCCCAGCCGAGCACCTTGGCGGCGCCGTTTTCCGGGGCGACGTTCTGGCGGACCTTGGTGTCCACCGGGTTGACCGAGATGGCTTTGACTTCCACCAGCAGGTCGCGCGGGCCGGCGACCGGTTCCGGCAGCTCGATGTCTTGCAGGGATTTCGGATCGTTGATCGGCAGTGAGGCGTAGTAGGCAATGGCTTTCATGTGGGCTCCAGAAGTAGGGAGTTGACTGTAGGAGCGAGCTTGCTCGCGAAAAACTCACAGGGGCCGCGCTGAATCAAAAGCGCGGCGTCATCGTTTACGATTTTCGCGAGCAAGCTCGCTCCTACAAAAAAGGGCGGTGATCAGGCAAGAAATTTCAGGCGCTTGAGTTCGAAGTGCGCGAGTACGTCGGCGGCCTTGGCGCGGAAACTCTGGATGTGTGCGCTCTGGTCGTGGTCGGCCAGGGCCGCGTCGTCGCGCCAGCGTTCGAGCATGTAGAACGTCTCGGGATGTTGCAGGTCCTGGTGCAGGTCGTACTGTTCGCAACCGGCTTCCTGGCGGGTCGGTTCCAGCAGGCCGCGCAGCAGCGACTCGAGGGTGTGTTGTTGGCCAGGTTTGGCGATCAGCGTGGCGATGACGTTAAAGGCAGCGGACATATTCGACTCCTGACACGGGCTGTACGGGATGGGCAGATGATTGGCTATTTCCGATGCAGATAAAAGCGGCTAAAACAGCAGTCTGTTTCAACAATATTTTGATAATGGGTGGAATTGGATGCTGCGCTTTGATGATTTGCAGTTGTTCGTGCGCGCAGCGGACCTGGGCAGTCTGTCGGCCGCGGCGCGGGTCATGGACCTGTCGCCGGCGGTGGCCAGCGCGGCGTTGAAGCGTATCGAACAGCAACTGGGCACGCGCTTGCTGGCGCGCTCCACTCGCAGCCTGCGCCTCACCGCTGAAGGGGACGGCTTTCTCGGATATGCGCGTGCCGCACTGAGCTCGCTGGACGAAGGGCGGCGGTTATTGGCCAGTGGCCAGGACCATGTCAGCGGTGTGCTGCAACTGTCGGCACCCTCGGATTTTGGTCGCAACCAGCTGTTGCCCTGGCTCGACGAGTTCCAGCGTGACTATCCGCAACTGACGGTGCGCCTGTTGCTGGGCGACCGCATTGCCGACCTGTTCCGCCAGCCGGTGGATATCGCCCTGCGCTATGGCGAACCGGAGGATTCCAGCCTGGTCGCGCTGCCCGTCGCGCCGGATAACGTGCGCGTGCTGTGCGCGGCGCCCAGTTATCTCGAGCGCCACGGCGAACCGCGGCATCTGGAGCAACTGGCCCAGCACAATTGCCTGCTGTATATGCTCGGCACTCGCGTGCATGACCACTGGACGTTTCATGACGGCAAACGCGAAGTCAGCCTGACTGTCGGCGGCGACCGCTTCAGTGACGATGCTGACGTGGTACGGCGATGGGCTGTCGCCGGGGTGGGCATCGCCTACAAGTCCTGGTTGGATGTGAGCAGCGACGTCCGCGCCGGACGCTTGCGCGTGATTCTGCCTGAGCTGCGCGGCGAGCGGACGCCGCTCAACCTGTTATGCGCGCATCGCGCGCAGTTGAGTAAGCCCATCAACCTGCTGCGGGAAATGCTCGTGTCCCGTTGTGCGACATTGACCGCGCAGTGGTCGGAACAATTCACCAGTGCGTAATAGCCTCCACTAAAGCCGGAAATTTCACTCAGATCCCGTCCCTATCCGCGCTGTCAGACGCCGGGGAACTGGCTGCTTGCGCACCTATACTTTGGCGCCAACCACAGCAGAGAAATGATTTAACAAGGAGTGAACACATGGAACAGGCACCTTGCATCAGTCAGATTGCCAGCTTGCTCGCCGAGCCAAAACGCACCGCCATGCTCTGGGCCTTGATGGACGGCTCGGCCAAGTCTTCCCAGGAACTGGCGACGCTCACGGGGTTGTCGCCGGCCTCGGCGAATGCCCATCTGGCGCGGCTTACCGGCGGCGGTTTGCTGCGTGTCGAAGCGCGTCGCGGCAAGCGGTTGTTTCGTGTGGCGGCGGCGGATGTCAGCACCGCCATCGATGCCTTGGCCAGCACCACCATGGCCAGTGCGGCGCGCAGCTCACCGCAGGCTTCACCGCTGACCCTGGCGGCGCCGGCCCCGCTGCGCCATGCGCGGTTATGCCATGGGCACCTCGGCGGCGAACTGGCGGCGCAACTGTATCAGCGGATGATCGCGGCCGGCTGGATCGAGCGCCACGAGCTCCGCACCCAAGTCACGGTCAAAGGCGCGCAGCACCTGGCCGGCCTGGGCATTTTCACCCAGGCGCTGGCCTTGCCGCTGGTGTGCGACTGTTTCGATTGGAGCCAGCAGCAACCGCACCTGGGCGGCGCGCTGGGAGCCGGGCTATTGCAACTGTTTTTGCAGTCGAACTGGATCCGTGCGGTCAACGAGTCCCGCGCCTTGCTCGTCAGCGACACCGGGTTGGCGGAAATCACCCGGTTGGCCGTGCCCGACGCGCTCTGACCCGGATGACGTCGTTCAGAGTTGCGATCAGGTCGCACCCAGCAATAACCCGGAAAAACCATGGCCCACACTCCCAGAGGGGATTATTCACACAGGGGATGGGGCATGGGTACGCACGGCTATAGCGCGGCAGAACGGCTGGAACGGTTGCCCATCAGCGGTTACCACCGAGTCATTTTTATCATCATCGCCCTGGCGTTTTTCTTCGACTCCATGGATCTGGCGATGATGACTTTCCTGCTCGGCTCGATCAAAGCCGAGTTCGGCCTGAGCACGGCCCAGGCTGGCTTGCTGGCCAGTTCGAGTTTTTTCGGCATGGTGGTGGGCGCGTCGTTGTCCGGGATGCTCGCCGATCGCTTCGGGCGCAAGCCGGTGTTCCAGTGGAGCATCGTGTTGTGGGGGATCGCCAGCTACTTATGTTCCACGGCGCAGACGGTGGAGACGCTGACGCTGTTTCGCATCCTGCTCGGCATTGGCATGGGCATGGAGTTTCCGATCGCGCAGTCGATGCTCTCGGAGCTGATTCCGGCCAAGGGGCGCGGGCGCTATATCGCGTTGATGGATGGCTTCTGGCCGTTGGGTTTTGTGGCTGCGGGGGTGCTGTCGTACTTTTTGCTGCCGCTGATCGGCTGGCGCGACATCTTCCTGGTGCTGGCGGTGCCGGCGGTGTTTGTGTTGGCGATCCGTTTTTTTATCCCGGAGTCGCCGCGTTGGCTGGAGCAGGCCGGGCGGCATGCGGCGGCGGATAAGGTGTTGCTGGGGATCGAGGCGAAAGTGCGCGACTCCCTGGGCCGCGCCGAGTTGCCGCAGCCGATTCGCCTGCCGCGGGTGGAGAGTGTGCCGGGCAACTTCTTCTCGGCGTTCCAGCAATTATGGTCGGCGCAGTATCGCCAGCGCACGATGATGATCTGGAGTGTGTGGTTCTTCGCCTTGCTCGGCTTTTATGGGCTCACCTCCTGGTTGAGTGCCTTGCTGCAGCAGTCGGGGTTTGCGGTGACCCAGTCGGTGTATTACACGGTGATCATTTCCCTGGGCGGGATTCCCGGCTTCCTGATGGCGGCCTGGCTGGTGGAGCGTTGGGGGCGCAAGCCGGTGTGCGTGGTGACCTTGCTCGGCGGCGGGGTGATGGCGTTTCTGTATGGGCAAAGCGCGGTGTTCGGCGGCAATGTCGGCCTGCTGATCGCCTCGGGGTTGTTGATGCAGTTCTTTCTGTTTGGCATGTGGGCGGTGCTGTACACCTACACGCCGGAGTTGTACCCCACCTCGGCGCGGGCGACGGGGGCCGGGTTCGCTTCGGCGATCGGGCGGGTCGGGTCGTTGCTCGGGCCGTTGGTGACCGGGCTGGTGTTCCCGATTACCGGGCAGGGCGGGGTGTTTGCCCTGGGCGCATTGTGCTTTGCGGTGGCGGCGCTGGTGGTGTGGGTGTTTGGGATGGAGACGAAGGGCAAGACCCTGGAAGAGTTGAGCGAGATCTAACCGGCAATCCACAACGAATGTGGGAGCGCGCTGGCGCCCACATTGTCAGTCGCGGTTTACGCCGTCAGGGCTTCACCAGCCGCGCATCCAGGCTGTTTTGCGCCAGGCGTTTGGCCTGGTCCTGGGTCATGCCCAGGGCGGTGTACAGCGCATGGAAGTTCTCGGTGACGTAGCCGCCGAAGTACGCCGGGTCGTCCGAGTTCACCGTCACCTTCACCCCACGCTCGAGCATGTCGAGGATGTTGTGCTGGGCCATGTCGTCGAACACGCGCAGCTTGGTGTTGGACAGCGGGCACACGGTCAGCGGGATCTGTTCGTCGATGATCCGTTGCATCAGGCGCTCGTCTTCGATGGCGCGCACGCCATGGTCGATACGCTGGACTTTCAGCAGGTCGAGGGCTTCCCAGATGTACTCGGGCGGGCCTTCTTCGCCGGCGTGGGCCACGGTGAAGAAGCCTTCATTGCGGGCACGGTCGAACACGCGCTGGAACTTGCTCGGCGGGTGGCCCATTTCCGAACTGTCCAGGCCCACGGCCACGAACGCATCGCGAAACGGCAGCGCCTGGTCGAGGGTTTTCTCGGCTTCGGCTTCGCTCAAGTGGCGCAGGAAGCTGAGGATCAAGCCGCTGGTGATGCCCAGTTGCTGCTCGCCATCTTTGAGCGCGGCGGCGATGCCGTTGAGCACCACTTCGAACGGCACGCCACGGTCGGTGTGGGTTTGCGGGTCGAAGAAGGGTTCGGTGTGGATCACGTTCTGCGCTTTGCAGCGCAGCAGGTAGGCCCAGGTCAGGTCGTAGAAATCCTGGGAGGTGCGCAATACATCGGCGCCCTGGTAATACAGGTCGAGAAACTCTTGCAGGTTGTTGAAGGCGTAGGCCTTGCGCAGGGTGTCGACGTCGTTCCATGGCAGCGCAATCTTGTTGCGCTCGGCCAGGGCGAACAGCAGCTCAGGCTCCAGTGAGCCTTCCAGGTGCAGGTGCAGTTCAGCCTTGGGCAGGGCGTTGAGCCAATCGTACATGTCTAAAATCTCATCGGGTGCAATGGCGGCATTCTACAGGCCATGACTGAAATAATCGGCAAAACCTGACCAAGAGGAGAGTATTGGATCTATTCGCGCAGGGGCGCTGCGAACTAAGATGTAACGAAACGTTAGCGATGTACTGCAGTCTGTACCCCGTCAATGACTGATTTGCCGCACAAAAGGCCCGCAATGCTCACCTCTCTCAAGCAAGAAAAATTCATGCTGCTGGCGCTGATCGCCGCCGTCGCCGCGTACCCGCTGGAGCACTGGATGCTCCATAACGGGCAAATGGTCGCGCTGCTGGCCGGCCTGGCGCTGATCGGCTTTATCGTGGTGGCGTCGATGCGCGTCGCTCACCATGCCGAGCAGTTGGCGGAAAAGGTCGGCGACCCCTACGGCACCATGATCCTGACCCTGGCCGCCGTGCTGGTGGAAGTGGTGATCCTGGCGATCATGATGAGCAACGAACCGTCGCCGACCCTGGTGCGCGACACCATCTACTCGGCGGTGATGCTCGATATCAACGGCATCCTCGGCCTGGCCGCGCTGATGGGGGGCATCAAGCACGGCGAACAGTCCTACAATGACGATTCGGCGCGCACCTACAGCGTGATGATCCTCACCGCCATGGGCGTGTCGATGGTGGTGCCGGAATTCATCCCCGAAGCGGACTGGAAAATTTACTCGGCCTTCACCATCGGCGCGATGGTGGTGCTCTACACCCTGTTCCTGCGCATGCAGGTGGGCCCGCACAGTTATTTTTTCAGCTACAGCTACCCGGAAAAACGCCGCAAGACGTTGCCGGAAGAACAGGCGCCGCCGGTGAACCTGGCATATGCCATCGGTACGCTGGTGTTCGGGGTGGTTGTGATTGGCGCGCTGGCCGAGGTGATGTCCAAGACCCTCGACCTGGGCCTGGAAGGCACGGGCGCTCCGCCGGTGATGACGGCGATTGTGGTCGCGGCCATCTCGGCGGCACCGGAGATTCTGACCGCCTTGCGCGCCGCCCTGGCCAACCGCATGCAGTCGGTGGTGAACATTGCACTGGGCGCATCGTTGTCGACGGTGATCCTGACGGTGCCGGTGATGGAAGCGATGGCGCTCTACTCCGGCCAGCCGTTCCAGATGGCGATGACGCCGGTGCAAAGCGTGATGGTGTTGATCACGCTGATCGTCAGTGCGATCAACCTCAACGATGGCGAAACCAACGCCATCGAAGGGATGACCCACTTTGTGTTGTTTGCGACCTTTATCATGTTGTCGCTGTTAGGGGTGTAGGCGTGAGCTTGCTCGCGAACAATCTGAGAGCGCCGTGTGAATCAGAACACCTGCGTTAGCGTTGACGTTTTTCGCGAGCTCGCTCCTACAAAGGGTTGATCAGGTTACGGGCGGCCTGGCTGTGATCGGCAATCAAGCCTTTGAGGTCGAGGCCCTCGACCTGGCCGTCGATCACCCGCCATTGCCCGCCGATCATCACCCGGTCGGCCCGGTCGGCGCCGCACAACAGCAACGCCGAAATCGGATCGTGACTGCCGGAGAAGCGCAGTTCGTCGAGCTTGAACAGCGCCAGATCGGCCTGCTTTCCTACGGCTAACTCACCGATATCCGAACGACCGAGCAACTGCGCCGAGCCTTTGGTCGCCCAGCCCAGCACGCCTTGCGGGGTGATTTTTTCCGCGCCATAACGCAGGCGCTGGATGTACAGCGCCTGACGGGCTTCGAGGATCATGTTCGACGCATCGTTGGAGGCCGAACCGTCCACGCCCAGGCCGATCGGGGCGCCGGCGGCGAGCAGGTCCAGGGTCGGGCAGATGCCGGAGGCCAGGCGCATGTTCGAGCTTGGGCAATCGACGCTGGTGCGCGACACCATCTACTCGGCGGTGATTTTCTAGACAAACACCATCTTGGTGTCAAAGCCCTTAGACTTTGACATGCTCATGCTCATGCTCATGCTCATGCTCATGCTCATGCTCATGCTCATGCTCATGCTCATGCTCATGCTCATGCTCATGCTCATTCTTCAAGAAACTTCTAAAGGTAGCTTATGATAGGAAGTGTTCTTGTTTTGTCCTTTCTCCTACGCCAGAAATTTATGCCCTGCCGCCGGAGCACGTGCCTGTCAAATGGGCGTCATTTATCGTTCACCTACCTGATGTTGCCTCCGCCGTATTTCGTCCCAAGGGTGAAGCCTTCAGGTGTAAACCCATTCCGGAGTGTCTCAAGTCCTTTCGTTTCTGCTCTCGTTGGGACAAGATCTGGCGCTAAGCACTGCACGTATCAACAGCCTATGTGATGGGGTAGTGGAAACGATATTGTTGTACAATGAAATGTAAATATATTCAAAGCATGAAGCCAAAGGAAAGTATTGATGCGAATACAAGCGCTACTGCTTAATAATTTTAGAAAATATGAATCGGCTAGATTTAATTTTCACGAGAAGTTTACCGTCCTGATCGGTAATAACGGAGCTGGTAAAACGACGATCCTTGACGCCTTAGCGATTATGTTGAATACATATTTTCAGGGTTCAATGCTTCAGTCCGCAGGTGGAACGATAAGTAAAGATGACGCTAGGCGAGTTTATCAAGAAAAAGCTGAGCAAGTTTTTAGCGAACCTGAGTCTGACGTTTTTCTTGAGGTTCTGGCAGTCGTCCATGACAAACCTGTGGAATGGGTACGGGAACTTGGTGACAGAGGAAAGAGGGCTAAAAAGCTAGTCGATATAGGCAGCAGAGACAGGCGCGCAATTAAAGAAGGTGGTAGTCCAGACTTGCCGTTGCTTCTTTACTATGGTGCAGGCCGCCTGTGGGCAATACATCATGATAAGGAAACAGAAAAGCCGAATTCTCAATTAGACGCTTACCGCTTTTGTCTTGATCCAAAGTCTGATCAAAAAGCATTTTCGAAATGGTTCAGGAAGCTATCCTATGTTGAGCTTCAGAAGAAGAAGGAAGTTCCTGGTCTGACGGCAGTTAAAGAAGCAGTAATGACCTGTTCTCCTGGTGCGTGTGACTTCTATTTCGACATTTCGTATGATGAGATTTTTATAAGGCTTGAGAAAGAAGGGTTGATGCCATTCAATTTTCTTAGTGATGGTTATCGTAATGTAATTGCTATGGTGGCGGATATTGCACACAGGGCTGCAAGACTAAATCCACATTACGGAGCTGATGCAGCTAAGAAAACTAGTGGTGTGGTTCTGATTGATGAGCTAGACCTGCATTTGCATCCAAAATGGCAGCGCCGATTTGTTGATGATCTGAAAAAAGCATTTCCAGAAATGCAATTTATTGCGACTAGTCACTCCCCGTTCATATTGCAATCCCTTCAAGTTGGTGAGGTTATCGACCTTGATAGGAAAGTTAGTGCGGACTCTGTTTTCTTGGCCCCTTTGGATGTAGCTATGCCTGCACCGGAAGAAAAATTCAGTAACCGTGCAATTGAGGATATCGTTGAAGGAGTGATGCACGTTGCAGTTCCTCAGCGCAGCGAGCGTTATCAGGAAATGTTTGATGCTGCGAAGGAATATTACAATGTATTGCAGGGGGCAGACGACGCAGATGAACAACAAAAAGAGGGCTTGAAGACCAGGCTAGATGAGTTAACTGCTCCATTTAGTGATAATGTGGCCTACCATGCATTTTTGGAAATGGAACGAGTCGCTGCTGGTCTCGGGCGATCCAGTTCCAATGAAAGATCCACCGCCAAACCCGTAGACTCTTCGGAGGCTGACGAATGAGACCCGTGATACGAGGCCCTAGGCCAGTGGATGATGAAAACAAAGACATCATTTTCACAGCTTATCCAAATGCTCGGCGAGAGATGATTGGTCGCTTGGGAGAGTATTGCTCGTATTGTGAGATGCAACTTGACGCCTCTTTGGCGATTGAACACGTTCGCCCGAAAAAGCCAGAAGGTGCTGCTGCTGTAATGGTTGACCGAGAACTGGACTGGGAGAACTTTTTACTCGCCTGTACGAACTGCAATTCTACAAAAGGTGATGATGAAATCGTGTTGGCCGATTATGTTTGGCCGGATCGGGACAACACGTTTCGGGCTATCAAATACGCCGAAGGTGGGGTCGTGTCAGCAGCGGAAAATATACAGTCTGATAAGGCGTTGAAACTCATAAAACTGGTGGGTCTGGATCGAACGCCAGACACATCATCTGCCTCCGATAGAAGGTGGTCAAATCGACGTGAAGCCTGGGATATTGCCAACCACGCAAGGCGGCGTCTTGAGAAAGTGGACTTCGTGGAATTGCGTGAACAGATTGTCGAGACTGCTCAAGCAAAAGGCTACTGGAGCATGTGGATGGTTGTGTTCGAGGATGACCATGACATGCTTAAACGTCTTATAGCGGCCTTCCCTGGTACTGCAGTAGATTGTTTTCATGTGGAAAGCGGTTACGTGGCCATTGCACGGAATGGTGGTCAGTGTTGACATCATTTACTTTATGATCCGTGGAGTCTGATTGGCGCGGTCGCCTGAGAAGTACACTCGAAAGTTATCATCGCCTCTGGAGCTACTGGCCTTGAGGAAATGGGGGCGGTACACGCGCTCAGTAAGTTGGTATCTATAACGGATTTTCCGGAGCAATTGGATGTTGACGCAATGGCTGACTACATTCGATCAAATAGGGGCGATTGGCAGGACATCGTCTTGGGCGATAGCGCCTTAATTTGCAGGGCGATCGGCCTTGATCTTCGTTAATTGGAAGATGATATTCGATCAAGTCTACACTGACAGTATTTGGTCAAATTTGCGGTGAAGTCTTTAATAGCTACTTGGCGCGGTACTCGAGCCAGAGGAGCATTTAAGATGTGATCGGCGCTCAGACTTCCCGGTTCAAGCACCAGTTCTACCGCTACCAGCACCGGGTCGAGACTGGCGATGACGCCGGTGCAAAGCGTGATGGTGTTGATCACGCTGATCGTCAGTGCGATCAACCTCAACGATGGCGAAACCAACGCCATCGAAGGGATGACCCACTTTGTGTTGTTTGCGACCTTTATCATGTTGTCGCTGTTAGGGGTGTAGGCGTGAGCTTGCTCGCGAACAATCTGAGAGCGCCGTGTGAATCAGAACACCTGCGTTAGCGTTGACGTTTTTCGCGAGCGAGCTCGCTCCTACAAGGGATTGATCAGGTTACGGGCGGCCTGGCTGTGATCGGCAATCAAGCCTTTGAGGTCGAGGCCCTCGACCTGGCCGTCGATCACCCGCCATTGCCCGCCGATCATCACCCGGTCGGCCCGGTCGGCGCCGCACAACAGCAACGCCGAAATCGGATCGTGACTGCCGGAGAAGCGCAGTTCGTCGAGCTTGAACAGCGCCAGATCGGCCTGCTTTCCTACGGCTAACTCACCGATATCCGAACGACCGAGCAACTGCGCCGAGCCTTTGGTCGCCCAGCCCAGCACGCCTTGCGGGGTGATTTTTTCCGCGCCATAACGCAGGCGCTGGATGTACAGCGCCTGACGGGCTTCGAGGATCATGTTCGACGCATCGTTGGAGGCCGAACCGTCCACGCCCAGGCCGATCGGGGCTCCGGCGGCGAGCAGGTCCAGGGTCGGGCAGATGCCGGAGGCCAGGCGCATGTTTGAGCTTGGGCAATGGCAGATCCCGGTGCCGGCGGCGCCCAGGCGGGCGATTTCATCCGGGTTGAAGTGAATGCCATGGGCCAGCCAGGTGCGCGGGCCGAGCCAACCGACGCTGTCGAGGTAGTCCACGGTGCGCAGGCCGAAGCGTTGCAGGCAGAAATCTTCCTCGTCGAGGGTTTCCGCCAGGTGCGTGTGCAGGCGCACATCGAGGCTCGCGGCCAGTTCGGCGCTGGCTTGCATGATTTGCGGGGTGACGGAAAACGGCGAGCAGGGCGCCAGGGCGATCTGGATCTGCGCGCCGTCGCCGCGTTCGTGGTACTGGCGGATCAGGCGCTGGCTATCGTCCAGAATCACCGCGCCCTGTTGCACGGTTTGCTGCGGCGGCAAGCCACCGTCGGCTTCGCCCAGGCTCATGGAGCCGCGAGTGAGCATGGCGCGCATGCCCAGTTCGCGCACCACGTCGACTTGCACGTCGATGGCATGTTCCAGGCCGTCCGGGAAGAGGTAGTGGTGGTCTGCCGCCGTGGTGCAGCCTGAGAGCAGCAATTCCGCCAGCGCGACTTTACTGGCCAGGGCGAGTTTTTCCGGGGTCAGCCGCGCCCACACCGGGTACAGGGTCTTCAGCCACGGGAACAACGGCTGATTGACCACCGGCGCCCAGGCGCGAGTCAGGGTCTGGTAGAAGTGATGATGGGTATTGATCAGCCCCGGCAAGACCACATGTTCGCGGGCGTCGAACACCTGCGTACAGGGCTGTGCAGGCGCTTGCCCGATGCCCAGCAGTTCGCTGATGACACCATCTTGCAGCACCAGGCCGCCACGGGCATCGAGGCCATTGGCAGTGAAAATCGCGAGGGGGTTTTTTAACCAGATACGGGTCGCAGGCATGGGCCGGCTCCTCTGAATGATGGGTTCAGGTTTGCCAGCTCAGTGTTGCCCTGTCTGCTGATCCAGGGTCGCCGGTGAAGGCGAGGAGGCTAGATTACGTGTAGTTCTAGATCGGGTCTACCGGTAGGAACGCGCTGCTCTCGAGAAGCGTGTTCCCACCTTTGATGGCGGCTTACCAGGGAATGGTATGGCCCCGGTAGTCCACGAAGTGGTGGCCGCCTTTGCCGGTGTAGGCATTCACCTGATCGAGCAGGCCGCGCACGCTGGTCTCGACGTCGATGTGTGCGTTTTCGCCGCCCATGTCGGTCTTCACCCAACCCGGATGCAGGGAAAGCACGGTCATTTTTTGCTCGCCGAGTTGGGTGATGAAGCTGTTGGTCATCGAGTTTAGGGCGGCCTTGCTTGCCTTGTAGAGCGCCAGCTCGGAACCGTCGGGGATGGTCACGCTGCCCAGGACTGAACTCATGAACGCCAGCACGCCGGAATCTTTGCGGATCTGCCCGACAAAGCGCTGGGCCAGGTTGATCGGCGCCACGGCGTTGGTGAAGAACAACTGGCCGACTTCCGCCAGGGTGGCGTGGCCAGGTTCCTGGTTCGCCGGGCCCTTGACGCCGGCGTTGACGAACAGCAGGTCGAATGTGCGTTCCTTGAGGCGCTGGCTCAGGGCGATCACGGCTTGCTGATCGTCCATGTCGAGTTTCTCGATCTGTACCGGGCCCACGGCTTTCAGGGCGTCGGCCTTGTTCGGGTCACGCACGGTGGCGGTCACGTCCCAGCCATCCTTGAGCAATTGCTTGACCAGGCCAAGGCCCAGCCCGCGTGAGGCGCCGATGATCAGTGCGGTTTTTGGCGTAGACATGCAGAGCTTCCTTTGACGTCGCGGTTCAGAGCGTTCAGCGAACAACATTAGCAGTTTCAACGTTGCAGCAGGATACGCCCCCGGCTCAGGTCGGCAAGCTGGTTTTGCAGGGTGTCGATGTGTGCTTCGCCCAGGGCCAGTTGCAGCTCCACGCCATTGGCGGTGAAGTGTTCCTCCAGCACCAGCCCGCCGAGTTCGGCGACCCGCAACTTGACCAGGTTCAGTTCGGAAAACCCGCAGTCGCAGCTCAACGGCACGCGGCTGATCAGCTCGATGCGCTCGGCGGTTTGCAGGCATTTGTTCGCGCCGCCGCCATACGCCCGCGCCAGCCCGCCGGTGCCCAGTTGGATGCCGCCGTACCAGCGAATCACCAGCACCACCACCTGATCGAAGCCCTGGGCCTCGATGGCGGCGAGGATCGGTCGCCCGGCGGTGCCGCCAGGTTCGCCGTCGTCGTTGCTGCGGTACTGGTCGGCGAGTTTCCAGGCCCAGCAATTGTGCGTGGCGTTCAGGTCGCTGTGCTGCTCGATGAACGCTTGGGCTTCTTGCGCGCTGGTGATCGGTGCGGCCAGGGTGATGAAGCGGCTTTTGCGAATTTCTTCGCGGAATTCGCAAAGGCCGGTGAGGGTGAAAGGCATAGGCGGTGTCGTCTAGAGGGCGGGCTTGATGCCACAGCCTTTGAGAATGATGTGGATCAGGTTGGTGCCGGCGTCTTCCATATCTTGTTTGGTCAACTTGGTGCGCCCGGTGACGCGGCAGATCTGGCTGGCGAAGTCGGCATAGTGCTGGGTGCTGCCCCACAGCAGGAAGATCAGGTGGACGGGGTCGATGGGGTCCATCTTGCCAGCATCGATCCAGGCCTGGAACACGGCCGCCCGGCCACTGAACCAGGCGCGGTAGTCCTGGCCGAAGTATTCGGTAAGGCATTCGCCGCCGCTGATGATCTCCATGGCGAAGATCCGCGAGGCCTGGGGCTGTCGTCGGGAAAACTCCATCTTGGTGCGGATGTAGCGGGTGAGGGCCACGGCCGGGTCGTCCTCGGCGGTCAGCGCGTTGAAGGTGCTGTCCCACAGTTCGAGGATATTGCTGAGCACCGCGACGTACAGGCCCATCTTGTTGGTGAAGTAGTAGTGCAAGTTGGCCTTCGGCAACCCGGCGCTGGCAGCGATGGTGTTCATGCTGGTGCCCTTGTAGCCGTGACGCGCGAACTCGTCTTCGGCCGCTTGAAGAATCGCTTGCTCGTTCTTTTGCCGAATGCGGCTGGCGGGCTTCCCGGCGTGGGTGCTGTGGGCAGGAACTTCGAGGCTCATGGAGGTTTCCGTGCTGATCGATAGAGACGATGTATGCACAGATAACCCACCCTCAAGCCTCAGACAAGTCCTGATGCAATAAAACCCTCAAAGCGGTTCCAGCGTATCGCCATGTGGCGCGCTGTTTGCTGCGGGGCTCGCTTTGGCTTCCGGCAGTAATAGGCACAATGCGATGGCGGTCAGCCCGCCGCTGGTGATGGCCGAGTCGAACAGGTTTTGCACCAGCGTCGGCATCAAGTGCAGCAGGTTCGGTTGGGCGGCAATGCCCAGGCCGACGCCGAACGAGGTGGCGATGATCAGCATGCTGCGTCGGTCCAGCGGCGCCTGGGCGAGAATACGCACGCCGGCCGCCGCCACGCTGCCGAACATCACCAGGGTCGCGCCGCCCAATACCGGTTTGGGGATTTGCTGCAGCACCGCGCCGATCGATGGAAACAAGCCGAGGCAAAACAGCACCACGCCGATGTACAGGCCGACATAGCGGCTGGCCACGCCGGTGAGTTGGATCACGCCATTGTTCTGGGCGAACGTGGTGTTGGGGAACGCGCTGAAGGTGGCGGCGATCATGCAGCTCACCCCGTCGCCGAGTACGCCGCCCTTGAGCCGGTTTATATAAGACGGGCCGCTGATGGGCTGGCGGGCGATCATGCAGTTGGCGGTGAGGTCACCCACGGTTTCGATGCTGCTGATCAGATAAATCAGCGCGATGGGTAGGAAGGCGCTCCAGTCGAAGTTGAAACCATAACGAAACGGCATCGGCAGGCTGATCAACGGCAGGTCGGGCAGGGCCTGGGGCACCAGTTTGCCGCTGAACCAGGCCGCGAGGCTGCCGAGGGCCAGGCCGATGATGATCGCCGAGAGGCGTACCCAGGGTGTGTTCGAGCGGTTGAGCAGGATGATCGTCAACACCACGAACAGGCCCAGTGCCAGGTTGATGGGCGCGCCGAAATCGGCGGCATTGAACCCGCCGCCGAGGTCGGTGATACCCACTTTGATCAGGCTGATGCCGATCAGGGTAATCACGATGCCGGTGACCAGCGGCGTGATCACCCGGCGCAGTTGCCCGATAAAACGGCTCAGCACGATTTGTACGGCGGCGCCGAAAAAGCACACGCCGAAGATCATCGCCAGGATGTCTTCCGGGCTGCCGCCGCGTTGCTTGACCAGGAAGCCCGCCGACAGCACGGCGCCGAGAAACGCAAAGCTGGTGCCCTGCAGGCAGATCATGCCGGCGCCGATGCCAAACGGCCTACGCGCCTGGATGAAAGTGCCGACACCGGACACCATCAGCGCCATGCTGATCAGGTACGGCAGGTGAGCCGCCAGGCCCAGGGTCGAGCCGATGATCAGCGGCGGCGTGATGATGCCGACGAAGGCGGCCAATACATGTTGCAGGGCGGCCAGTAGGGCGGGCAGGGGTTTTGGGCGGTCGTTGAGGCCGTAGATCAGGTCGCTGGGGCTGGACGTTTCTGGTGGCATGGCGGGCAAACTCGAGTCGGACGGTTCTAGGTCCTTGTGCTCTTGCAAAAAGCTGTCCACTTGCTCAGCTTTTTGTGCGAGGCCCGAATTAGCGGGTTGCCGCCAGGCTGTCGAGGAAACTTTCCAGCACCAAATGAGGGCGCCGCCCCTTGCGCGTGACCGATGCCAGGCTTAAATCGTAAAAACGTGTAGCCGGTTTCAGCGCGCGTAGTCGGCCTTGTTGCACCCACAGGCTGGCGTAGTGATCGGGCAGGTAGCCGATGTAGCGGCCGGTGAGGATCAGGAACGCCATGCCTTCGCGGTCCGAAGCGCTGGCGGTGCAGTTGAGGGCCTGGTAGTGGGCCTGGATCTCGGCGGGCAGGCGGAAGGTGGGGGCGATCGCATCCTGGTCGTCGATGCGTCCATCCTCCAACTGCTTGTCGTCGGCATAGAACAGCGGGTGGCCGACGGCGCAGTAGAGCAGCGAGCGTTCGCTGTACAGCGCCTGGTATTCCAGGCCGGACAGCGCGCTGGCCTGGGGCACCACGCCGACATGCAGGCGGCCGTCGAGCACGCCTTGTTCCACTTCATTGGGGGCAATCATGCGGATCTGGATCTGCACGTCCGGGCCGCGTTCCTTCAATTGCGCCAGGGCATGGGTGATACGCATGTGGGGCAGGGTGACGAGGTTGTCGGTGAGGCCGATGATCAGTTCGCCGCGCAAATGCTGGTGCAGGCCGTTGACCTCGGTGCGAAAGCTTTCCAGGGCACTCAAGAGTTGCAGTGCCGATTGATAGACCTCGCGGCCTTCCTCGGTCAGCGAGAATCCGGCACGCCCGCGCTGGCACAGGCGCAATCCCAGGCGTTGCTCCAGATCGCTCATTTGCTGGCTGATGGCCGAGCGGCCGATGCCGAGCACGGTCTCCGCCGCCGAGAAGCCGCCACACTCCACCACACTGCGAAAGATGCGCAACAGGCGAATATCGAAGTCGCTGACTTGGGCCAGGGGGTCGGGTCGACGGATGCTCATAGTTTAGTCGGGGCCTGACTGAAGGTTAGAAGAGTTGGATTTCACAGACTTTATCCCCGTGGCAATTTAGCTGCAAGAACGCTTTTCAATCCCGGCGCTGCTTTTTGCCTTGCGAGGTTTTGCTGATGAACATGTCCGAAAACGCCCCTTCGTCCCTGGCCAGCCAACTGAAGTTGGACGCTCACTGGATGCCTTACACCGCCAACCGTAACTTCCAGCGTGACCCGCGCCTGATCGTGGCCGCCGAAGGCAGCTGGTTGACCGATGACAAGGGCCGCAAGGTCTACGATTCGTTGTCGGGGCTGTGGACCTGCGGCGCCGGGCACACCCGCAAGGAAATCCAGGAAGCGGTCGCCAAGCAACTGGGCACGCTGGACTACTCGCCGGGCTTCCAATACGGTCATCCGCTGTCGTTTCAACTGGCGGAAAAAATCACCGACCTGACCCCGGGCAACCTCAACCATGTGTTCTTCACCGACTCCGGTTCCGAGTGCGCCGATACGGCGGTGAAGATGGTGCGTGCGTACTGGCGCCTAAAGGGCCAGGCCACCAAGACCAAGATGATCGGCCGCGCCCGTGGCTATCACGGGGTGAACATCGCCGGCACCAGCCTGGGTGGCGTCAACGGCAACCGTAAGATGTTTGGTCAGGCGATGATGGACGTTGACCATCTGCCTCACACCTTGCTGGCGAGCAATGCGTTCTCGCGCGGCATGCCGGAGCAGGGCGGTATTGCCCTGGCCGATGAACTGCTCAAGTTGATCGAGTTGCACGACGCGTCGAACATCGCTGCCGTTTTTGTCGAGCCGATGGCCGGCTCCGCTGGCGTGCTGGTGCCGCCACAGGGTTACCTCAAGCGTCTGCGTGAAATCTGCGACCAGCACAACATCCTGTTGGTGTTCGACGAAGTGATCACCGGTTTCGGCCGTACCGGCTCGATGTTCGGCGCCGACAGCTTCGGCGTGACTCCGGACCTGATGTGCATCGCCAAGCAAGTCACCAACGGTGCGATCCCGATGGGCGCGGTGATTGCCAGCAGCGAGATCTATCAGACCTTCATGAACCAGGCGACGCCGGAATACGCGGTGGAATTCCCCCACGGCTACACCTACTCGGCACACCCGGTAGCCTGCGCGGCTGGCCTGGCGGCATTGGACCTGCTGCAGAAGGAAAACCTGGTGCAGAGCGTCGCCGAAGTCGCTCCGCACTTTGAGAATGCGCTGCATGGTTTGAAGGGCAGCAAGAACGTGATCGACATCCGCAACTATGGCCTGGCCGGCGCGATCCAGATTGCCCCGCGTGACGGTGATGCCATCGTGCGTCCGTTCGAGGCTGGCATGGCCTTGTGGAAAGCCGGTTTCTACGTGCGTTTTGGCGGCGACACCCTGCAGTTCGGGCCAACCTTCAACAGCAAGCCGCAGGACCTGGATCGCCTGTTCGATGCCGTCGGCGAAGTGCTGAACAAGATCGACTGATTTCTCCTTCTATATAGAACAACTTTTCAGGAGCCCTGCATGAGCCTTATCCAGCATTTGATCGACGGCCAATTGGTCAGCGAATCCGGTCGCACTGCCGATGTGTACAACCCGTCCACCGGCCAGGTGATTCACCAGGTGCCGCTGGCCAGTCGCGAAACCATCCAGCGCGCGATCGACTCGGCCAAGGCCGCATTCCCGGCCTGGCGTAATACGCCGGCGGCCAGGCGTGCCCAGGTGATGTACCGTTTCAAGCAGTTGCTGGAGCAGAACGAAGCGCGCATCTCGCAGTTGATCAGCGAGGAGCACGGCAAGACCCTGGAAGACGCGGCGGGGGAATTGAAACGTGGCATCGAGAACGTGGAGTACGCGTGCTCGGCGCCGGAAATTCTCAAGGGCGAGTACAGCCGCAATGTGGGGCCGAACATCGATGCCTGGTCGGATTTCCAGCCGTTGGGCGTAGTGGCCGGGATTACCCCGTTCAACTTCCCGGCGATGGTGCCGTTGTGGATGTACCCGCTGGCGATCGTCTGCGGCAACTGCTTTATCCTCAAACCGTCGGAGCGTGATCCGAGTTCGACGCTGCTGATCGCGCAATTGCTGCAGGAGGCCGGCCTGCCTAAGGGCGTGCTGAGCGTGGTGCATGGCGACAAGGGCGCGGTGGATGCGCTGATCGAAGCGCCGGAGGTCAAGGCCTTGAGCTTTGTGGGTTCGACGCCGATTGCCGAGTACATCTACGCCGAAGCGACTAAGCGCGGCAAACGCGTGCAAGCGCTGGGCGGCGCGAAGAACCATGCGGTGCTGATGCCGGATGCCGATCTGGATAATGCGGTCAGTGCCTTGATGGGCGCGGCCTACGGTTCCTGCGGCGAGCGTTGCATGGCGATCTCGGTGGCGGTGTGTGTGGGTGACCAGGTGGCGGATGCATTGATCGCCAAGTTGGTGCCGCAGGTCAAGGCGCTGAAGATTGGCGCGGGCACCTCGTGCGGCCTGGATATGGGGCCGCTGGTCACCGGCCAGGCGCGGGATAAGGTCAGCGGTTATATAGAAGACGGTGTGGCCGCGGGCGCTGAGCTGGTGGTCGATGGTCGTGGCTTGAGCGTTGCCGGGCATGAGCAGGGGTTCTTCCTCGGCGGCAGTTTGTTTGACCGCGTGACGCCGCAGATGCGTATCTATAAAGAAGAGATCTTCGGGCCGGTGTTGTGCGTGGTGCGGGTCAATAGCCTGGAAGCGGCGATGCAACTGATCAACGATCACGAGTATGGCAACGGCACATGCATCTTCACCCGTGACGGTGAAGCGGCGCGTCTGTTCTGTGACGAGATTGAAGTGGGCATGGTCGGCGTGAACGTTCCACTGCCGGTGCCGGTGGCCTACCACAGCTTTGGCGGCTGGAAGCGCTCGCTGTTTGGCGACTTGCATGCTTACGGGCCGGATGGGGTGCGTTTCTATACCCGGCGCAAGGCTATTACCCAGCGCTGGCCGCAACGGGCCAGTCATGAAGCGTCACAGTTTGCCTTCCCTAGCTTGTAAGACGCGTTGAAAGCCGGCCCCTTGGGGCCGGCTTTCGCGTTTTTGCGGCCTTTTTGACCGATATGACAGAATTGTGAAGAAAGGTGTTGACGGCAAATCCTGGACGTCTATAATTCGCCCCACTTCCGGCGCAGTCGAAACGGAAAACTCCTTGGTAAACAAAGAGTTACGCAAGATTCGACAGCGACCTGCTTCAGTTCATCGAAGCCTGGAAGGAGTTGGTAGGGCGGTGTTGTTTGGCTCTATTAACGTTTCGATCTTCTCGGTCGAAAGCGGAGAAAAAGAGGTGTTGACAGCAGCGTGTAACGCTGTAGAATTCGCCTCCCGCTAACGAGAGATCGGAAGCGCAAGTGGTTGA
>NZ_VJWO01000054.1:0-40546 GCF_014889455.1 Pseudomonas sp. K8
AGGCCATTCTCGGCCGCTGGCTGTCGATGCCGATGAAGGTGCTGCTGCTGGACGAGCCGACGCGGGGCATCGACATCGGCGCCAAGTCGGAGATCTACCAGATCATCCATGACCTGGCGGCGAGCGGCATCGCGGTGATTGTGGTGTCCAGCGACTTGATGGAGGTGATGGGGGTTTCCGATCGCATTCTGGTGCTGTGTGAAGGCGCTTTGCGCGGCGAACAACGGCGCGAACACGCCACTGAATCCAACTTGCTGCAACTGGCCTTGCCGCGTGGCCTGGCGAACTGAGAGACGACTATGACGACCCAACACAACGCGTTGCCGACGGCACGCAAACCCGTGGACCTGCGCGCGCTGCTCGACAACTGGGCGATGCTGCTCGCGGCGCTGGCGATTTTCCTGCTGTGTGCCTTGCTGATCGACAACTTCCTCTCGCCGCTGAACATGCGCGGGCTGGGCCTGGCGATTTCCACCGTGGGCATCGCCGCCTGCACCATGCTGTTCTGCCTGGCGTCGGGGCACTTCGACTTGTCGGTCGGTTCGGTGATCGCCTGCGCCGGGGTGGTGGCCGCGATTGTGATGCGCGACACCGACAGCGTCATGCTCGGCATCGGCGCGGCGCTGCTGATGGGCCTGATCGTCGGGCTGATCAACGGCATCGTCATCGCCAAGCTGCGGGTCAATGCGCTGATCACCACCTTGGCGACCATGCAGATCGTGCGCGGCCTGGCCTATATCTTTGCCGACGGCAAGGCGGTAGGAGTGTCCCAGGATCAGTTCTTCGTGTTCGGCAACGGCCAGTTATTGGGCGTGCCGGTGCCGATCCTGATAACCATCGTCTGCTTTGTGTTCTTCGGCTGGCTGCTCAATTACACCACCTACGGGCGCAACACCATGGCCATCGGCGGCAACCCGGAAGCGGCGCTGTTGGCCGGGGTCAACGTGGACCGCACGAAGATCCTGATCTTTGCCGTGCATGGCCTGATCGGTGCGTTGGCCGGGGTGATCCTCGCGTCACGCATGACCTCGGGCCAGCCGATGATCGGCCAGGGCTTCGAGCTGACGGTGATTTCCGCCTGCGTGCTGGGCGGGGTATCGCTCAGCGGCGGCATCGGCATGATCCGCCATGTGATCGCCGGGGTGCTGATCCTGGCGATCATCGAGAACGCGATGAACCTGAAGAACATCGACACCTTCTACCAGTACGTGATTCGCGGCTCGATCCTGCTGCTGGCGGTGGTGATCGATCGCATGAAGCAACGCTGAGCTCCTTCCTTTGCATTAGCGGAAGAACTCGCCGGGAGTGGCGTCGAATTGCTGGCGAAACGCGTTGATAAACGCCGACGTGGATTCATACCCGCACGCCAACGCCACATCCGTCACCCGCTCGCCTTGCTCCAGGGCGGGCAGGGCGCCGAGCAGGCGCAAGCGCTGGCGCCAGGCGCGGAAGGTCAGCCCGGTGTCACGCAAAAACAGGCGGCTGAGGGTCTTCTCGCTAACCGCCAGCTTGCGGCTCCAATCCTCCAGCGTGGTGGGTTGCTCCGGGTGCAGCTCCAAACTGCGATAGATCTGCCGTAAGCGCGGGTCGAGGGGCAACGGCAGCATCAAATCCACCTGGGGCGCCGCCGCCAGTTGGTCCAGCACCACCTGGGCCAGCCTGCCGTCCGGGCCCTCTTCGGCATATTCCACCGGCAGTTCGCTGAAGCGGCGGATCAACTCGCGCAACAAACTGCTCACCTCCAACACCTGGCAACGTTCGTCCGCCCAGGCGGTGACGCTGCAATCCAGGTACAGGCTGCGCATCTCCGTGTGCGGCGAGCTGTAGACCCGGTGCGGCATGCCCGCCGGAATCCACACCGCGCGCTGCGGCGGCGCGACGAAGCGGCCGACGCTGGTCTGGATCTCCAGCACCCCGGAAATCGCGTAGGACAACTGCACCCACGGATGGCTGTGCCGACGGGTCAAGGCGCGGTTGGGCAAGGATTCGGTGCGTCCGTACACCGGGCGTGGCAGGCTGGAAAGCCCGGGCACGCTGCGGCGGACGGTCTTGTCATGTCCTTTAGGCGGCATTTACTGGCTCATTGGCGTTAGTCGGTAATAAAGCGTTACGTTAGAGTCGCGATGACGTTCTTGGCAACCCCGGAAGATCCTGCTTATGACTCGCCCGCGTTTTCTGCCCGACAATTTCACCCTGACCCTGATTGGCACCGTGCTCCTCGCGTCCTTGCTGCCCGCCAGCGGCCAGACCGCCGTGGCTTTCGGCTGGGTGACCAACCTGGCCATCGCGCTGTTGTTTTTCCTGCACGGCGCCAAGCTGTCGCGCCAGGCCATCGTCGCCGGGGCCGGGCACTGGCGCCTGCACCTGCTGGTGTTCAGCCTGACCTTTGTGCTGTTCCCCTTGCTGGGCCTGGCGCTCAAACCGCTGTTGTCGCCGCTGATCGGCAAAGACCTGTACATGGGCATGCTCTATCTGTGCGCGTTGCCGGCCACGGTGCAGTCGGCGATTGCCTTTACGTCCCTGGCGCGCGGCAATATCCCGGCGGCGATTTGCAGCGCGGCGGCGTCGAGCCTGTTCGGGATCTTCCTCACGCCGTTGCTGGTGACGCTGTTGCTGAATGTCCACGGCGAGAGCGGTTCGACCGTCGACGCCATCCTGAAAATCAGCGTGCAATTGCTGTTGCCGTTCATCGCCGGGCAGATCGCCCGCCGCTGGATCGGTGAGTGGGTCGGCCGCAACAAGGCCTGGCTGAAGTTCGTCGACCAGGGCTCGATCCTGTTGGTGGTCTACGGCGCGTTCAGCGAAGCGGTCATCCAAGGCATCTGGCAGCAGATTCCGCTGTGGGAGCTGGGCGGCCTGGTGGTGGCCTGCTGCGTGTTGCTCGCCCTGGTATTGCTGGCGTCCACGCTGCTGGGCAAGGCTTTTGGCTTTAATCAGGAGGACCGCATCACCATCCTGTTCTGCGGTTCGAAGAAAAGCCTGGCGACCGGAGTGCCGATGGCCCAGGTGCTGTTCGCCGGGGCGACCATGGGTGTGTTGATCCTGCCGTTGATGCTGTTTCACCAGATCCAGTTGATGGTGTGTGCGGCCTTGGCGCAACGTTATGCGCAGCGCCCGGAAAGCATTCCGGAACTGATGGGGCAGGTGGACCCGTGATCGGTCTATCAGACATTTCTTAAAGCGACGAAAGGCCTAAAGCCTGCGTCAAAACGGACGACTCACTTCTTGTCAACCCAAGAAGGAGCGTCGACATGAACGTTATACGTTTGTCACTGGTTACAGGCTTCCTCGCTGTATGGACGGGGACGTGCATGGCGGCGCCGCAGGGTGGCGTCGTCCGATTCTACGGCAGTATCGTCGAGCCGGGCTGCACCACGGCGGCGGCGAGCGGCTCGATAATGGACTTGAAAGGCTGCCCGCAGGCCAGTCGCGGCAACCAGCTCGCGGTGCAGCCGGTCCGCAGCGTCAAGGCGGTGGGCGCGCCCAACGCCCATGTGCGGTTGATGGCCGACACCCCCAACGGACGTTATTACGACCAGCGGTATGTCTTGGTGGACGGCTTCGATAAGCCCATTCAGACGGGTAGCTACTTGATCACCCTGACCTCGCCCTGATCGATCCGCAGGCGATTTGCTCCGGATGAGCGTCAACAGCCGCCCGAGAAACCTATAGAATGCTCGGCGGCGGCGCTTGTCCTGGGTGGCCGTTTGATCATCGTCAGAGTGCCGCGCCCTTCAATGAGCCTTTCAACCGCAACGCCCCGTGCCAACTGGCAACCGGTCATCGCCCTCGCGCTGGCCGCCTTTGTGTTCAATACCACCGAATTTGTGCCCGTCGGCCTGCTCAGCGCCATCGGCGCCAGCTTCGACATGCCCATTGCCAGCGTCGGCCTGATGCTCACCATCTATGCCTGGATCGTGTCGCTGACCTCGCTGCCGGTGATGCTGCTGACGCGCAACATCGAACGGCGCAAGCTGCTGATCGTGTTGTTCGGCCTGTTCATCGCCAGTCATATCCTCTCCAGCGTCGCCACCAGCTTCGGCCTGCTGATGGTCAGCCGGATCGGCATCGCCTTGTCCCATGCGCTGTTCTGGTCGATTACCGCGTCCCTCGCGGTACGCCTGGCGCCGGCCGGCAAACAGGTGCAAGCCCTCGGCCTGTTGGCCACCGGCACGTCGCTGGCGATGGTGTTGGGCATTCCCCTGGGCCGCCTGCTGGGCGAAGCGATGGGCTGGCGCACCACGTTCCTGGTGATTGCGGCCTTCGCCGCCGGCCTGGTGTTCTGGCTGGCGCGCACCTTGCCGCTGTTGCCAAGCCAGAACTCGGGCTCCCTGCGCAGCCTGCCGCTGCTGTTCAAGCGCCCGGCGCTGGTGGCGCTGTACGTGCTCACCGCCATGGTGGTCACCGCGCAATTCACCGCCTACAGCTATATCGAACCGTTTGTCGAACGTGTCGCTGGCCTGAGCGGTAACGTCGTGACCCTGTTCCTGCTGGTGTTCGGCGGCGCGGGCATCATCGGCTCGCTGTTGTTCAGCCTGGTACACCGCTTCAACCCGCATCTGTTCGTGGTCGGCGCGGTGTTCCTGCTGGGCGCGTGCCTGGCACTGCTGCTGCCGTTGAGTGGGGCCGAATCCTACCTCGTCGGCCTGAGCGTGTTCTGGGGCATGGCGATCATGGGCTTCGGCCTGGCCATGCAGTCCAAGGTCCTGGTACTCGCCCCGGACGCCACCGACGTGGCCATGGCCATGTTCTCCGGCATCTACAACATCGGCATCGGCGGCGGCGCGTTGCTGGGCAGTTGGGTCGGCAGCCACTTCGGCTTCGCCTGGATCGGCGCGGCGGGCGGGTTGTTGGCGGCGCTGGCGTTGATCGGTTATTGCCTGGCGATCCGACGGTTCGGCCAGGGTGTCGCACGCGACTGAAATCAGACAAGTCTTACAGGGCAATTTGATGCCTGTTGCTACCGTCTCCCTGGACCTCCCACATCCTGTGGTGACGGCGATCACCACGCCCTTCGATCAGGGCCGTGGTGTTTGAAAAGCAATGGAGTCGATTGTGCAAAAGCGTTTGACCGCAGAGTTTGCAGGTACCTTCTGGTTGACGTTCGGCGGGTGTGGCAGTGCCATCCTGGCGGCGGCATTCCCGACGCTGGGGATCGGGTTTCTGGGGGTGTCCCTGGCGTTCGGGCTCACCGTGCTGACCATGGCCTACGCGGTGGGCGGTGTCTCAGGCGGGCATTTCAACCCGGCGGTGACCATCGGCCTATGGGCCGGGCGCCGCGTTCCCGGCGCCGATGTGCTGCCTTACATCGCCGCCCAGGTCGCAGGAGCGATTGTCGCCTCTGCCGCCCTGTACGTGATTGCCAACGGGCAGTCGGGTTTTGAGCCGGGTGGTTTTGCCGCCAACGGCTATGGCCCGCTGAGCCCCGGCCAGTTCGACATGAAGGCGGCGTTGCTGGCCGAACTGATCGCTACGTTCTTCTTTGTCCTGATCATCATGCGCGTGACCGCACCGGGCGCGGTTGCCGGCTTTGCGCCGATTGCCATCGGCCTGGCGCTGACCTTGATTCACCTGATCCTGATCCCCGTGACCAACACCTCGGTCAACCCGGCGCGCAGCACCGGACCGGCGTTGTTCGCCGGGGTCGAGTACCTCGCGCAACTCTGGGCGTTCTGGCTGGCGCCGATTGCCGGCGGGGTGTTGGGGGCGTTGGCGGCGCGCGGGTGGGAGGCGCGCAGCCCGGCTTGAATCGAAAAAGGGGGGAATCAAGCGCATTCCCCCTGCATCACGTCCAGGTCTGCACGTCCTGTGCATCCACCGCCTTGAAGAACGCATCCGCGATCTTCTGCTGCTCAGCCAACTGATCGATCGTCCACGGTTACAGGTGCGGTTTCACCCATTTCCCGGCCTGTACCCACTGCGCGTACACCCCCGATAAATACTGTTCCGATCTGAGCTTAGGGCGCTTTTTGTGCGTTTCGAGACATCGGGCATAACCATAGAATTATATGGTTCTTTCATAATTGTCGCTGATTAATATAATCAAATTGTAGTTTTGCCGCAGGTGCCCTGCATGACGCAAGGCGCGCAATCTACCTAGCGAACACAATCATGGGAGTTTTTGCATGGCCGCTTTCGATCCTTTAACCCGCCGCCGCCTCCTGGGCATGGCCGGTATTACCCTGGCCAGCCCCTTGCTGCTGTCGCTGCCCCGCCTGGGCTTCGCCGCCGACGAGCACGCCGCGCACCACACGCCCCAGGAGCCCGCTGGCACCGGTGAGTTCATCCGCCTGGATGCGCCTCGCGCGCTGAAACTGGCGGTCAACCTGAATGCCGTGTGCCTGGCCCCGGTGGTGATCGCCCACGGTCAAGGTTTCTTCAAACAGCACAACCTGGATGTGGAACTGGTCAACTTCGGCAATTCCACCGAGGTGCTGCTGGAAGCCATCGCCACCGGCAAGGCCGATGCAGGTGTGGGCATGGCGCTGCGTTGGCTCAAGGCCCTGGAGCAGGGCTTCGACGTCAAGCTGACCGCCGGCACTCATGGCGGCTGCCTGCGTTTGCTCAGTGCGGCGAACGGCGGCGTAAGCACACTCGAAGCCCTCAAGGGCAAGACGATCGGCGTGACGGACATGGCCAGCCCGGACCGCAATTTCTTCTCGATCCTGCTCAAGAAGCACGGCATCGACCCGGTGCGCGACGTCGAATGGCGCCTGTACCCGGCCGACCTGCTCGGCACCGCCCTGGAGCGCGGCGAGGTGCAGGCGGTCAGCGGCAGCGACCCGTTCATGTATCGCCTGATCAAATCCGGCGTGGCGCGGGAACTGTCCACCAACCTGGTGGAGGCCTACGCCAACCTCAGCTGCTGCGTGGTCGGTGTCACCGGCAAGCTGGTGCGCGAAGACAAGCGGGTGGTCGCGGCGCTGACCCAGGCGATCCTCGAAGCTCATGACTATTCCGTGCAACACCCCGAGGTCGTCGCCAAGGGTTTCCAGGCCTATGCGTTGAACACCTCCACCGAAGAAGTCCAGGCGATCCTCCACGACCACACCCACGGCCACCATGCGGTCGGCACCGCGCTGACCGCGGAAATCACCACCTACGTCACCGACCTGAAAACCGTGGAAGTGATCAGCCAGGGCACCGACCCGCTGGCGTTCGCCAAGGAGATCACCGCCGATGTCTTCAGTTGACGCGACCACCCTCAACCCACCCGTGGCGTTCAAGGTCGGGTGGCCGGGCCTGGCGGTGGTCGGCGCCTGGTTGGCCGTGGCGCTGCTGATCAGCTACTGGCCCAATGCGACGCGCGACTGGCCGATGACCCAAGGCTTGGCCCATCTCTGCGTGGGCGTGGCGGCGGTGTTCGGGGTGTCGAGTGTGGCCGGGCGCCGGTTCGCCAGGCTCGGCCTGCGCCTGCGCGGAGCCGCGTCATGGCTGATCGCTTTACCGCTGCTGTTGGGCATTTGGGAGCTGCTCACGGCGAAACTCGCGCTGCTGCCGGTGCCGTTCTTCGCGCCGCCCCAGGCCCTGCTCGCGGTGTATGTCGAAGACTACGCGCGCCTGGCCGACAGCCTGCTGCATTCGGCGTTGCTGCTCGGTGCGGGCGTGGCGTTGGGCGCGGCGACCGGGTTTATCGCCGGCGTGGCCATCGGTTGGTCGACGCGTATCGGCTATTGGCTGCATCCGGTGCTGCGCATCCTCGGCCCGGTGCCGTCGACGGCGCTGTTGCCGTTGTGCTTTTTCCTGTTCCCCAGCAGTTGGAGCGCCAGCGTCTTCCTGATCGCCCTGGCCACTTGGTTTCCGGTCACGGTGCTGACCTGGTCCGGCGTGGCCAGTGTCGATAAAGCCTATTACGACGTGGCGCGCACCCTTGGTGCAAAACAGCCTTTCCTGATTTTCAAGGTGGCGATTCCCGCCGCCTTGCCCCATGTGTTCGTTGGCCTGTTCATGGGCCTCGGCGCCTCGTTTTCGACCCTGGTGGTGGCGGAAATGATGGGCGTGAAATCCGGCATCGGCTGGTACCTGCAATGGGCCCAGGGGTGGGCGGCCTACGCGAATATGTATGCAGCGTTGTTAATCATGGCGCTGGCCTGCTCGGGGTTGATCAGCGGCTTGTTCCGGCTGCGCGACCACTTGCTGGCCTGGCAGAAAGGAGCGATGAAATGGTAGCCCTGGCAACCGCAGTAGAAGCCGCGGCGGGATTGGCGCTGCGCATCGAAAACCTGAGCCACGGGTTTGCCTTGGACGGTGAGCATCTGCCGGTGCTGCAGCGGGTTTCGCTGGACGTGGCAGCGGGGGAGTTCGTTGCCTTGCTCGGGCCTTCGGGGTGCGGCAAGTCCACCTTGCTGCGTCTGGTCGCTGGGCTGGAACCGGCGGATTCCGGGCGCTTGCTCGCCGATGGTGAGCCGATCAGCGGCCCGGACCCGAGCCGCGTGGTGGTGTTCCAGGACCCGACCTTGTATCCGTGGCGCCGCGTGTGGGACAACGTCGCCCTCGGCCTCGAAGCCCAGGGCCTGCTCAAGACCCATGCCGCCAAAGTCGATGAAGCCTTGGAAAAAGTCGGCCTCAGCCAATTCGCCCGCGCCTTCCCTCGGCAACTGTCCGGCGGCATGGCGCAGCGGGTTGCGCTGGCCCGTGCGCTGGTGAACCAGCCGCGTCTGCTGATCCTCGACGAGCCCTTGGGCAAACTCGATTCCCTGACCCGCATCACCATGCAAAAGGAACTGATCGACCTGTGGCAACGCCAGGGCTACACGGCGTTGCTGGTGACCCACGATGTGGAAGAAGCCTTGCTCCTGGCCAACCGCGTGATCGTGTTCAGCGACCGCCCGGCGACCCTGCAGGCGCAATTGACCATCGAGCGGCCATACCCCCGGCACCGCGACGATCCTTATCTGGTGGACCTGCGCCGGCAGATACTCGGCTTGCTGGGGTTGGGGGAGAGCTGGTAGGTATGACTTGATCAGTCTGAGCAGCGCCTGGCGACTCAATCTATAAAGCTGTCGATGACTAGGGCCGGTATCTGCATTGGGACGAGTTTCGTCGATATCCAGCGCCGGGTCTCAAGAAAGAGGCCGCATGGGCAGCTATCAAGATGTCCCGGGCTTGCGCGAGTAAGACCCTGGAGCTTCGCAGCGAGTGCGGCAGTGCGTTTTTTTTGTGCATCACTGACTTTTGTGAGGCGGTTGTTCACGGCGTCGAGTCGTTGACGTCCAGCTTGGGCGGGGCAGTGGCGTCTTCTCCCCAATACCGCGATAACACTCGGTATCTGGTGGACTCCTATATCCAGCGCGCAGTTGGAAGGCGCCGCGACGACTCGTAAAATCGCCAAGGACATGTTGGCCAAGGAGCGCATGCCTCAAGACGATGATGAGCGGATGATCCTCAATCCTGTTCCTCACCTCGCAACTGCACGCTCATCGCCTCGCAACTCTGCGCCCAGTCGCTCAGCCACTGCGGCAGGGCCGGCGATGTTTCGGCCAGCCCCAGCTCCCGCAGGAAATCCGCCGGGGGCAGGGTGCCCTTGACTGAGCGGAACAGCCCGCGCATCACCACCACGCCGACCACCCGACCCTTGCTGACGAAACGGTGCTCCATCAGGCTCCACTTGTGGTCCCAGCCGAGTATGCGGGTGTGTACCTCGAACACTTCGAACACCTTGAGTTCGCGGCGGAACTTGCCCCAGGTATCGCCCACGATCGGCAGCGCCTTGTTGCGCAGGGCCACGCGAAAAGCGCCAGTGCGCAAGACAAAATCCATCCGTGCAACGTCCGCCAGGGTGAAGTAGCGGCCATTGGTGACATGCCGGTTGAGATCCAGGTCCAGCGGCCACACCCGCATGCGTACCACGGTGGTGGCCAGGCCATGGGCAGGCTTGCGCCAGGGGCGACGGCAGAGCATGTAGAGCAATCGAAACCAGAGATTCATAAAGACGCCACAGAGTTGAACAGTGGCAGCACTGTAAGGGCGCCAAATCGGCTAAGGTAGGTGCGCAAATGACTTATTTAATGCGAAAAGCGCAAAAAGGTCCGTGAATGCACATTACCTTGCTCCTGGCCGATCACTGCTCCGCCGCCAGCGCCACCCTGGCCCTGGAAATGCTCAGCGCCGCCAACCTGTTTGCCGACCATCCGCCCTTCGAGATCGTGGTCGCGTCCCTCGACGGCCAGGCCGTGAATGCCTGGGGCGGGCAGCGTCTGCAAGTGGCCTGTTCGACCGCGCAGATCGCACAGACCGACCTGGTGTTGATCCCCGGCTTTCTCTTCACCTTGAAAGAGGCTTTGCCGACGTTTGCCGCCTTCGGCCCCTGGCTGCGCGAACAGCATGGGCGCGGCGCCGTGCTGGCGTCGATGTGTACCGCCGCCTTTCTGTTGGCGGAAACCGGTGTACTGCAAGGCTTGCGCGCCACCACCCACTGGGCGTTTGCCGAGCTTTTCCGGCGACGCTACGCAGACGTAAGCCTCGATGACGCGCAGATGCTCTGCGAAGAAAACCGCGTGATCACCTGTGGTGGCGCCAGTGCGGCAATGGACTTGATGCTCCACCTGATCCGCCGCTTCGGCTCGCCGGAACTGGCTCACACCTGTGGCAAATACCTGCTGATCGACACGGTGCGGACGGTGCAGTCGGTGTACGCGATGTGGTCGTTGCCCAAGAGCCACGGCGACGCGCAGATACTGCGCGTGCAGCATTGGCTGGAGCAGCACTGCGCCGAGGCGCTGGTGATTGACGAGGTGGCCCGGCACTTTGGTTTTGGGGTGCGCAATTTCAAGCGACGTTTCAAGGATGCCACCGGCTATACGCCGATCGCTTATGTGCAGACCCTGCGCCTGGAGCGCGCCAAGCAGATGCTGGAGTCGACGCGCATGACCCTCGAAAGCATCACCTATGCGGTGGGCTACGAAGACAGCAACTCGTTCCGGCGCCTGTTCCAGCAGCGGGTGGGGATGCTGCCGGCGGCGTATCGCAAGCGGTTTCAGGCCAGTACACAATAAGCAGGCGAAAAAAAACCGGCTGATCAGGCCGGTTTGGGGTGCCGCGCACACAGCGCGGGGTCAAGCGTTGTTGCCCTGCAGGCGATCTGCACCGCCTTCAGCCAGGCCACGTTCCTGCAGACGATCAGCACCGCCTTCAGCCAGGCCACGTTCCTGCAGACGATCCGCACCGCCTTCGGCCAGGCCACGTTCCTGCAGGCGATCCGCACCGCCTTCGGCCAGGCCACGTTCCTGCAGACGATCTGCACCGCCTTCGGCCAGGCCACGTTCTTGCAAGCGATCCGCACCGCCTTCAGCGACGCGACGTTCCAGCAGGCGTTCAGCACCGCCTTCGGCGACACGGTTGCCTTGCAGACGCTCGGCACCGCCTTCGGCGACGCGGTTTTCGTTGAGGCGATCAGCGCCGCCTTCAGCGACGACAGGGTGGGCAAAAGCGTTTGCAGCAAGTACCGAGAAAGCGAGGCTAAGCAAGAGTTGGCGTTTCATGAGAGTGTGCTCCGAGTGTTTGATTAGGGTGTTGCCTGGTGTGGGTTTGATGTTACGCGTTGGCATTTTTAAGAGAACTTCATTGGGCTGATGGTGACTATCGACGCCAGCGATAGCCCGCGTCGGCGGGCTATCGTGTAGCCGTCATGGCATCTGCGGCAGTTCCAGAGGGCGCAGGTCAAATACCAGCACCTCGGCATCGTCACCGTGGCTCAGGCGGATCTGGCGCTCATCGCGCACGCGGGCCCCGTCGCCTTCCTGTAGGCGTTGGCCGTTGATCTCGACGCTGCCGCGGGCCACATGGATGTACACGTGGCGGTCCGGCGCCAGGTCCAGGCTTGCGCTTTCGTCAGCGTTGAACAGCCCGGCATAGACCCGTGCATCCTGGCGCACGTGAAGGGAGCCTTCGGCGCCATCCGGCGAGATGATCAACTGCAAGCGTCCACGTTTCTGCGCTGCGCTGAAGTGCTCCTGCTGATAGCGTGGCTCGGCGCCGGAGACATTCGGTACGATCCAGATCTGCAGGAAATGCACGCCACGGCTCTGGCTATGGTTGAACTCGCTGTGGGCCACGCCGCTGCCGGCGCTCATCAGTTGCACATCGCCGGGGCGGATCACCGAACCGGTGCCCAGGGTGTCCTTGTGTTCCAGGGCGCCTTCGAGCACATAGGAGAAAATCTCCATGTCGCGGTGCGGGTGCTGACCGAAGCCACGGCCTGCGGCGACGCGGTCATCGTTGATCACCAGCAGGTCGGAAAAACCCTGTTCGGCGGGGTTCCAGTAGTTGGCGAACGAGAAGGTGTGGAACGACTTCAACCAACCGTGATTGGCGGCGCCGCGGTCGGAGGCTTTGCGAAGGGTCAGCATGGTGGTGTCCTCAAGTCAGAGCGGGCTGCGAAATGCAGGGCGCTTGCGTTGAGAAGAAGGTTACTGGTTACTGGAATATTCATTAAGAAGCTGATATCTGAATAACTGTCGCATTGAGGTTGACAGTTGCGGACGTGGCATAATACCCGCTGCCTTCCTTCCTGATGGACGTCTCTCTATGAACACCGTGGCCATGGCGCTGTTTCCGGACTTCCTCCTGCTCGACATGGCCGGGCCGCTTGAAGTGTTTTCGATTGCCAACCGCTACCTGCCAGCGGCGCAGCACTATCGGATCCTGATCGTTGGCACCGAGCCCGGCCCGCTGCGTGCGTCCAATGGCGTGGTCGTGCAGCCCGACCTGCTGCTGGCCCAGGCGCACGAGGCCTATGACCTGCTGCTGGTGCCCGGTGGTCCCGGTGCCTATAACGAATGCCACCCCGACCTGTTGCCCTGGCTCCAGGCCGCGGCTCCACGCGCGCGGCGCTTCGGCTCGATCTGCACCGGTGCCTTTGTGCTGGGGCATGCCGGGCTGCTCGACGGCCACCGCGTGACCACCCACTGGCATTACACCGAGCGGCTGATCAAGGCCTTCCCTCAGGCCGTTGTCGAAACCGACCGTATCTACCTGCAGGACGGCCGCCTGATCACGTCCGGCGGGGTGACGGCGGGCATCGACCTGGCGCTGTCGGTTGTCGCCCAGGATCACGGCAAGCAGGTCGCGGTGGACGTGGCCAAAGTGCTGCTGGTGGTGATGAAGCGCCAGGGCGGGCAGGCCCAGTTCAGCCCGATGACCGCCGCCGTGGCGCCCCAGGAAACCGCGATCACGCGGGTGCAGAGCCATGTGCTGGCGCATCTGGACCAGCCGTTCACCATCGAATCCATGGCGGCACTCGCCGGCATGAGTGCGCGGCACTTTGCGCGGTTGTTCGCCAAAGAGGTGCAGATGACGCCGATGGCCTTCCTGCAGGGCGCGCGCATCGACCGCGCCCGGCACCTGCTGGAAACCACCGACCTGCCGCTCAAAACCGTGGCCTTTCACGCAGGCTTTGGCAGCGTGCGGCATATGCGCTTTCTGTTCAGTGAAAAACTCGGCCTCAACCCCACCCAATACCGGCAGCAGTTCAGTTAACGACTGGATGTCCGTTTCGCGCACCCGATTGTCCGTATCGCTCCCCGTGCCAGCATTGTCCTGTTACAACGAGCTGGCAAGATAACGGCAGGCCCATGGAAGAAGGATGCGCGGAAGCCCAAGCTCGGGTGTTTCAGCGCTTTTACGCAGATGAACAACGACCATGCGATGCGCTTTGGCCCTTACACCTTTCATCGTCAGCAGCGCCTGGTCAGCAAGGCAGGCATGCCCGTGCCGTTGGGCGGGCGCGCGCTGGACATCCTGGCGGTGCTGCTCGAAACGCCCGGGCAATTTGTCAGCAAAGACACCCTGATCGCCCGCGTCTGGCCGTGCAGCGTGGTGGAAGAGAACAACCTGCGGGTGCATATCGCCGCCCTGCGCCGTGCATTGGACGGTCGTCGCTACATTCTCAATGAACCCCAACGCGGCTATTGCCTGGTTGCGCCGCTGCAGGAGGCCGCTGGGAACGCGGCACCGCGGCACAACCTGGCGACCCGGCTCAGCCCGCTGATCGGTCGCGACGAACTGGTGGGGACGCTGGTCCGACGCCTGTCGGGGCAACGCCTGATGACCCTCACCGGAGGCGCTGGCGTCGGCAAGAGCAGCCTGGCGCTGGCGTTGGCCGAGCGTGTGTTGCCGCGTTATCGCGACGGCGTGTGGTGGCTGGATCTGGCCGGTGTCGATACGCCCACGGCAATGCTGCGCCAGTTGGCCGAGACCCTCGGGCTCGACGCGGCTGACAGTGCCGCGGCACTCTTCCGTCAATTGGCCTCGCGCCAGTTATTGCTGGTGCTCGATGGCGCCGACGTGTTGCTCGGCGCCTGCCGTCATCTGGTGCGCGCGCTGCAGGCCAGCGCGCCTGGGGTGACGCTGTTGTTGAGCAGCCGCGAAGCCTTGCGGGTGCCCGGCGAGTGGGTGCAGCGCGTGCCTCGCCTGGCGCTGCCGATGCCGTCCGCCTGGGGCAGCGTCGAGCAGGCGATGGCCTACTCGGCGGTGCAGGTGTTCGTCGCGCGCGTGCGCGCCAGTCAGCAAGGGTTTGCCCTGCGGCCCCAGGACTTGCCGGCGCTGCGCGATATCTGCCGCCGGCTCGACGGTATTCCGTTGGCCCTCGAACTGGCGGCGGCCCAGGTCGATGCTCTCGGCGTGCAGGGCTTGCAGGTGCAATTGCGCAGCGGCCTGCAAGTGCTGGCGCGCGGTCGGCGCACGGCGCTGGAACGCCACCGATCCCTGGCGGCGGCCCTGGACTGGTCATACGAGCGCCTGAGCCTGCCGGAGCGTTGGCTGTTCCTGCAACTGGGTCTGTTCAAGATGGCGGTGAGCTTGCCCGTCCTGGGGCAGTTGATCGCTGGCACCGAGCTGGCTCACGCCGACCTGCCATACCTGCTGCGGCGACTGGTCGACATCTCGCTGCTGAGCGTGGAGCCCGGCCTCGGTCCCGAGCGTTACCGCCTGCTCAACAGCGTGCGCAGCTACGCCCTGGCGCAACTGCGCGACCCGCTGCAAGTGGCGCGTCTGCAGCAAGGGTATGGGCATTATCTGGGGGCGTTTTCAGGCCGGCCGTTTGTCCTGCAACTCGTCGAGCAGGCGGCGCACGCCGATTAGGTCCTGGGTGGCGAACCCTTCGCTGAATCGCCCGTAGACCGAGTCCAGCAACTCGCGTGCCGCTTGCCGGCGGTCTTGGCGCTGCCACAGCCGCGCCAGCGCGGTGGCACTGCGTAACTCCCAGGCCAGGGCGCCTTGCTGGTGCGCCAGGCCGAGTGCCTCGAGCAACAGCGCTTCTGCCGGGATGTCGTCACTGTGCTCGGCGCGCACCCGCAGGATCTCTGCCGTACACCAGCCGGCCGCGCCGCTTTTGGCGCGTTCGAACATCGCCGCGTCCACCGCGCCCGCATTGAAGGTCACCAGGGTATCCGCGATCAGGCCGAGCCCGGGCATGGCTTGCGTCGGCGCTGCGCCCGCGTAGTGTCGGGCCCAGGTATGAAACAGCTGCACCGAGTGCTTTTGCGCTTGTTGCAACAACAGTTCCTGCAGCGAATGGGCCGCGGCCGCGTCGCCGTTGTAGCGGGCGATGACCACCCCGGCCAGGGCCAGGGTGTAGCAGATCGAGGTGCCGTGGTTGATCTGCAGCGCCAGTTCCAGGGCCTGGTTCGCGGTGCGCCAGGCCCGCTCCGGGAACCCCCGCAGCCACAGGATGCGAGCGAGGATCGTCAGCGAGGCCACGCCCTGGTCGTACTGCACGCCGAAGCCATGGGTGAACCGGTTCAGATGGCCGCTGTGGGCCATGCGCTGGATCACCTGTTCGGCATTGCGCAGGGCCAATGCCTGGTGACCGGCAAAGTGCTGGGCCAGTACCCGCAGGCGCTGGGCGCTGAGGTCGAGCAAGGGGTCGGCCTGGGGGCCGAGTTGATCGAAGTGCAGGCTTTGCGCAAGTGCCTGGCGATAATTGCCGCAGCACAGGTTGACCGCCATATGGCCCGACACCGCACGCAACTGGCCGCTCAGATCGTTGTTCGCTTCGGCCAGGCGCCGCGCGTAGGCAAAGGCGTCAATGGTCTGCGGCGTACCGCCCTGGGTGTGATACGAAAAACTGCCCAGCGCCAGTTGCAACGCCATGTGCAAGTGCGGGTTCGGCGCGGGCGATTGCGCCAGCCGTGCGAGCGCCTTGCCCACGTACAGCCCGTGTTCCCCCAGCAATGACAGTTCCTGCCACAAGGGCATCGCGCTGACCGTCAGGCGAATACCCAACAGGTGCGTGCCCTGGTCGCCCAGGCCCCAATCCAGTGCGGCGCGGATGTCTTCGCGCAGGGGCGCGTAGCGGTCGATCCAGGGCTGCGTCGAGGTCAGTTCCCAATCGTCCCGGGCCTGTTCCATCAAGGCCAGGCAGCGTGCGGCGTGGCGCTCGCGGGTGGTGTCGAGTTCAGCGGCCACGCTGAGCTTTTCCAGGGCGTAGGTGCGGGTGATGTCCAGCAGGCGGTAGACCATCTCGTCATCGCCGGGCTCGACATTGAGCAACGACTTGGCCACCAGTTGGGTGATCGAACCCAGCACCTCGGCCGGCGCGATCTGTTCCCCGGCGATCACCGCCGCCGCGCTGGCCAGGCTGAAGCCGCCGCGAAACACCGCCAGGCGGCGCAGGCAGATCTGTTCGCAGGGCGCGAGCAGGTCGAAACTCCAGTCCAGCGTGGCGCGCAGCGTCTGTTGACGGGGCAGGGCACTGCGGCGGCCACGGGTCAGCAGGCGAAAGTTGTCTTCCATCTGCACCAGCAGGCCTTGCAGGCCGAAACGTTCGATCTGCGCCGCCACCAGTTCAATGGCCAGCGGGATACCGTCGAGGCGCTGGCAGATATCAATCGCCAATGGCAGTTCGGCTTCGCTGAGGGCGAAGCTGTCCTGATGGGACATGGCGCGCTCGATCAACAGTTGCAGGGCCGGATAGCCCAGCGCCTGGGCACGGTTGCCGGTGGCGGGCGGGCAGGCCAGCGGCTCCAGGCGCTGCACGTATTCACCCTCGGCGCGCAGTGCTTCGCGGCTGGTGGCGAGGATGTGAACGTTGGGGGCGTGGCGCAGCAGGGTCTCGCTGATCAGGGCGATGTCATCGAGCAGGTGTTCGCAGTTGTCGATCACCAACAGCAACTGGCGCGTGTGGAGACTGCGCGCGAGGGTCAACAGCGGCGCGTGTTCGTCGGGGGTGAGGTCGAGCAGGGCGGCGAGGTTGGGCAGGATCATCGACGGTGCGCTGAGGGGGGCGAGGTCGAGCAGGCGAATGCCGTCGCGGTAATGCCCGATCAACAACTCGGCGACACGCAGCGCGACCGTGGTCTTACCGATGCCTCCCGCGCCGGTCAGGGTGATAAAGCGTTGTTGCGGCAATTGCTGCACCAGCGCATCGATCAGCGCCTGGCGGCCGATCATCCGCGTGCTGCGCAGCGGCAGGTTATGGGCCTGGCTTTGCGCACAGCCGTCGGTTGGAAGGGTCATCGGTTCGATGCTCAGTGGCGCAACAAAACTGTAACCGCGCTGGGCCACGGTGACGATATAGCGCTGCCCGGCCTGGCCATCGCCCAGGGCCTTGCGCAACGCCGCCATATGCACGCGCAGGTTGCCGTCTTCGACCACGCTTTTGGGCCAGACCCGCGCGATCAGTTCCTGCTTGCTCACCACATTGCCGGCCTGTTCCAGCAGGATCAGCAGGATGTCCACTGCCCGCCGTCCCAGGCGCAACGGCCGGCCAGCCTCCAGCACCAGGCGTTGGCGCGGGTGTATCCGATACGGGCCGAAGTGTACGGCCTGTTCGCTGAGATCGTTCATGCCAGCGCGAGCTCTGAAAAAAGGGTTCGCCCAGCATATTCCACGCTTGCGCTGACCACTAGGCGGCAATCGCCTGCTTGCGACGCAATTGGTGATTACGCCAGGTCATCGGGTTGACGCCTTCGCTGCGCGTGAACATATGGCAGAAGTGCGCCTGGTCGCAGAAGCCACATTCCAGGCTGATTTGCGTCAGGCTCAAGGACGTGCCGGTGATCAACTCCTTGGCGCGCTGGATGCGCTGTTGGCGAATCCATTCCTGCGGCGACAGCCCGGTGGTGCATTTGAAGGCGCGGGAGAAGTGGCTGCGCGACAGTGCGCAGGCCTGGGCCAGGTCGGCAATCGCCAGGCTTTCGCCGAGGTTGGCGAGGATCAGTTGCTTGGCGATACGCTCGCGCCGGGGGCAGAGGCCGCCGGTCGCGCAGAAGCTTGGAGCACCGTGCTCAAGTCGGGCCATGACGAAATATCCGCAGTCGATGGGAGCGTTCCCGGTGAATGGATGCAGTGTAGACGGCCTCATTCTTGGTGCCGTGCCGTCCGACTGACGAGTTAATCGTTGTTAATTTCGCCAGTTGTTGGCGTGGAAAAGACAGCACAGGTGTGCAATCGCGCTCGCCGCGCCGCGTGCTTAGCTGGTGCTCTGTCAACTGTTTGGGGACCGCCATGAACCGCAACGACCTGCGCCGCGTCGACATGAACCTGCTGGTGATTTTCGAAGCGCTGATGTTCGAGAAGAACCTGACCCGGGTCGCCGAAAAACTGTTTATGGGCCAACCGGCGGTGAGCGCGGCCTTGGGCCGTTTACGCGATTTGTTCGACGACCCGTTGCTGCTGCGCAATGGGCGCGGCATGGAGCCCACACCACGCGCAATGGCAATACTCAAGGAGCTGCAACCGGCCATGGACACCATCTCGAGCGCGGTCAGCCGCGCCAAGGATTTCGACCCTTCCACCAGCTGTGCGGTGTTCCGCATCGGCCTGTCCGATGACGCCGAATTCGGCCTGTTCCCGCCGTTGCTCAGCCAACTGCGCGACGAGGCACCGGGGATCGTGGTGGTGGTGCGCCGCGCCAATTACCTGTTGATGTCGTCGCTGCTGGCCAGTGGCGAGATCACCGTGGGAGTCAGCTACACCACGGATCTGCCGGCCAATGCCAAGCGCAAGAAACTGCGCGACATTCCGTGCAAGGTGCTGCGCGGCGATGGCGGCACCGCACCGCTGAGCCTGGACGAATACTGTGAACGGCCGCATGCCATGGTGTCGTTCTCGGGGGACTTGAGCGGCAATATCGACCTCGACCTGGCGCGCATCGGTCGGGCGCGCCGGGTGGTGCTGGCGGTGCCGCAATTCAGTGGCTTGCGGGCGTTACTGGCGGGCACGCAGATCATCGCGACCGTGCCGGACTACGCAGCGTGCGCCTTGACCGAAGGCACCACGTTGCGCGCGCAGGACCCACCGTTTGCAATCGACGCCGCGGAGCTGTCGATGGTGTGGAGCGGGGTGCATGACAACGACCCGGCGGAGCGCTGGTTGAGGAGCCGGATCAGCGCGCACATGTCCAGCTTCCCCGCGTAGGCGGCCTCGCAGGTCACCACGCCAAACAGCACAAACATCCAATTTCGAATCGCCCGTCGCCGCCAAACTCGCCTCATCGCTCAGCTCTCCAGGGGGGAAGAACACACCATGGACCCAACACCTGAAACCGGCTCCGACGAAGTCGTCACCCTGATCGTCAAACACCGGATCAAATCCGGCAGCGAGGCCAACTACGAAGCGTGGCTACGCCGCATAGTACGCATCGCCGGCGAACGCCCGGGCCACCTCGGCGTCGACGTCGTGCGCGGTAAACACGACGGCCTGGCGCTGTTCACCTGCGTGTTGCGCTACCGCTCCACCGACGACCTGCAACGCTGGCTCGACTCCCCCGAGCGCAAAACCCTGATCGAAGAAGCCGCGCCGCTGCTGGCCGACGGCGACCACACCGAAATCGGTGCGGTCAACGAGTTCTGGTTCACCCCCCAAACCGACAGCGTCGCCAAACCGCCGCGCTGGAAACAGGCCGTGGTCACCCTGTGCGTGATCCTGCCGCTGACCCTGCTGGTACCGATCGTGTGGGGCCCGATATTGGGCCTGCACCCGTTCCTGTCCAACTACGTGGTCGCCACCTTCCTGATCACCCTGACCATCGTGTTGCTGGTGGTGTACCTGCTGATGCCGGCGGCTACCCGCCTGTTCGCTCCCTGGCTTGAAGCCTCTGTAAAGGAAACCCTATGAACGCCGATCTGATTTTGTTCAATGGCCAGTTCCACACCGTGGACCGTGAAAACCCACGCGCCACCGCCGTCGCCATTCGCCAGGGGCGCTTCGTGGCCGTGGGCACCGATGGCGAGGCCATGGCCCTGCGCGGCAGCGGCACCGAGGTCATCGACCTCAAGGGCCGCACGGTGATCCCCGGCCTCAACGACTCGCACCTGCACCTGATCCGTGGCGGCTTGAACTACAACCTCGAACTGCGCTGGGAAGGCGTGCCGTCCCTGGCCGACGCCCTGCGCATGCTCAAGGACCAGGCCGATCGCACCCCGACGCCGCAATGGGTGCGCGTGGTCGGCGGCTGGAACGAATTCCAGTTCGCCGAAAAGCGCATGCCGACCCTGGACGAGCTCAACCAGGCGGCGCCGGACACGCCGGTGTTCGTGCTGCACCTGTACGACCGCGCCTTGCTCAACCGCGCCGCCCTGCGCGTGGCCGGCTACACCAAGGACACGCCCAACCCGCCGGGCGGCGAGATCGTGCGTGACAGCAACGGCAACCCCACCGGCATGCTGGTGGCGCGGCCTAACGCAATGATTCTCTACGCGACCCTGGCCAAGGGCCCGAAACTGCCGCTGGAATACCAGGTCAACTCGACCCGCCAGTTCATGCGCGAACTCAATCGCCTCGGCCTGACCAGTGCGATCGACGCCGGCGGCGGTTTCCAGAACTACCCCGACGATTACGCGGTGATCGAGCAACTGGCCAAGGATGAACAGCTGACGGTACGTATCGCCTACAACCTGTTCACGCAGAAGCCCAAGGAAGAACTCAGCGACTTCAAGCACTGGACCGGCAGCGTCACCCTGCATCAGGGCGACGACTACCTGCGCCACAACGGTGCCGGCGAGATGCTGGTGTTCTCCGCCGCCGACTTCGAAGACTTCCTCGAACCGCGCCCCGACCTGCCGCTGAGCATGGAGCAGGAACTGGAGCCGGTGGTGCGCCACCTGGTCGAGCAGCGCTGGCCGTTCCGCCTGCACGCCACCTATAACGAATCGATCTCGCGCATGCTCGATGTGTTCGAGAAGGTCAACCGCGACATCCCGTTCAACGGCTTGCCGTGGTTCTTCGACCACGCCGAAACCATCACCCCGCACAACATCGAGCGTGTGCGCGCCCTCGGCGGCGGGATTGCGATCCAGGACCGCATGGCGTTCCAGGGTGAGTACTTTGTCGAGCGCTATGGCGCCAAGGCCGCCGAAGCCACGCCGCCGATCAAACGCATGCTCGCCGAAGGTGTACCGGTCGGCGCGGGCACCGACGCCACGCGGGTGTCGAGCTACAACCCGTGGACCTCGCTGTACTGGATGGTCAGCGGCCGCACTGTGGGTGGCCTGGAGCTGCACGCCGAAGGCCTGCCGCGCCTGACCGCGCTGGAGCTGTTCACCCATGGCAGCGCCTGGTTCTCGTCCGAGCAGGGCAAGAAGGGCCAGATCAAGGTCGGCCAGTTGGCGGACGTCGCCGCGCTGTCGGCGGATTTTTTCAGCGTCGATGAAGAGGCCATCAAGTGGATCGAGTCGGTGCTGACCGTGGTCGGCGGCAAGGTGGTGTATGGCGCCGGCGACTTCGAAGATTTCGCACCGCCGCGCGTGCCGGTGCTGCCGGACTGGTCGCCGGTGGTCAAGGTGCCGGGACACTGGCGTCCCGCTTCGCCGCTGCAGGCGCAGGCTCACCACTGCAGTGGCCCGTGTGGCGTGCATGCTCATGGCCATGAGAAAGCGCGTCTTTCCAACGTGCCGGTCAGCGACTTCCAGGGCTTCTGGGGTGCGTTTGGCTGCTCGTGCTTTGCGTTCTGATACCTAAACCCACAAAGGAGTTAACCCATGACTTACAAGCGCTTGAACAAAGATGACGCCGTGGTGCTGTTGGTGGATCACCAGACCGGCCTGATCTCCCTGGTGCAGGATTTCTCCCCCAACGAATTCAAGAACAACGTGCTGGCCCTGGCCGACGTGGCGAAGTTCTTCAACCTGCCGACCATCCTCACCACCAGCTTTGAAAGCGGCCCCAACGGCCCGCTGGTGCCCGAGCTCAAAGAACTGTTTCCGGACGCGCCGTACATCCCGCGCCCTGGCCAGATCAACGCCTGGGACAACGAAGACTTCGTCAAGGCGGTGAAGGCCACCGGCCGCAAGCAGATCATCATTGCCGGTGTGGTGACGGATGTGTGCGTAGCGTTCCCGACCCTGTGCGCTCTTTCCGAAGGCTTTGAGGTGTTCGTGGTCACCGACGCTTCCGGTACCTTTAACGAAACCGTGCAACAGGCTGCCTGGGCCCGTATGACCGCGGCCGGCGCGCAACTGGTGAACTGGTTCTCCGTGGCCTGCGAGCTGCAGGTTGACTGGCGCAACGACATGGAAGGCCTGGCCAACCTGCTGTCGCCGCGCATTCCCAACTACCGCAACCTGATGAACAGCTACTCGGCGTTCACCACCAAGTAACCCGACCTCGGGAATCTCGGTAATCCCCTGTGGGAGGGGGCTTGCTCCCGATAGCGGTGGATCAGTCATGCATGTAGTGGCTGACATATTGCTATCGGGGGCAAGCCCCCTCCCACTTTTGATTGTGTTGGCACATTAGGTTTGTGGTGCAGCACCTGACAGGCTATAAATCAGCAAAATGTCCACCGAGACGCGACAATGAATCCCTTCGAAGACATGCGCCTGTTTTGCCAGGTCATGGAGTCCGGCAGTTTCACCGCCGCCGCCGAGCAATTGGGTCTGTCCAAGCAATTCGTCAGCCGCCGCCTGATCCAACTCGAAGACCGCCTCGGCGTGCGCCTGCTCAACCGCTCGACCCGCCGCCTGGATGTCACACCCCTGGGGCAGAGTTACTACGAATCGGCCTTGCGCCTGCTCAGCGAAGTCGAGCAAGTGGAGCAGGGCATCGCCGGGCAGAACAGCGAACCGCGCGGCACCATTCGCCTGAGTGCGCCGTTGTCGTTTGCCATGGCCCATCTGGGTTGCCTGCTGCCGCTGTTTTTGCAGCGCTATCCGCAGGTGTCGGTGGAAGTCGATCTGAGCGACCGCCCGGTGGACTTGATCGGCGAAGGCTACGATCTGGTGTTGCGCATCGGCATCCTCGAAGACTCCACCCTGATCGCCCGGCGTATCGCCAGCGTGCAGCGTGTGTACTGCGCCAGCCCCGAGTACCTTGCATTGCGTGGCACACCGCAGAAACCCGACGACCTGACCGACCACGATTGCCTGCCCTACGGCCACGGCCGCCAGGTGCAATGGCGGTTCCAGAGCAAAGGCAAGCCGCTGTCGCTGAACGTCAGCGGGCGCATGCGCGTCAATAATGGCGAGTTGCTGCGCGACGCCGCCATCGCCGGGTTGGGCGTCACCTACCTGCCGACCTTTATCGTCGCCGATGCCTTGGCGGACGGGCGCCTGGTGACGCTGTTGCAAGACTTCGCCCCCGAAGCCCTGACGCTGTCGGCGGTGTACCCGCAGCACCGGCAGAGTTCGAGGCCGGTGCAGGCGCTGGTGGAGTTCCTGCGCGAGCGCCTGGCTAACGGCTGTTGAACAGCTGACGGATCAGGTTCGGCGTGGTGCCTGTCCAGCGCTTGAACGAACGCCGGAAGTTCGCCGCATCGTTGAAGTTCAGGTACGCGGCCACTTCATCGTTGCTGAACCCCTTGACCTGATACAGGTGCAACGCGACGTGCTTGCGCACCCGATCCACCTGCTGCTGAAAGCCGGTGTCGTGCTTGTGCAGTTTGCGCTTGAGGGTCGCCGGGCTCATGGCGAACGCCTGGGCCGCCTGTTCCAGGCTGGGCGGCTGGCGCACCTGTTCGCGCAGGTAGTCGTAGAGGCAATCGAGAAAACTGTCGGCAAAACCGAGCTGTTCGATCTGCTCGCGGGCCTGCTGGCGCGCGACTTGGCCGGCGGTGGCGGACGCGCCGGGCCAGGCCATGACTAGGTATTCGCGCGGGATGCACATCATGTCCAGCGGGCGCGCGAAGCGCGTGTGTTCGCCCAGGTGAACCCAGTATTGTTCGACGTAATGCGGCTCGCCATGGCTGAAGCTGCATTGCCACGGCAGGCGCTGGCCGCTGAGCCAGCGGCTCATGGCGACCAGCGAGGTCATGCTGGCTTCCAGCAGGAACCGCCAGTGTTCGCCGGCGCCGCAGCTGTCCCGCCAGTACAGGTAGGCATGGTGTTCATCCCGCTCCAATTGCAGCGTCACCAGCGGGCTGAGCAGCACCTGTTGCTGGATCAGGATCTCCAGCGCCTGATCCAGGTTCTGCGCGTGGCCCAGGGCATGGCTGGCGGCGCCGTAATAGCCGGGCAGCAGGCGTTGGCCAAACAGGAAGCTGCTCTCATCGGCAGCGAGCAGGCGCCGGCTGTTGCCGATCAATCCGAGAAACTGCTGCGGGCTCAGTTGTGCTGTACCGGCGAGGATGTCCTCGTGGAACAACCCGGTGCCGCGCAACAGGCGATGGCTGTCGATGTCGCGGGACAAGGCCAGGTCGATCAACGCGGCGGGTTGGTAATGCCCTGGGATGAAGCGGCTGTCGGCCTCATACCAACGGGTTTTCACGGCCATCTCAGGCGCTTTTCGCAAGCGGTTGTTTGGCCCGGGCGAGCGTCAGGTTCAGGCGCTTGAGCAAGTCCTGGGGCGGCTCGTCCAGGGCCATCACCACGGCCGTGCTCGCCGCCAGTTGCAGGCGCTCGCCGTGTTGTCGCGTCTTGTGCGCCAGGCTGCGCACCGCTTGCTCCAACTCCAGCGCCAACGCCTGGGCCTGGCGCTCGCCGGTGTTGGGCAACACCACCACAAAGCGGTCGCCGGCCAGGCGGCAGAGTAAGTCCTGGCGGCGCAGATTGAGCAGTAGCACATGGCTGAGGGCCTGCAATACCGCATCGCCCTCGGCGTGGCCGTAGGCCTGGTTGATCGCAGTGAAATTGTCCAGGTCCAGAGCCAGCAGCGACAGCGGTTGTTGCTGGTCGCGGCTGTCTTGCAGGCTGTCGGCCAGTTGGCGCTTGAGGTAATCGGCGCCGCCCAGGGGCGTGAGTGTGTCGAACAACCGGTGCTCGCGAAACAGCCGCTCGCGTTTTTCCATTTGCGCGCTGATCGCCAGTTGTTCGCGGTGCCAGTGGTAGATGCCCAGGGTCAGCAGGATCATGCCCACCGGCATCGGCCCGGACTCCAGCCAGTGATCCCAAGTGATGCTGGCGGGCAGGCGAATGAATTCGTCGAGGCTGTCGATCCACCAGGAGAAAAAGATGCACGACAGGCCCAGTGCCAGGTAATTGGTGACGCGCCCGGCGGGGCGGCTTTTCAGCACCAGGCCCAGCCATACCAGGGCGAGCAGGGCGGAGCCGCCTTCGCCGATGATATCCAGCCATACCCACTCGCTGACGCTTTTGAGCTCGCCGCAGGCCAGGTGCAGGATCAGCCCCAGATTGGCCGCGAGCAGCAGCAGGGCGAGTTTCCAGCGGTGGGGTTTGAGCACGCAAAACATGGCCGCGAGTCCTCTGGCGAATGAGCGATGGGCGCCAGCACAGCAGATGGATGTGACGATTGGATGACGCTGGGGGAGGGTCGAATCAGCTCACCCCACACGCGATGAAAACCAACGGTGGGAGGGGGCTTGCCCCCGATTGCGGTGTGCCAGATGGCTTATCTATTGACTGACCCACCGCTATCGGGGGCGAGCCCCCTCCCACCGTTGACCTCCAGAGGTCATTTCGGCTCATTCCACGTTGAGAACCAGGCAAAACTCCCGGTTTACGGGCCTTGCGGCCAACCCCTGTCACAGAACCGTCATCCCCCGGCCCTAGCGTGCCCTCCCAGTTGCCGGGCCTCTTGCCTGGCGCCAACGGACTCTTGGGGAGGACTTCATGTACAAGCGCACCGGGCTCGTCAGCTTTACGCTCACCGCCTTGGCCCTGGCGATGGCCAGCGAGCGGCTCCAGGCCGCCGACGCCACCCACACCGAGCACGTCGACGTGGTCGGCCAGGCGGCCGCCATCGACCAGGCGCTCAAGGAGCAGCGCTCCTCCGACAGCATCAAGAGCGTGGTGCATGCCGACGGCGTGGCGCAGTTGCCGGATGAAAACGTTGCTGAAGCCGCGCAGCGCCTGCCCGGCATCAGCGTCGAGCGCGACCAGGGCGAAGGGCGGTTTGTCAGCGTGCGCGGCCTCGGCCCGGACCTCAACAGCGTGACCATCAACGGCACCCTGGTGCCGTCGCCCGAAAGCGAACGTCGCGCCGTGGCCCTCGATGTGCTGCCCTCCGAGCTGGTGCAGTCGCTGTCGGTGATCAAGACCCTGACCCCGGACATGGACGCCAACTCCCTCGGCGGCACCGTCGATGTGAAGAGCCTGTCGGCGTTCGATCACAAAGGCCTGTTCTACACTGGCAGCACCGAGGCCAGCTACGACAAGAACACACGCCAGACCAGCCCGAAATTCTCCGGCGCGGCGAGCAACCGTTTCAGCCTCGGTGATGGTATCGACAACTTCGGTGTCGCCGCGGCCCTGAGCTGGCAGAAGCGCGACTTCGGCTCGGACAACGTCGAAACCGGCGGCGCCTGGGACTTCAGCCAGGGGGCCAAACTCAACAAGTTCGAACAGCGTGACTACGACATCAGCCGCGAACGCGCCGGCGGTGGCCTGAACTTCGACTACAAGCCCGATGACCTCAGCAGCTACTACCTGCGCACCCTCTACAGCCGCTACACCGACACCGAGACCCGCAACGCCGCCAGCCTCGAGTTTGCCGACCCCCAGGCCCCTGGCGAGCTGGGTGTGGCCGAGGGCAAGCGCAAGTTGAAGAACCGTGAGGAAACCCAGGAAATCCAGTCCTATGTGTTCGGCGGCGAACGCATGCTCGGCCTGTGGACCCTCAGCGGCCAGGCCGGCTACAGCCAATCCAGCGAAGACAGCCCGGCGCATATCGCCGGCGCCACCTTCGATGGCGGCGACTTTGCCGACAGCGGCTTCTACGACAAAGACAAACCGCGCCCGATCGTCGGCGCCGGCTTCTACGACGCGAGCAACTTCACCCTGGACAAGGTCGACTGGGAAAAACAGAACACCCAAGACACCGAGAAAAACCTGCGCCTGGACCTGGCCCGCGACTACGACCTGAGCGGCTACGCGTCCCAGGTCAAGTTCGGCGGCAAGGTCAGCCGTCGGCACAAGGACAACGACCTGGAAGCCTGGGTCTACAAGAACTTCGACGACCTGGGCTTCACCGACGAACAACTCAACCTCACCCGGTTCCAGAAGGGCAGCGTCGACTATCGTCTCGGCAATTACGGCCCGGGTATCAGCGCGGGGAGTATCAAGCAGCTGATCGGCAGCCTCAACCGTGATGACTTCTATGACGAGACCGAATCCCGGGTCAACGACTTCACCATCCGCGAGGACATCAACGCCGGCTACCTGATGAACACCATCGACATCGACGACTGGCGTTTCATCGCGGGCATGCGCTACGAAGGCACCGAGTTCGAAGCCAAAGGCACCGGCGCCACCGACGGCCAGTTCAGCGCCACCGAGACCAAGCGGCGTTATCACCATTGGTTGCCGGGCCTGCATGCGCGTTACCAGATCGACAAGAACACCCAGGTGCGCGCGGCCTGGACCAAGTCCGTGGTGCGCCCGACCTTTGGCCAACTGGCGCCGGGGTTCGTGATCGACGATGACGAAGCCACCTTCGGCAATCCGGACCTCAAGCCCCTGGAATCGAGCAACCTCGACCTGGGCATCGAGCACTTCATGGGCCGCGCAGGCACCGTGTCGGCGTTCGTGTTCTACAAAGACATCAAGCACTTTGTCTACAACACCGACGTGGCCGGCACCGGCGCCTGGACCAACTTCGCCGAGGCCCACACCTACGCCAACGGCGACAGCGCCAAGCTCTACGGCCTGGAACTGGCCTACTCACAAAAGTTCGACTGGCTGCCCGCGCCGTGGAACGGCCTGTTGGTCGGTGCCAACACCACGTTCAGCCGCTCCAGCGCCGATATCGAAGGCTTCGACGCGGCCAGCGGCGGCAACCGCACACGCAACATCAGCTTGCCCAACCAGTCGGACACTGTCGGCAACCTGATGCTCGGCTGGGAAAACGACAAGCTCAGCCTGCGCGTGTCGGCCAACTACAAATCGGCCTACCTGTATGAGTTGGCCTCGATCAACGACAAGGCCCACGACCTGCACGTCGACGCACAGACTTTTGTCGACTTCAGCGCACGCTACTCGCTGACCAAGAACCTGCAAGTCAGCTTCGAGGCGCAGAACCTCACCGACGAGTCGTACTTCGTCTACACCGGCCACCGCAGCTACAACGGCCAGTACGAAGAGTACGGCCCGACCTACAAGCTCGGCCTGACCTTCACCCATTTTTAACCAACACCTCAATCCGAATGTGGGAGGGCGCTTGCCCCCGATAGCGGTATGTCAGTCGCCGGATTCATTAGCCGAACCACTGCCATCGGGAGCAAACCCCCTCCCACATGGGTTGTTCATCGTTTTCGAAGGATTTGCCTGTTCATGAGATTTTCCAAGCTATACCTGCTGATGGCCCTGGCCACCTGCGGCCATGCGCTGGCCGCCGACCTGGCCCTGACGCGTTGGGCGCCGAACCTGAACGCCGAGGCGCTGGCCTTCCTGCCCAACGGCCCCGAACGCCTGGCCGCCAGCACCCGTGACGGCCTGTTGCTGCTCGACGAAAAAGGCGCCGAACTGGCGCGTTTCAAGGGCAACTTCAGCAGCCTCGACAGCCGTGCCGCCGGTGCCCAGGTGCTGGTGGCGACCCTGGATAACCAACGCCAGCAGGCCATGCTGATCAGCCTGGATAGCGCCGGCAAACGCTGGGGCGCGCCGCTGTACCTGCCGACCCGCGACTATCCGGTCAACGGCGTGTGCCTGTATCGCGACTCGGCGGCCAACCTGTTTGTGTTCCTGGTGGGCGAAGAGGGCAAGGGCGAGCAATGGCTGGTGGGCAATGGCCCGACGTTGCTGGCCCGACCCCAGCGTGGGCGCGGCTTGCCGCTGCCGCCGTCGGCGCAGTTCTGCCAGGTGGACGATGCGACCCATCAACTGGTGGTGAACGAAGAAAACGTCGGCTGGTGGGCCTACCCGGCGCACCCGGAAGCCGAGGTGAAACGCACCCCGGTGGCGCTGTTCGACAATCCCGGGCGCGCCGCCGGGGCCATGGCGCTGGTGCCGGGTGGGCTGGTCGCGCTTGATCCGAAGACCGCTCAACTGCAGCTGTTCCAGCAGGACGGCGAGCGCTGGGTGGCCCAGCCGAGCCTGCACCTGCCGGGTGTGAAGGAGGCGGAAAACCTGGCAATCAAAGGTCGGCAACTGCTGTTGCGCGACGACGACAGCGGCAACCTCTATCAGGCCGAGTTGACGTGGCAGGCTACGCCCGTCGCGCCGCTGCCGGTGCTGCCGGAAGTCGCCGCCCAGCGCCAGACCGACCCGGTCGGGCGCCAAGGCGATGCGGCGGACGACCCGGCGATCTGGATTCACCCGCAACGACCGGCGCAGAGCCGCGTGCTCGGCACCAACAAAAAACAAGGCCTGCTGGCCTACGACCTCGACGGCAAGCTGTTGCAGGAGCTGGCGGTGGGGCGCCTGAACAACGTCGATGTCCGCCCCAACTTCAAGCTTGGCCAACAGACCGTCGACCTCGCCGTGGCGAGCAATCGCGATCACAACAGCCTGAGCCTGTTCAGCATCGACCGTCAGAGCGGCGAGTTGCGCGAAGCCGGCGAAGTGCCGACGCCGCTCAAGGAAATCTACGGCATCTGTCTGTTCCAGCCGGCCAGCGGTGAACTGTACGCGATCGCCAACGGCAAGGACGGCACCTTCCTGCAATACCGTTTGAGCGCGCCGGCTGGCCGCGTGCAGGGCGAGTTGGTGCGCCAGTTCAAGGTCGACAGCCAACCCGAAGGCTGCGTCGCCGATGACCAGCGTCAGCGCCTGTTCATCGGTGAAGAAGATGTCGGCGTCTGGGCGGTGGACGCCCGAGCCGATCAGCCGGCGACGTTGACCAGCGTGATCAAGGTCGGCGCGCAACTGCACGCGGATGTCGAGGGCCTGGCGCTGTACCAGAGCGGCGCGCGCGATTACCTGGTGATCTCCAGCCAAGGCAATGACAGCTACCTGGTGGTGGATGCCGAACCGCCGTTCGCCGCCCACGGCGCCTTTCGCGTCGGTTTGAACGCTGAGGCCGGGATCGATGGGGCGTCGGAAACCGATGGCCTCGAAGTCACCGCCGTCAACATCGGCGGGCCGTGGAGCCAAGGCATGCTGGTGGTGCAGGACGGGCGCAAGCGCATGCCCGAGCAAACCCAGAACTTCAAGTTCGTGCCCTGGCGCGATGTGACCCGCGCGCTGAAATTGCCGTAAGCCGTCATCACCCGGTCATCACTTTTTAATCGAATAGGAGTTCACCACCATGCACGCGACGATGGAACATATGACGATCTGGGGGTTGATCAGCGACGCCAGCCTGTTGGTCAAGGCGGTGATGGTCACGCTGCTGTTGGCGTCCTTGCTCAGTTGGTACTTGATTCTCCAGCGCGGCAGTGTGCTGCGGCGCCTGGAGCGCCAGTTGAACGGGTTTTTGCCGCGCTTTCGCGCGGCTCCGGACCTGCAGGCGCTGTACCGCGACACCGTGCAGGCGGGCGAGGGCGGCGTGGCGCCGATCTTTATCGCCGGGGTCGAGGAATACCAGCACCTGCACAGCCACGATCCGGCGGTGCTCGAAGGGGTGGAGCGCGCCTTGCAGGTGGCGATCACCGCGCAGGAAATCGAGTTGGAAAAGGGCCTGCAGTTTCTCGCCACCGTGGGTTCGGTCAGCCCGTACATCGGCCTGTTCGGCACGGTGTGGGGCATCATGAATTCCTTTCTCGGCTTGTCCCAGGTGCAACAAGCCACGCTGTCCACGGTGGCGCCGGGCATCGCCGAAGCCTTGATCGCCACGGCCATCGGCCTGTTTGCCGCCATCCCGGCGGTGATCGCCTACAACCGCTTTTCGGCGCGCAGCCAGACGCTGCTCACCCGCTACTACGCCTTCGGCAATGAACTGCAAGTGCGCCTGCATCGCAGCCTGAGCGGCATGCCGACCCACCTGGCCACGGCCGCCTGAACAGGAGCAAGCCCATGTTAACCAGGCCGCAACGCAAGCACGGGCCCAAGGCCGAGATGAACGTGGTGCCGTATATCGATGTGATGCTGGTGCTGCTGGTGATCTTTATGGTCACCGCACCGATGCTGACCCAGGGCGTGAAGATCGACCTGCCCAAGGTCGCCGCCGAGGCGCTGGCCCCCGACCCCCGCCAGCAGATCCTCACGCTGTCGGTAAAGGCCGACGGCAGTTACTACTGGAACCTCGGCGACGAGCTGGACACGCAGCACCAGACCGACAGCGCCGTGAGCCTGGAGGACATGGGCGCCAAGGTCATGCAAGTGGTGGCGGCGCGCAGTGACACCCAGGTCTATATCCGCGCTGACGAAGACGCCGGGTATGGGCGCGTGGTCGCGGCGATGGCGGTGTTGCAAAAGGGCGGCGTCAGCCACCTGGGGCTGGTGACCGAGGCCCCGCAATGACGGCGATGATCATGCACAGTCCGAGCCTGGTGATGGCGCCTCGGGATTGCAGCGGGTGGTGGCGCAAAGGCTTGGCGGCGAGCCTGGCCGTTGCGCTGCATGTGGGTGTGGTGGCCGGGCTGATGCTGGGCTGGTCACCGCAGAAGCCCATGGTGCAAGCGCCGCAGGTGATGCATACGCAACTGGTGATGCTGCCGCCGGCCCCGGCCCCCGCGGCTGAACCGCTGCCTGAAGCGCTGGCGGTGGCGCCGCCACCGCCGGAGCCCGTGGCGGTGCCGACGCCGGTGAAACCCACTCTCGACCCGCAGATCCAGGCGCAAAAACTGGAGAAAGCGGCCCTGGCGCGTAAGCGCGTCGAGCAAAAGCGCCTTGAACAGCAACAGGAACGCCAGGCCACCGAACAGCACAACCGCGAGCTGGAGCAACAACGGCTGAACCAGGCGCGGCTGGCCGCTGAAACCGCGCGGGTTGCCACACCTGCTCCAGCCCCGGCGTTCGACAGTCGCCAATACTTGCCGCTGAGCAAAGAAGCACCGCAGTACCCCGAACGCGCCCTGGACAAAAACATCGAAGGCGATTGCTCGGTGGAGTACACCGTCAACTCCCTGGGCCGCGTGGAAAACCCCAAGGTGCTGGACGGCTGTCATCCGCTGTTTATCCGGCCTTCATTGGCGGCGGCGAATACCTTCCGCTACCAGCCGAGGATCGTTGACGGCAAGGCGGTAGCGGTGCCGGCGGTGCGCAATACCTTTCACTATCGCATCAAATGAGATTGGCCAGCCGACACAAGGCCCCAGCCACATTTTTTAACCGAGTCAGGCGTTGGCCGAGCGCACCTCAGACGAGGATGCTCAGGGTGGTGCCCTTGCTCATGTGCGTTCCTTCTGCCGTTGGGCGAAGGCCGCCTTGCCGACGCCTTGCAGCACGGCATCGTTCTGCGGGGTGTGGACGCGGCTGCACAACACGTCGCGGTAGTGGCGCTGCAGCGGGCTGTGGCGGGACAGGCCGGGGTTGCCCGAGGCTTCGATCGCCAGCTCCACGGCGCGGATCGCGTTGCCGGTCACCAGGTACTTCAACTGCGCCGCATTGCCGGCCGGGGTATGCCCTTCGGCGGCGGCGTCGAGCAGGCTGCGGTTGGCAAACAGCAGGGTGTCGATGTGCCCGACGGTTTCCTGGAAACGCGGCAATGTCGCCAGCGCGGCGCCGAGGTTGGACGGCTGGCGCGTTTGCAGCCAGTTCACCAGCCAATCGCGCGCGGCCTGGGCCACGGCGTCATACACCGACGACAGCAGCACTGACATCCACAGCAACCCCTCGGCATCCAGTTCCGGCTGCGGTGCGCTCCAGGGGCTGACGCTGACGGCGTGGTCGAGCGGCACCAGCACGTTGTCGAACACCACGTCATGGCTACAGGTAGCGCGCATGCCCAGGTGGTCCCAGCTGTCGCTGATGCTTATGCCGGGGCTGTTTTTGGGGACCAGCCAGGCGCCTACCAGCGGGTCGACATCGTCACTGCGCGCCCACACGCTGAACCAGCTCAGGCCGTGGCTGCCGGTGGAGTAGAGCTTGCGCCCGCTGATGCGCCAGCCTTCAGGGCTGCGCACTGCGGTGGTCGCCGGCAGGCCGCCGCGGGCGGGGGTGCCGAGGTCCGGCTCGACGCGCAGCGCGTTGATCAACGCACCGTGGCGTACCGCGTCTTCGGCGACTTTTACACGCAGGTGCGCGGGCCAGGTTTTGCTGTCTTGCAGGCGCGTGTGTTGCAGGTACTGCATCACCAGGATCAGCGCGGTAGAGGGTTCGCCCTTGGCAATCGCGCTGATGGCTTTGCGTGCCTGGGCCAGGCTGGCGCCGCCGCCACCGAGGGCCTTGGGCACGGTGAGGGCGAGCAGGCCGTGTTCATGCAGCCGTTTGAAGTTGGCGTGGGGGAAGGCGCCGCTCTCGTCGAAAAGCTGAGCGCTGCCGGCCAGTTCGGCGCTGAGACGGTCGAGCAGGGCGTCGAAGTTGGCGACTTCCACGGCGCGCAAGGACGGTGGCGAGGATGACGTCATGATGCGTGAACTCGGTCAGAAATCGGGGCGCGGGCTGGCTCCCCGATGTGGAGGGATTTGCTCATGCCAATGCCTCCTGCTGTGCTTCGACCTCGGCGGCGACGCTGTAGCGGTTGGCCGGTACGTCCAGGCCGAGGTTGTCGCGCAGGGTCTGGCCGCTGTATTCGCTGCGGAACAGGCCGCGCTGTTGCAGCAGTGGCACCACCCGTTCGGTGAAGTATTGCAAGCCATCGGGCAGCACCGAATTGACGATGAAACCATCGCTGGCGCCGGTCTCGAACCAGGTCTGGATCGTATCGGCGACGTGCTCCGGGGTGCCGACAAAATCACGCTTGGGCCGCGAGAAATGCAAGGCCACTTCGCGCAGGGTCAGGCCTTTGTCCCGGGCCAGTTGCTTGATGTGGTCGGAGCCGCCTTTCTGGCTGTTGGAACCCAGCTCGCCCAACTCGGGGAACGGTTCGTCCAGCGGATACTGGCTGAAGTCGTGGTCGTTGAACGGGCGACCGAGGGCGACAATCGCATCTTCCACGGTTACCAGGTCCACTGCCTGCTGATAGCGGCGTTCCACTTCGGCGGCGTCGCGGCCGACAATCGGGCGGATACCCGGCAGGATCGACAGGCTGTCGGCGTCGCGGCCGAAGCCTGTGGCGCGGCGTTTGAGGTCTTGGGTGTAGGCCAGGCCGTCTTCGATGCTGTCGACATGCACAAAGATCGCATCAGCATGCTCGGCGGCGAAGTTGCGCCCGTCCTCCGAGGTGCCCGCCTGGAAAATCGCCGGCTGGCCCTGGCGCGAACGGGCGATGTTGAGCGGGCCTTTCACCGAGAAAAACTCGCCCTGGTGATTCAGCGTGTGCAGCTTGTGCGGGGTGAAGAACTCACCGCTTTGCTTGTTGTAGGTAAAGGCGTCGTCCTCCCAGGAGTCCCACAACCCCTTGACCACATTCAGGTGTTCCCTGGCGATGCGGTAGCGCACCGCATGTGGCGGGTGCTCGGCCTTGCCGAAGTTATCGGCGGTGCCGCTCAGCCACGAGGTGACCACGTTCCAACCGGCGCGGCCGCCGCTGATGTGGTCCAGCGAGGCGAACTGGCGTGCGACCTGGTAGGGCTCGGTGTAGCTGACGGTGACGGTGGCGACCAGGCCGATATGCGTGGTCAACGCGGCCAGGGCCGAGAGGATGGTCAGCGGTTCGAACCGGTTGAGGTAATGCGGGCTGGATTTGGCATGGATGTGCAGGCTGTCGGCGATGAACACGAAGTCGAACTTGGCGGTTTCGGCCAGTTCAGTCTGCTGCTTGTAGAACGCAAAATTCGTACTGGCATTCGGTTGCGCCTGTGGGTGGCGCCATTCGCCCCAGCCGTGGCCGACACCGTGGACCATGGCGCCGAGTTTCAATTGACGTGGCTTGCTCATGTTCTGCTCCTGTTAACGCGATGCTTGGTTTTGGGGGGCACGCTTGGCGTTAAAGCTCTTGTCGAAACCCTGCGACACGTCGATGTGCCGGGGCAGCAGGCCTTCTTGTTGGTAGGTGTCGGCGGTCGCTTGCAGGCCGCTGATCACGGCGTCGTCAATCAGCACCGGGGTCAGGTGGGTTTCTTTGGCCACGGCCACATGCACGGCCAGCGGCAGCCCGGTGATTTTGCTCTGGGCGGTGGCGTACTCGTTGGGGTGCGTATTGGCCCAGGCGTAGGCGCGGTCGACGCGTGCGACAAAGTCGTCGAGCTGCGCGCGTTTTTCGCTGATGGCCTGGCTGGTTGCCGCGAGGTACAGGTGGTTGCTCAACAGCGTGTTGCCGCTGGCCACGATCCGCGCCTGGCTTTGTGAGGTGACCACGGTGGTGTAGGGGTCCCAGGTCGACCAGGCATCGGCGCTGCCATTGTCCAGCACCAGGCGCGATTCGCTGGGCAGCAGGAAAATGAACTGCACGTCCTGGGTGGTCAGGCCGGCGCTGGCCAGGGCCTTGATCGCCAGGTAATGCCCGACGGAGCCACGGCCTGTCACGATGCGCTTGCCTTTGAGGTCCGCCACGGTCTTGATGGGTGAGTCCTTCGGCACCAGCAGGGCGGTGGTGCTACGCCCGTCGGCGTGGATGATGCTGACCACCTTGAGCGCCGCACCGGCACCGAGGGCGAACACATACGGTGCATCGCCCAACGCACCGATATCCACGGCGCCGGCATTCAAGGCTTCACCCAGCGGCGAGGCGGACGGGAATTCCGCCCACTGGATTTCATAGGGCACATTCTTGGCTTCGCCGGAGACTTCCAGCAGCGCCTTGATCGTCGATTTCTGATTGGCCACCCGCAGCGGTTGCAGGTCGGCGGCATGGGCGCCGGTGCTCAGGCCGAAGGCCAGTGCGGTGCCCAGGAGCAGGCGTTTGAACGGGGAGGCAAAGACCATGGGATACAGGCTCCAGGCAGATCAAGAAAGGGTTCGGCTACCTCCGCCTGGAGAAGGGGTCGGTGAGGGGTTAACGTTATTCCCATAAAAACCTGCTGTGAAGTTCTTTTTGGTTATATGGTAATTATTAAAATAACTGATTATCTGGTTTATGATTATTCCTTTGATGCATTTAGTTTGGCTGCTGATTCGGAGTATTCCTACGAGCGCATCGGAAAGTCTCACCTGAGCAAGGCAACCACCGCGTGATTTGATCCGGGTCTTTTTCAAACACGGATCGTTGCGCATGACTGACACGCCTTGGGCTGCCCGCGAGGGCGATGCGCTTCTGCACAGTTCCATGCTGGCCGACGTGTTAGGCGGCGTCCTGGAGATTGCCGCCAATGTGGCCGTGACCGCATTGGCGACAGCGGCGGTGGTTGCGGCGGCGGGTGTCACCGTGGCGACTGGCGGCCTCGGCTGCGTTGTACTCGGCGCCGTGGTGGGTGCGGTGGTCGGCGTCGGCATGAGCAAATCCGGCGCGGATAAAGGCCTTTCACGATTATGTGAGTATTTTGCCAATGCCCTGTTTCCTCCCGTCATCGACGCCTTCATCAGCAGCGGTTCGCCCAACGTATTCATCAACGGCAAACCCGCGGCGCGGGCGGCTGGCAAGATCTCGGATGTAATCGCGGCGCCAGAGGGTGAGCCTACTTATCTGGATATCGCTGAAGGCTTTTTCTCTCAGCTATGGCGCCCGACAGTCGCTACGCCAGCCTTGGGCGCCGTGCCTTGTCCTGGCGATAAAGTCGACTGCGATAAACACCCGCCGATGCCAGAGCAGTACATGGCCGAGGGTTCCAGTCGCGTATTTATCAACGGCCAGCCCGCCGTGCGCAGTGGGGATCGCAGCACCTGCGAGGCCAAGGTTGGGACGGCGCAGGTTTCGCCGAATGTAATCATCGGCGGCGCCCCGGTCGTCGTCCGCGAAATCCGCAGCGGCAAGACGCCCGGTGTCGGGCTGGCGGTGACGGCGCTGCTGACCTTGCGCGGCGGTGGCGCGAAGTTTTTCAGCAAGCTGCCGTGCATGGCGGTGAGCGGGCTGGTGTCGTGGGGCAGCAGCCAGGTGAGCAATGCCATTACCTCGGCGGTCGCCGGTTCGCCCAACCCGGTACACAGTGCCACGGGCGCGAAAATTCTCGACGGTGAAGACGACTTGGACTTCACCCTGCCTGGCCTGTTGCCGATCGAGTGGCAGCGCTACTACAGCAGTCGGGACGAACGCCGCGATGGCCTGTTCGGCGCCGGTTGGAGTGTGATCTACGAGGTTTTCGTCGAAATGCAGGGGCTTGCTGAGTGCGGCGAGCGCCTGATCTACACCGACGAGCAGGCCCGGCAGATTGACATGGGCGTCATCCCCCTGGGCGGTGCGGTGTTCAGCGCGGGCGAAGGCCTGAGCGTGCGGCGCCATGCCAACGGGCAGGTGCTGATTGAAAGCGTCGACGGTATTTATCGGCTGTTCGAACCAACGCCAGGCAACCCGTCGCACCTGCGCCTGGGCCAGCTGGGGGACCGCAATGACAACCGCATCCTCCTCGACTACGACGCCCAAGGTCGCCTGAGTCAGTTACACGATTCCTTCAATGATGTACGAATTGAACTGGGCTACAGCCGTCAATGGACCGGGCGCGTGGAACAGATCGAACGGCTGTTCCCGGATCAAAGCCGCGAAGTGTTAGCCAGCTATCACTACGATGCCGCTGGCGACCTGGCCGAAGTTCGCGATGCAATTGGGCATGTGCAGCGCCGCTTTGCCTACGACAGCGGCCAGCGCATGGTCGAGCACCAACGGCCCACCGGACTGCGTTGCTATTACCAGTGGGCCTGTGTGGAAGACGCCGAATGGCGCGTGGTCCGACACTGGACCGACGAAGGCGATGACTACCAGTTCGACTATGACCTACACGCTGGGATCACGCAGATTACCGATGGTTTGCAACGGGTCAGCACACGCCAATGGAATCCGCAGTACCAGATCACCGAGTACACCGACAACCTCGGCCAAACCTGGCAATTCGACTGGAATGACGAGCGCCAGTTGCTCGGCGCCACCGATCCTCAGGGCGGTCAGTGGACGTTCGGTTACGACGAGTCCGGCAACCTGTGCGAGACGCAAGATCCGTTGGGGCGGATCGAATCCACCTTGTGGTTGCAGCATTGGTCGCTGCCGTTGGTGGAAACCGATGCCGCCGGACAGGCTTGGCAATACCGGTACGACCCGCGCGGCAACTGCGTCAGCGAAATCGATCCACTTGGTCAGACAACGCGCTATCGATACGACCGCTTTGGCCAAGCAGTGGAAATCATCGACGCCACCGGCAAAAGTAAAAAGCTGCGCTGGAACCCGTTCGGGCAACTGGTCGAGCATGTCGATTGCTCGGGCTACCCCACGCGCTTTCGCTACGACGAGCGCGGCTATTTGCAGGTCATCACCGACGCCCTCGGCGAACGCACTCAATTCAGCTACAACGCTCAAGGACGCTTGCTCAGTAGCCAACTGCCGGACGGGCGCACCGAGCAATATCAGCGTGATGCCAGCGGCCAGTTGGTGGGCTACACCGACCCGGCCGGGCACACCACGCTCTACCAGCACAACCGTCGCGGTCAGGTACGCCAGCGCACCGACGCCCATGGACGACAGGTGCAATTCGGCTATGACAGCTATGGGCGGCTGCAAGCGCTGGTCAACGAGAACGGCGAAAGCTATCGGTTCGCGTGGGATGCCGGGGATCGGCTGACCCAACAACAAGACCTCGACGGCAGCGCCAAGCGCTACACCTATGACCTGCTGGATAACATCACGGCGGTGACCGCCGTTGCGGCGCCTTATGGCAATGGCTTGGCGATAGTTCCCGAGGAGCCACCGGCCCCCATCATTCATCGACTGGAGCGCGATGCGGTTGGCCGGTTGATTGCCAAGACCACCGACGATGGCCGCACCGACTACAGCTACGATGCGGTGGACCAGCTAACCGCCGTCACCTTCAGCGGCTTGCAGGGCAATACCCAGGCTCTTGGTTTCGCTTACGACGCCCTTGGCCAGTTGCTTGCCGAACAGAGTTCAGCGGGCAATCTGCACCACCACTACGACGAACTCGGCAACCTGATCCAGACGCAACTACCGGACGGCCGCTGGCTCAATCGCCTGTACTACGGCAGCGGCCACCTGCACCAGCTCAACCTCGACGGCCAGGTCATCAGCGACTTCGAACGCGACCGCCTGCACCGCGAAGTGCTGCGCACCCAAGGCCAGATCACCACCCGCAGCGAATACGACCGCAGCGGCCGCCTGCGCCAGCGCAAACGCAGCCTCACCGGCCAGCCCTGGCAACTGCCGCCGACCCACCAAAAGAACTTCGAATACGACCCCGCCGACAACCTGATCGGCCGCAGGGAAGGGACTCAGCACCAGTCACTACATTACGACGCGAGCGCTCGAATCATCGCCAGCCAGGACAACGTACAAGGCCAGCGCGAAACCTTTGCCTACGACGACGCCGCCAACCTACTCGACGCCCCGCAAGTAAGGGGCGGTTGGGTACGGCATAACAAACTGCTGACCTATCAGGACAAGCATTACCGCTACGACGGCTTTGGCCGACTGATCGAAAAACGCAGCGCCAAACGCGGCGTGCAACATTTTGCCTACGACGCTGAACACCGCTTGATCGAAGTACGCAGCCAGAAGAACGGGCGCGAAACGCTGGTGAACATGACCTACGACCCGCTCGGTCGACGCATCACTAAAACCGAACACGACAGCCGGGGTTATGCGCTGGGAGAAACCCGATTCACCTGGGATGGCCTGCGTCTGTTGCAGGAGCATAAACACAGCCAGACCAGCCTTTACGTCTACGCAGACGAAGGCTACGAACCCTTAGCGCGAGTCGACGGCATCGGCCCGCTGCAAAAAATCCGCTACTACCACAACGACCTCAACGGCTTGCCGGAACAATTGACCGAAGCCGACGGGAAAACGGTGTGGCGGGCGCGGTATCAGGTGTGGGGGAACACGGTAGAAGAGGTACGTGAGCCTTACTTTATCGAAGAGCAGAACCTGCGATTTCAGGGACAGTATCTGGATCGGGAGACGGGGCTGCATTTCAATACGTTCAGGTTTTATGATCCGGATGTGGGGCGATTTACGACGCCGGATCCGATTGGGTTGATGGGTGGGGTTAACTTATACGTATATGCACCAAACCCTTTTGGATATGTCGACCCTATAGGATTAAACTGTGGCTCATCGAAGGGTTTTTCCAGGAAATCTACGATAGCCAAACGCTGGATTGATAAGTTGACAGGCAAGAAATCTGCTGACCTTGACGGCTATCTAAGCACTCGTGGCTGGACTAAAAGTTATCCTCAAGCTGGCAGACCTGATGCCATTCAGC
>NZ_VJWO01000055.1:0-38405 GCF_014889455.1 Pseudomonas sp. K8
GAGATCCACTTAATAACCAGAGGCTATGACACGAGCCCGGAAAACAGACTCCGGGTCGCGGAAAGCCTGGCCCACGTGCCCGCGCGCGAACGCCATTCCGCCTCTGAGCTGGACCACTGGCTTGATTGTCACTTCAAAAGCTGAGGGGCTCCGTCACGGCACATTCAACGCAAGAGTGATAATCAAAGACAATGCCAGGTACTTATGCAGGCAGATTACGAGATACATTATATAAAGAGCGATCACAAGAAGGTCCGACGCGTCAGAGCCCAACACATGATGGATCTTGATGCGTGGAAATTCGCAATTATTGCCGAAGGCGGCAGTCGTGAAGAGACTTCGCCGTTAGTTTGTTTGGCGCAAGTCAAAGCACTTGCCGCTAAATACGATGTAAGTTCAGTCAGGTGGAACAAGGCGATCCATGTCAACAACTTGGATACCGTCGTATCGAATAGGCGGATGGCGTTGGAGGATGCCGGCGACCGTAACTTAGAGTGGGCTCAACCTCGGGATGACGTGACACCCGATCAATCTGGCTGATAGAACGCAATCGAGTGTTGTTCGACTCGAAAAAGGCCTGGACGTGTTCCAGGCCTTTTCATCGAGCAGCGCCGCTTCAGCAGTTGGCGCTCCTTGGGCTTGGCTTGGTTTTGTCGGCGCATAAAAAACCCCGCACTGGGCGGGGTTAGTCTGCATCACCGATGCAGAGGGCGGGAAATAGTGCTGGGAACTTCCCCCAGCTTGCCCCTGTGGGGCGTTTTAACAAGCCTGTCATCAGGCAGGCTTTGTCGGGACTCTGTTAGCTGTTGGAGCAACCGTTAGCCATGACACTGTATTGCATGACATGTACGTGACCTTGGTGGTCCAGGTAGGTCATCTGGACAGGGACTACGGCACAGACATTGTCAGGGATGGAGTCCATGTGAATCACTTTGGCAATGTCGAGGTGCGAGCTGTAGCTGTATTGCTCAACGGCAGGCTCATCGGCAAACGCCATCTGGCTACCCAGCATTACAAAAGAAGCAGCAATCAACATTTTAAACAGTTTCATTTTTTCAGTGTCCCAACGATGCAAACGATTTACGTCTTCAGTCGGATTGGCTATGGCCGAAGGCTCTACGAGGCGCGGGAGGGTGGTTTGCTTGGACCCTATGGATTCGCGCTTCGTCGCTTTGTTTGGAAGCTGTGTTTAGTTTATGCCTATGGCGATTTTGATAAATCCCAAAGACTGGAAAGCATTGTTGTTGAAAAAGTAATAATTCACTCCGGCGCCTGGTAGCCACCCCAGCCGATACACTCGGTTTCTGCTCCTGTCGATGACGCGAACTTGCGCTTGTTTAGTGCCGTGAGAAAGCATGGGGTTGGGGGTAGTACGAATCTCAAAACCGAGCGTCTCAGCATTAAGTGATGGTGGTTTGAATTAATACTATTGGCCTGTTATTTCAATATTTAAGCGTTCTGGTTAAAGCGCTCATGAATAAAAATAATTGAGAGTATTTCGCAGGCTTAAGTTTGTTTCGGTACTTGGACAATCAAGTGTTGTGTGAAAAATTTGTGATATGTCTGTGATGCTTGGCGAGTTGCTTTTGCACTATCCCTGTCGGCGGATCGTGTTGCCGGCGTCGCGCCAGGTTAATGATCAAGGTCGGGGCGGTGCCAGGGATCTACATGCGTCATAAGATTCAAAACACGATGAATCTGCATCACATTTTCCCTTGCGCAAACTGCAATGGCATGACCTTCCTCAACGGTAATTGAGGCATCCACTTCGATATGAGCGTCGACAATGATCATGTCCCCCATTTTTCGAGTGCGTAGATCATGTACACCTTTAATGCCGGGGGTATTTTTAAGCGTATTGCGGATAGTTTCGACTTCCTGCTCATCAGCCGATCGGTCCATCAGGTCGTGCAATGAATCCCAAGTGAAACTCCAACCCATCTTGGCGATCATGCCTCCAACAACCAGCGCAGCAATCGGGTCAAGAATCGGGTAGCCCGCCAGATTGCCCACAATACCTATGCCGACAACCAAGGAGGACGCGGCGTCGGACCTTGCGTGCCAGGCATTGGCAACCAACAGACTAGACTTAACTTTTTTGGCCACCCGCAGCATAAAGCGAAACAACAGCTCCTTGGCCACCAGCGCTGCGATGGCAACCCATAAGGCCGCAATGTGTACCGTTGGAATCGATTCAGGGGTTTCAAGCTTGAACACTGCAGAACCGATCATGCCCACGCCCACGATCAACAACAGTATGCCCAATACCATGGATGCGGCGGTCTCGAAACGCAGATGCCCATAGGGGTGACCTTCGTCGGCATCCTCCTTGCTTTTGTGGCTGGCGAACAGCACTACGAAATCGGCGATCAAGTCTGATAGCGAGTGAATACCATCGGCTACAAGCCCCTGGGATTTTGACATCACGCCTACGACAATCTGTGTGCACGACAGCGCGATATTGACGATGACGCTCATCCAAGTGCATCGCGAGGCTGCCGCCGCGCGGGCGACTTGACTATATCCCTCGTCTTCAGATTGTTCAGAGATCTGTTGATGATTCATGTGTATTTCTCTAATTGAAATTGATACTCGTCTCGCGCGGTAAGACGCGCCACAACTTAGTACTGGTTGCGCTTTTTATCGGGCGTGGAGGGTAAGGCGTCTGCCTCAATTAAAGCAAGGTGCGATGAGTTATAAAAGTGCCTATTTATCGGTATTTTGGTCTGAGTGTAATGATGTAAATGCTAATACTTCGCGTAACTAAGTTTTCCACCTGGCTGCAGGGTTTGTGAGTCAAATAGGGATGACTCTCAACTTCACTAAAGAAAAGGTGGGCCGGTACGGTGGGGTGGGTTTTATCTCTCGAGCCGAAGCGGTCAGGCACAGGAAAAATGCACGGAAGAATAATGTGATTGTCGTGGGGTATTTATTTGTAATAGATGTATTGGGCGGTAAGTTCAGAACCTTGCGCTACAAAGTCCAAGGACGAACTGGTTAGCGGCGATTTTTTAGGGGGGAGGAGGATCGCGGGTCTGAGTTTTGCCTCGGTGTGCCTGCGTAGAGTAAGCAGCATGGTAGTAGATTCGGCAGGAAGCCGGGGGAGAGGGGGAATTGCGGGGAGCAAAGCGCCTCGGTCATCCTCCGGTGATTGGTGACGGTAAGATTTGCATCGTCATTTCGTAACGAGACGATGGGCAAAATATGTCACGCACCTCAATCGAGTACTAAGCCTGCGCTTGCTTTACCGGTTAGAGCTGACAGCGTTTTTGATATCAAGGATGGATATGCTGACGCGGTGGCTATATCTGCTGGCTGTTTCTGTACTGTCACTGTTGTCGATGGTATGCAACGGTCAGGTTCGAGACGTCGTGATGGATCTCGGCGCACCAGATGCAGCGCGGCCAATACGCGTGGCTATCTGGTATCCCGAAGGCGTATGTTCCCCAAAAACGTCGGGGCTGTGCCTTGATGAGTCAGCGGTTACTCACAAGGTCATCGTCGTTTCACATGGCAGTATGGGTGCGTCAGACGATTACGCCTGGATCGGTGACGGCTTGGCAGCCAAGGGATATATCGTCATAGGTCTCAATCATTTCGGTGAGTCCCGGGTCTACGGGGAGCAGACACAGACCTTCCGAGCGACCGGTATGGTGTGGGAGAGGGCCCTGGATGTGTCGCGCGTATTGGATGCGCTGAAAAAGCTGAGCCCTTTTCAAAAACAAGTCTCCTGGGACGATGCCATCGTCATTGGCCACTCCGCCGGTGGCCAGACGGCTGCATTGCTGGTGGGAGCACGCTTTGACCTTCAGGCGTTCGCGCAGTATTGCGGTACCGGGCAAGCAGAGGGCGACCGTTCGTGTTCTTACGCCCACGACATCAAGCGCGCGCCAAGTTCATTTATCTCATTGTTCAACGGTAACTATCGCGACTCCAGGGTCAGGAAAATCGTTCTGCTGGACCCCGCCCTAGGGCCAGCATTACTTGAGCAATCCATGGCGGGCTCGCGAGTTCCAGCGCTGGTGGTGGGGGCTCTCCACGATGATTTTTTGCTTTGGAACAGTCAGGGTGCCCGTTATGCGGCCGCGATTCCTTACGTAAAAACATTGTTGTTGGAAGGCGGAGAGGGGCACTTTGTTTTTCTCTCCGTTTGCCATCATGACGCCAAGGTCAATGACGTTCCGCTCTGTGTGGACAAGGCTGGTGTGGATCGCCAAGCGGTGCATGAGCGCTTGTTGTCCACGCTCGTTGCGTTCATTGCGCCTGATGACGAAATCCCGCTATCCGGACAACCGACAACGCCCGCGACTGCCAATGCCAAGGTTGCGCAACTGACTGTGATGGAAATCCTCAGCTACACGCCGCGATGGGTCTTCGGTTTGTTTTTTGTGCTCTGCGCGTTGGGGCTGATGCAAACACGCACACGACGGGTGCGATTCAGCCTCGCCTTGCTGTTGCCCATTGGCATGCTCATGTTGTCCCTGTTGGGAGTCTTTCAGTACACCCGGTATTGGATTGCCGCAATTGGGTGTTGGCTCGTGGGGCTTGTCGCCGTCTGCATGATCGCTTCGCGGATAATGGATGGCGGTTTGGTGACGTGGGATGACAGTTCGGCTCGACTGATAGTGCGAGGGAGCTGGGTGCCGCTGTTGGTAATCCTGGGGATTTTCATCACGCGCTATCTGTTAGGCGTGGCCCGTGCGCTGCAGTTCCAACCGCTCGATCAATGGCCGCTGCAGATGTTGGTGGCCGCCGGGTTGGGAGCTTGGAGTGGCTATTTCGCGTGCCGGGCCCGACGGTGCTGGCAAGCATCTCGTTGGTAGCCTTGCGCGTGAGGGTTGAGAGCATTCTGCTCGGCGATCTCTTGTTTTAAATTGAAATCATCGGCGTCAACATCAAGATACTTTTCAGCCGCTCAGGAGTCGCTTCTAACTTGTTAGCAGGGAGCTCTTGGCCCAGTACAATTGTCAATGCGTTGAGCCAGTCTCTTGAGTTTTGAGAGGCGCATTGGTCTGTTGGTAAATGCTCATCAGCTACATCCCATTTCTGTACAGGCCAATCCACCAGGGACGCTAGGAGACCATCTCTCAGAAGCTGAAACTGCTCGTAAGAGTCGTTTGGTGTCTGATTGAGTGCAGCTTTCAACTTCGCGAGGCGATGTGGCATTACCGTTCCTTGGCATTTCAGATAGGCACAACGCTACTACGCTGAGAGCATTGTTGGTTACTGGCATTCCGTCCATGCTGGATGCCTGGCCAGGTCCGGGGTACAGTCGACACTTTCCTGGGGAGGACCACAATGAAAGCTTGGCTGACGGTTTTGTCTGCGCTAATTCTCGCGGGTTGTGCGGACAGTGGGCCGATGAAGGTCGGGCCTGATACGTACACGATTTCAACCCGGGTACCTTTTGGCGGACCTGCGTCCGCGAAGGGGCAGGCGCTCAAAGAGGCGAACACATTCTGCGAGTCCCAAGGCCGAGAAATCCTGCTTGATCACATGCAGGCCAGTGAATGTGCATTACACGGCGGTTGCGGTGAGGCCGAGATTTACTTCTTCTGTCTGGCCAAGGGTGATCCGCAGTTGACGCGCCAAAAATACAGCCCCGATCCCACGCAGAAGATTGAAATCAATCAGCGCTGATCAGCCACGGCTTTTTGGTCCGGCAGCATACTTCGGGCTACAGTCTCGCCAAACCAACGAGGGAACGACATACGGATATTGATAACGGTGTGTCGGGCATCGTTCATGTGCTGTGTGGAAGATTGCGCTGGATGCTCAGCCCCTAGGCCTGCGGCCTCAAGAACACCACTGCATCTGGTAACCCGGTACCGCTCTGCTACGGCAAGCGGTGTGTAGGCGCGGCATTACGCCTTCGCCAGCGTGATCAAGCGTCTAGGTCATCAATGCGCTCAAGCACGCCGACCGGAGAGCGGAGTTGCGAATCGATGCGTCAATGAGGGGGTTGTGTTTGAGTCGGCAGGACGCAGGGAGAGGGGAGTTGCGGAGCAAGGCCTAAAATTGCGGAGCGCAAACATTAAGGGCCTACATGAAGTTCATCATGCACGCCCTTGATATCCATGGTACCCAAAGCCGTAATCGAACCGGCACGCCCTTACGAGCGGGGGATTTTAAGTTCGCATGAGGGCACGCGTCGGGCGTAAACCTTTAAGCCCGGCGCCATCCGTAATTAACGGCGGAAGCGGAATTTTTGCCAGCCATATTTGAACCTGAACGTTCCGGTATCTCCTCGTAGAACGTAGAGGCTGACCCTGTAAAAAGCAGTAAAACGAGAGAATCCAAGGTGTCTGATTTTTCTGTAGACCCAAACCCATCCGTGGCGATTGGTAGTTTTGGCGGGTCTCAACACGATTAACACGCTCCTTCTGCTATGCGTAATTTGGCGCAGATGATAGCGATGTGCCCCATCTAGAGGCTGTCAAATAATAACGGTGCGGGAACTCGTTGTCGCAATAGCTGTATTGCCAATATTCATCTTGGTACTGCACCGCGCGCCCACGTAAACCAAGCTGCTGTTCACCTCTAATCTCCGCCGTTGTGCGGGTTTTTTCGTAGGGAGAAAAGTATGACTGCAACCGGAAAAGACCGGGATATCTTGGCGCGCCTCCCCTTTGGCGTGAGGTCCGTGGTGCAGGTCTGGACGGACAGATCGCCGTGGCCCGGACCATCCGTCACCGAGAGCTCAACGAATTCTCGCCATCACCGGTGACGGCGATCAAGGATTGATCGCGCTGCGGGCGTGTCCGGCGTATGTGAGGAGTGTTTCAAAATAGGCGTTGGTGTTCGGTCGGCAGGACGCCGGGGAATGGAGAGTTGCGGAACAGGTCTGAAAATTGCGGAGCAAAAAAGATAAGGGCTCGCATGAAGTTCATCATGCAAGCCCTTGATATCTATGGTGCCCGAAGCCGGAATCGAACCGGCACGCCCTTACGAGCGGGGGATTTTAAGTCCCATGCGTCTACCAGTTTCGCCATTCGGGCGGCAGCGCGGTGCAGCAGGGTTGGGAATATATAGATCCGGGCGCCAGGGCGCAAGGTCGGAGGTTGCCTTTCTTGCACAAACACCGGGATGAAAAAGCTCGATAGATCAGTGATCTACATCGGCTTTTGAGCACAAGCCGAAGATTCCCAGGGCCGGCGAATACGCCTCATAAATGACAGGTGCGGCAATACGCCGTCACGCTGCTTCAGAGTGGACGACTCAGCAGTGGCGGCCTTGGGCATAAGCCGCTGCGACATGCGGTCCGCAACGGCGCTGGATGCGGGTGTAAGGTAGGCCGTGCAACGCTTGGAAATCTCAGGAAAAGCGAGGTGACTATGAGCGCTCCAACACTCAAGAAGCTGCATCTGAATGGGTATGACATCGTGCAGGTCAATTTCGGGCCGTGGCGGGTGTGTACGGCTCAGGACCGGTTGGCGTCCTTCGATTCCCGCGAGCAGGCGCTGGCCTATGCGGCCACGCTGTCGGTGCGCAAGGCGCGTGGCAGGTCGGGGTCCAATGATGACTGAGTGACTGATTCAGCAGAACCAAGCCCCGGCGCAACCGGGGCTTCTGCTGCTTGGGACTACACGAAGGGCTGACCACTGAAGCCGCGTGGCAGGCGCTGCAACCCTGGCAGGTCGGTCAAGTGTTGCGCCCAGGCGCTGCGCCAGTCGCTGGAGGTGTGGGTCTTGGCTGCGCGCGAAGCTCGGCGGGCGGCGTTGCGCTGGGTGCGGCGCGCTTCCTTGTAGGCCTCGGTGTTGCGGCAGGTTCGGCATTTGACGCGGTTCAGCTCGGTGCTGGAGGGGAGGCTGCCGCCGTGATGGCCGCAGGCTAAGTGCCCGGCGACCTTGAAGTGAATGACCATGTAAGCGTCTCCTTCTTGGGTATACGCGCATCTGCAGATCCACAATGCACGCGGGGAGGGCGGGCTGCGATTGATCCCGACACCTACAATTACGACCCCGTGCTGGTCGCAGCGTTCGGTTTACGGGCCTGGCCCTTCTCAACAGCAAGGCTCGACGTTACCCTGCCTCAAGTCCAATCATAAAAAGGAGTGAGTGATGAGCGTCGAGAACCTGCCTCGTGAAGGCAGTTGCCGTTGTAACCGCGTGCGCTTCAGTGTGAGCCAGCCCCCCGTGATCACCATGGCCTGCCATTGCACCGGTTGTCAGAAGATGACCGCCAGCGCGTTCTCCCTCAGTGCGCTGATTCCCGCCAGCGCGTTCACCGTGACCCAGGGTTGCCCGGTGATCGGCGGCATGCATGGCGTGGACCGCCATTACTTTTGCCCCCATTGCATGAGCTGGCTGTTTACACGGCCCCATGGCATCGATGAGTTCGTCAATGTGCGTGCGACGATGCTGGAGAATGCCGAGGATTATCCGCCGTTCATGGAAACCTGGACCAGCGAGAAATTACCCTGGGCCACGACGCCGGCGGTCGAGCACTTTGCACAATTGCCCGGGCCGGAGGATTTTCCACGTTTGTTGCAGGCTTACGCCGAGTTCGGCGCCCGCTGAGTTCAGTCGATCAGCGCGAGCAGGTCGGTATCGCCCACATCGTGTCCGGCCTGGGTCAGCAGTGTCGTCAGCTGGCCCCGGTGGTGGGTCTGATGATTGAAAAAATGCACCAGCAGGCCGAAGAACGGTTTGTCCGCCGCGACCCCGCGCATGTTGTGGTAATGCAGGCGCAGGTCGAGGTCAGGCTCGCGCAGGCTTTGCGCCCAGTCGATGATCAGTCGATCCAGCCAGGCGCGGTGGCTGGTCAGTTCGTACAGGTCGGCGAAGGCCAGTTGCTTGAGATCGGTGGGCGCGGCAATGCCGCTTAACGGTGCCAGCGCCGCGTGGCTGGCGGGATGCTGGGCAAAGCGTTTGAGCCACACGGTGTCGCCCAGTGTCAGGTGGTTCAGCGTGCCGAGGATCGAGCCGAAAAATGCGCGGCGGTCCATCCGTAGTTCGGCGTCCGTCAGCTTGGCGGCCGCGTCGTAGACTTTACGGTTCATCCACTGGTTGTAGGTCGCCATCAGGGCGATCTGTTCGATACGGTTCACGGGCTTTATCTCTGTCTGGGCGGCGCGATGGCGCCATCATAAGGCGTGCCCACCCCGCGGTCATCGGGTTCCGCCAGAGGACGCCACCCCTGCGAAGGCGTGACGCCTAGAAACGCAACGTGGCGCCGGTGGTCAACCATTGCGCGCGTTCAGCGACCAGGCTGCGCCCAACCACCACATCGATGTCGATCAGCGGCCCAAGGTGGAACCGCGGCCCCGCTTGCCAGGCCTGCTCACCGTCTTTTTGGCCGTAGCGTTCGACAATCAGCGTCAACGAGTGCGCTACCCGATATTCGGCGCCGGCGCCCCATGTGAGACGCTGGTTTTGTTCGCCGTCGTCATACGCGTGGGTCCAGCCGGCATTCAGGTTCAGTCGCAGGGGCTCCAGCGGTTGCCACGTCAACGGCACGTTGAAGTCCGCGCCATCAAACGCATGTCGCCGGTCCAGGGCAACGTGGGCGCTGGCGGACACGGCTATCTCCAGGCGCAGGTCCTGACGTGACATTACCTGCGCCTTCACTTGCGGGCTCACTTGCGTCTCGCGGTTGGCCCGTGACAATGCTACGCCCCATTGCACGGCGGGCAGGGCCTCGAAGGTGCAGGCAGGCGACAGTGTCTCATTGTGCGTGCCGCCGTCGTGTCGGTGGGCGCTGTACCAGGCGTCGACGTTGCATTCGCCCGGCGCATTGATCGCGCCGTCGTCGACTGCATAAGCGCCCCCTGCCGCGAAGGCCTTCGAGAATAGGCTGATGAGCAGGACGACGCTGAGTGTAAGCCCGATAAACATCAGGTTGCGCCGTAACGCCCGCCGTTTGGCTGGCGGTAACAACAAGAGGGTATGGCGAGCGCCTCGATAGCGGGTAACCCTGTCCGAGGGGTGGCGGTGTTTTTTGTACATGTTGTGCCTCGCTTGAATTCAGCTTTCTACGGTCAGCACCGAGATGCCGCTGGCTTTGGCCTGACAGACCAGCTCTGACGTGTCATCGCCACCGGGCAGGGCGATGACCACATCAGGGCGGCTGTCGGTCAGCATGAAATGGTTGCGCTGGCGTTCCGCCTGCTTGCCGTGGCGTTGCCAATTGGGCGGATAACGCACCACGTCGATGCCGATTTCCCGCGCCCACTCCTCGATCTCGCTGCCGAGGAACTGGTTGCCGCCGTGGATCAATACCTGCACCGGGCGCAGGCGGTGGTAAGCGTCCAGCACGTGGCGGGAACGTTGGGTGTCGGCGTAATGACGACCTGCACAGATCAACACGCGCATGCTTGAAATCCTTGTAATGCACGGTGGCAGCCGAGCGACCGCCACCGTCTGAACGGCGGGAGTGATCAGTACCACTGCTTGAAGCGGCGGATGTAGATCGTCTTCATCAGTTGAGCCACGCAGCAGTAGCTGAGCAAGGTGCCTGCCAGCCATGGGAAGTACGCCAGCGGCAGCGGTTGCAGGCCCACCAGGGTGCCGAGCGGCGAGAACGGCACATAGATCCCCAGGGCGATCACCACACCGGTCATCAGCAACACCGGCCATGCCGCGGTGCTCTGGAAGAACGGGATCTTGCGGGTGCGCAGCATATGCACCACCAGGGTTTGCGAGAGCAGGCCCTCGATGAACCAGCCGGACTGGAACAGGGTCTGCATCTCCACGCTGTTGGCGGCGAACACGTACCACATCAGCGCAAAGGTGGTGATGTCGAAGATCGACGAGGTTGGCCCGATCCACAGCATGAAGCGGCCGATGTTCTTCGCGTCCCACTTGCGTGGCTTGGCCAGGTATTCCTTGTCCATCTTGTCCCACGGCAAGGCCAGTTGGGAGATGTCGTACATCAGGTTCTGCAGCAGCAGGTGGATCGCCAGCATCGGCATGAACGGAATGAACGCACTGGCCACCAGCACCGAGAACACGTTGCCGAAGTTGGAGCTGGCGGTCATGTTCAGGTACTTCATGATATTGCCGAAGGTTTCGCGGCCCTTGAGCACGCCTTCTTCCAGCACCATCAGGCTCTTTTCCAGCAGGATGATGTCGGCCGATTCCTTGGCGATGTCGGTGCCGCTGTCCACCGAGATCCCCACGTCGGCATCGCGCAGCGCCGGCGCATCGTTGATACCGTCACCGAGGAAACCGACAGTGTGGCCGTTGGCTTGCAGGGCCTTGAGCACCCGCGACTTCTGCAGCGGTGTCAGCTTGGCAAACACCGTGCGCTCTTCCACGCGGCGCTGCAGGGTTGCATCGTCCATTGCTTCGATGTCCACGCCGAGCAGCGGCTGGCCTGGGTCGAGGCCGACCTGGCGGCAGATCTTGCTGGTGACCACCGCGTTGTCGCCGGTCAGCACTTTTACCGCTACGCCGATCTGTTGCAGCGCCGCAATCGCCGGGCCTGCGGTTTCCTTCGGCGGATCAAGGAAGGTCAGGAACCCCTGGATCACCAGGTTGCGCTCATCGGCGGTGGTGTACTGCCGGCGCGCCAACGCGTTCGGGATATTGCGGGTGGCCACCACCAGCACGCGAAAGCCGTCTTCGTTGTAGTCATTGGCAATCGCCAGCAACGCCTCGCGACGCCGCTGATCCAGCGGCACCGCGGCGCCGGCTTCGATCACGTGCGTGGCAATGCTCAGCATCTCTTCCACGGCACCCTTGCACACCAGCAGATGGTCGCCGGCGGCGTCCTTGACCACAATTGACAGGCGACGGCGTACAAAGTCGAACGGCAATTCATCGACCTTGCTGTAGGCAAACGGCGCCTGGAACTTGGGGTTTTGTGCCGAGAACTGCACCACGGCCTGGTCCATCAGGTTCTTCATGCCGCTTTGGTGATAACTGTTGAGCCAGGCCAGCGACAGCACCGCGTCATCGCGCTGGCCAAAGGCGTTGACGTGATGTTCGAGGATGATCTTGTCCTGGGTCAGGGTGCCGGTCTTGTCGGTACACAGCACGTCCATCGAACCGAAGTTCTGGATCGCGTTGAGGCGCTTGACCACCACTTTGCGCTTGGCCATGGCGGTGGCGCCCTTGGCCAGGTTGGCGCTGACAATCATCGGCAGCATTTCCGGGGTCAGGCCGACGGCGACCGCCAGGGCAAACAGGAAGGCATCGCCCCAGTCACCCTTGGAGAAACCGTTGAGGAAGAACACGATCGGCACCATCACCAGCATGAAGCGGATCAGCAGCCAGCTGACGCTGTTCACGCCGCGATCAAACGCGGTCTGCGCCCGGGAACCGACAATCGCCTTGGCCAGCGAGCCGAAGTAGGTGCGCGGTCCGGTGGCCACCACCACGGCTTTGGCGCGGCCGCTGACCACGTTGGTGCCCATGAAGCAGATGTTCGGCAGGTCGAGCAAGTTGCCCTGGTCGGCGGCAAGGGTACTGGCGGACTTTTGCGTCACGTCCCCCAGCGTGTCGTATTTTTCCACGGGCAAGGCTTCGCCGGTCAGCACCGCCTGGCTGATGAACAGGTCACGCGATTCGATCAGGCGGATGTCGGCCGGGATCATGTCGCCGGCCGACAGTTGCACGATATCGCCGGCCACCAGTTCGCGCATCGGCACTTCGCGCAGGGTTGGCTGGGCGCCGACCTGTTCGCGGCGCAGTACGGTGGCGGTGGTGCGGACCATGGCTTTGAGCGTTTCGGCGGATTTGGCCGAACGGTGCTCCTGCCAGAACCGCAGCAGGCTGCTGAGCAGGACCATGGTCATGATGATGATGACTTTGGTCAGGTCGACTTCTTCACCGGCCTGCAACGGCAACCAGTAATCGGTGACGAAGCTGATCGCGCCCAGCGTCAGCAGCACATAGATAAACGGATTGTTCAGCGCCTGCAGGAACTGGATGAACGCGTGAGGCGGCTTGTCATGGGCGACTTCGTTATGGCCTTGCCGTTGCAGGCGTGCAGTGGCATCCAACTCGGTCAGGCCATCCAGAGTGGCTCGCACATTGGCCAGGGTGGCCGACAGGCCGTTATGGGCTTCGCGGGCGGCCCGCATCGATAGCCGAGTGTCGGCGTCGGTGCGGTTTTTGTTGGGCTGTGGCGGTTTTTTTACGGCGCTCATGGTGTGTACTCCTGTCGCCAGTTCTCGACAAAACATACCCGGTACTGACCTGATGACAGGCGAGCGAAAGCATGCCGAGTCGCGGACTTCGCGATCGGTTCAAATAAGGTGTTGAATAACTTTCAATGGGCCCGCTAAGTGCGCGTTAGTTACTGCGCGCGCAGCGGGCTACTACTGGAAAGGTTCATAAAAGAACTCCAGGGTATTGATCAGAAAGTTGCTGTTTCCAAGCGGTCAAGCGGCGCGAGTGCTCAGGTAAAGAGCGGGCATCAGGCGGGCTTCAGCCAGGTTGGAAACGTTACGTCTCTGTGGGTCTTGAGGGGCGGCGTGAGCCCAATGCTGCTGCAGTCGGCCAGTCGTCGGGCAGGCACGCCAGTGCGCCAGCGGATGGGCCGGGCGCATTCGAGGGGAGGGTACGGCAAAGGTCGGGCGGGCAACACAAACGCCTGCGGGCGCTCGGCACAGCTTGGCCCGCAGGGTCGCGGCCAGCGTTCGTACATCTTTTACAACAAAGGTTTGGAAGGTCATAACACACCTCGGGACCGGACGGGCGACCGGTGAGGCAGTTACGGTGGAGCACAAGCTCTAGCGCAGCTTACCGGACCGGAGAGGCAAGTCCTGTCATCTTCTGGGTTGGGCGCCCGATGCCCGCCAACGCGGTGCTCGGACAGCGACTAGATACTGTGTCCATTGGCTTCTTTTGTGAGGTTTAAAAAAGGCCCCAATTGCGGGCAGGGGCAATCTACTCAGCCAGTTGCGGAATGTCAACGCATGATTAATTAAAATACCAAGTGTTCAGAGTCTATTCAGATAAAACATATTCATAAGTTACCGGGCATATATAACTTCATATGCCTTGCGCGGCGAGAACGGCGAGATAGATCAAGACTACACCGCACGCCGCGTAACTGATGCGTTGCCAGGTCGGCGAGGCGTTCTTGCGCAGCAGATTGACCAGTGCGGCCGTCAGAAAACACGACAGCACCGAGGCCAGCATGAAACCGCCGAAAAACATCAGCGTCTGCGTGTGGCTGGGCGTAGCCCCGACGATGCCCGACAACGCGCTGCCCAACGCCCCCCAGTACACAATGTTCTTCGGGTTGGCCAGCGAAATGGCTGCGCCCACCGCCAGCGCATTCGTGCCGGAGCCGGCCGGTGCGCTGTCGGCTGCGGGCAAACGCCAGGCGTCGAGCAGGCTGCGCACGCCGAGCCAGGCGAGATAGAGCGCGCAGAGGAGGGTCAGCGGCACGCGCACGGCGTCATGCTGGATCAACAGCGCGATGCCGGTCAGGCCGATCACGGCCCACACCGCATCGCCGACCAGCGAACCGACCTGCACCAGCAACGCCGGGGTGAAACCGTGTTGCAAACCACGGCGCAAGGTCTCCGCCAGCACAGCGCCGGGGGACAGGCAAAACACAAAACCGAATACCAGTGCGTAAAAGAAGATCGCCAGCATCCCTATGCTCCATCAAGTGATGGCGGGCAGTGTGCTGGCGCACGCACGCGTTGTCTTGGACCAGATTGTGCTGTTCAGCGTTTCGCCACACTCTGATAGCGGCCAGGCGTGAGGCCATAGGCGGCGCGGAAATGCCGGTTGAGGTGGCTCTGGTCGGCAAAACCGAGCTGATGGGCGACCTCGCCGGCCGCCATCCCATTGCGCAACAGGCCTTTGGCGCGGCGCGTGCGCAATTGCATGGCCCACTGGCGAGGGCTGAGCCCGGTCTCTTTTTGAAAGGTGCGCAGCAGGTGGAACTTGGACAACCCCAGCGCCTCGCCGAGGTGGTCCAGGGGCAGTGATTGATGCAACTGTGCGGCGAGCAATTCCTGGGCGCGGCCGATCAGGCTTTTGCCGGCTGCCGCGTTGCCGGGCAAGCGCACGCCGCTGAGGCCGACCACTTCTCCCAGCAGCACAACCAGGGCGTCTTCGTTCAGCTCGCGGACCAGAACGTCGCCGCTCGATGCGCCTTTTGCCACAACCGCCAGGCGCCGCGCCAGATCCGGCTGGAAACACAGCGATCGATCGAATTCGACATGCGCCAACCCCAGGTCGGCGGCCAATTGCTCGGCGCTGACGTACAGGCTGATAAACTGCCACGGCGCGCCTTCCGCCGCACCGCCGCCCTGAATCTGCCCGGGGTTGTACAAGGTGATGGCGCCTGGCCCGGCCACGAACTCGCGGCGGTCCAGCCACACGTTTTCTTCGCCCACCAGGTTCACGCCGATCACGCATTCGTCGTGGCTGTGGCGGGCAAAGGTCAGGCCGGAGCAGTGGACGCTGTTGATTTCGTAGTCGCCCAGCCAGGCGTGTTGCAGGGTGCTCATGGGGTCGGCTCAGTCATGGGATGGACGTGAGCATACGCCGTCAGCCAGGCTCAGATCGACCGTTGATTGACCCGTTGCGACAGTTCTTCGGCGCTTTCCCTGCGCTCCGAGTAGCGGTCGACCAAATCCGGACGATCACGCAGCAGCACGGTGAACTTCACCAGTTCCTCCATCACGTCGACAACGCGATCATAGAGCGCCGAGGGTTTCATGCGGTCCTGATCATCGAACTCCATGAACGCCTTGGGCACCGAGGATTGATTGGGGATGGTGAACATACGCATCCAACGCCCGAGTACGCGCAGTTGGTTGACCGTGTTGAAGGACTGGGAACCGCCGCACACTTGCATCACCGCCAGGGTTTTGCCCTGGGTCGGGCGGACCGCGCCCAAGGACAACGGCACCCAGTCGATTTGCGCTTTGAACACCGCCGACATCGAACCGTGTCGTTCAGGGGAACACCTGACCTGGCCTTCCGACCATTGCATCAGTTCCAACAGCTCCTGCACCTTCGGATGCTCACGCGGGGCATCATCGGGTAATGGCAAGCCGCTCGGGTCGAATGCGGCTTGGATGCTCGCCTCGTCGCCCGACATCCGAAGGGTCTGCCAACCCCCAGTGCGCCTTCAGCGCCGGGCCGAAATACACTGGGCAGGCTTCACCGGCGGCCTTGTCGCACACCGTGATCACCACATCCGGCGGGCTGCCTTCAAAGGCGTCGTTGCCCTTGCTGTACAAGCCCTGCGTGGCCTGCAACGTGCTCAGGCTGCGGGGCAGCACCTGACCCTTGGGGAAGCTGCCGGAGCTGACTGCCTCAAACCCTTCTGGCGCCAGGTGCTTGAACATCGCTTCGGACAAAATGCTCCGTCAGCTGTTGGCGGTACACATGAACAAGACTTTCATTGGCGTATGTCCTTCAGAGGCTAAGACGCAAGGCGAGGGCGGCGAGAGTGATCAGCAACACCGGCAAGGTCAGGACGATGCCGACCTTGAAGTAGTAACCCCAAGTGATGGTGATGCCTTTGCGCGCCAGGATATGCAGCCACAGCAGGGTGGCCAGGCTGCCGATGGGGGTGATTTTCGGGCCGAGGTCGCTGCCGATCACGTTGGCGTAGATCATCGCGTCCTTGACCACGCCCGCGGCATGGCTGGATTCGATGGAGAGCGCACCGATCAACACGGTCGGCAGGTTGTTCATTGCCGAAGACAACAATGCCGTCAGCACCCCGGTGCCCATCGCCGCGCCCCATACGCCGTAGGTGGCGAAGGTGTCGAGCCAGGTCGCCAGGTATGTGGTCAGCCCGGCGTTGCGCAGCCCGTAGACCACCAGGTACATGCCCAGGGAAAAGATCACGATCTGCCAGGGCGCTTCCTTGAGCACTTTGCGCGTGGAAATCTTGTGGCCTTTGGCGGCGATCACCAGCAGCAACACCGCGCACACTGCAGAGATCGCGCTGATGGGAATCCCCAACGGTTCCAGGGCAAAGCAGCCGATCAGCAGGATACCCAGCACCCACCAGCCGGCGCGAAAAGTCGCGTGGTCGTGAATGGCGCTGGCCGGGTCCGCCAGGTCGGCCGGGTCGTAGGTTTGCGGAATATCGCGGCGGAAAAACCACAACAGCACCGCCAGGGTGGCGGCGACGCTGACCAGGTTCACCGGCACCATCACCGCTGCGTATTCATTGAAGCCGATCTTGAAATAGTCCGCCGAGACAATGTTCACCAGGTTCGACACCACCAGCGGCAGGCTTGCCGTGTCGGCGATAAACCCGGCGCCCATGACGAACGCCAGGGTCGCCGCCGGAGAAAAACGCAACGCCAGCAGCATCGACATCACAATCGGCGTGAGGATCAGTGCCGCGCCGTCATTGGCAAACAGCGCCGACACCAGCGCGCCGAGCAGCACCATGTAGGCAAACAACCGCCGGCCGCGACCACGGCCCCAACGGGCCACATGCAGCGCAGCCCAGGCAAAGAACCCGGCCTCGTCCAGCAACAGGCTGATGACGATCAGCGCGACAAAGGTGCCGGTGGCATTCCAGATGATGTGCCACACCACCGGGATGTCCGCCAGGCTGATCACGCCGCAGGCCAGTGCGAGGATCGCGCCCATGGTCGCGCTCCAGCCGACACCCAGGCCTTTGGGCTGCCAGATGACCAGGATGATGGTGAAGATAAAAATCGCAATTGCGACAAGCATGAATAAACGCTCCGGTGGCTCAACAGCAGGTGCTGGCTCGTTGTGGTCTGTCGCCCATTGCATCAAGACGCAGCGCGTCGTTTTGCAACCATGGCTGGTTGGCTTGCAGGGTGGTGTCCAGCACATGAGTCACCCAGTCGGGCAGTGCCGGATTGATGCGGTAGTAGACCCATTGCCCCTGGCGACGATCCAGCAGCAACCCGCAGTTGCGCAGCTGCGCAAGGTGGCGGGAGATTTTCGGCTGGCTGTCGTCAAGTGCGTGGATCAGTTCGCACACGCAAAGTTCGCCTTCGCGCAGGATCAGCAAGGTCATTCGCACGCGAGTGGCATCGGCCAGGCATTTGAATAGGGTTGGAGGTGAGAAAGGGACTGACACGGTCAAGGCCTGCTCGTATAGGTATATCCGAATATACGTATTTCCATATATTTCGGTCAAATCCTGTTTCAATTGATATGGATCAAATGTCTGGAAACACGCCACAAGTGATTGAAATTAAAATGAAACACAAATGTCCTAAAGTGCCTGCCCATAGCTGATGAAGGAATACCACGCGTGACCCGTGCCACTCGCAATCTGCGCAAGACCCTCGATTCCGTCGCGGAAAATAACGAAACCGCGGCCTTCGATCTGATGCGTGCCGTCGAAAAACTCGGCGATGAAGTGCTGCGCCAGCGCTTGCTCAATACCATCCACCGCCTCAACCAGGATGCCTATGAACTGCGCGAAGCGCGGGACTCGGTGGAACTGGTGTCGGTAAGGCTCGCCTGAGCAAGATCGTTCAAGACAACCTGCATATTGCGCTGGCATGCTTGTCGACTGTCTGTCGATGAGCGGTTTCCATGCCTACTGCCTTACCTCACTACGCCTTCGCCCGTGGCGCGATTGCTGTCATTCCGTTATCCCTGGCGTGCGCGCCCTGGGGCTTGCTGGCCGGCTCAATGGCCATCGAAGCGCACTTTTCCCCGCTCGAAGCCCAGGGGCTTTCCGCTATCGTGTTTGCCGGTGCCGCGCAATTGGTCGCCATCGGCATGGTCAAGAGCGGCGCCAGCCTGATCTCCATCTTGCTCACGACTTTGCTGCTGACCTCACAACATCTGCTGTACGGCATGCACCTGCGCCCCACATTGTCCGTGCTCAAACCGCGCTGGCGCATGAGCCTGGGTTTCCTGATGACTGATGAGTTCTTCGCCCTGGTCAGCCAGTACGACCGCGAAACCTTCAACCGCTGGTACGCGCTGGGTGTTGGCCTGACGTTCTATATCGCCTGGAACCTGTTCACCCTCGCTGGCATTGTCCTGGGCAAGAGCATTCCAGGGCTCGAACACCTGGGCCTGGAATTCTCGATTGTCGCGACGTTTATCGCGTTGATCACGCCCGTGGTGCGCGATGTGCCCACCGTGGTGTGCGTGGCGGTGGCGCTGTTGTGCTCGGTCGGCTTGAGCTTCCTTCAGTGGGAGTCGGCCGTGGTGGTCTCGGGTGTGTTGGGCATGAGTGCAGGGTATGCCTGCAAACGATTGGGAGTCGGGCAGGCATGATTTTTGTGATGATTGTTGCAATGGGCTTGATCGTATTTTTTAACCGCTACCTGTTTATCGAACCGCGCCTGCCCGTGCGGCTCACCCGTGGTGCGCGGGAGTTTCTCGGGTTCGCGGTACCGGGCATGCTCACGGCGATTTGCGGGCCGATCATTTTCTTCGCCGACCACCGGCTCAACCTGAGCCCGGCCAACCCCTACCTGCTGGCCGGGATCTGCGCGGTGGCGCTGATGGTCTGGACGCGCAATGTGCTGCTCACCGTGCTGTTGAGCATGGCGTTGTTCTACCTGTTTCGCTGGTGGTTCTAAACACATAGGCGAAAAAAAGCCCGCGGGAGAGCGGGCTGAAGGAGACTTCTAAAAGTGAGCCCGGCCATTATCGGTGGCGCGTTCTGCTGTCACAGTGAAACTAAATTCATTCGGTGGGCGGCGTCGGCTTCTTTTTCGCCTTGGCCTCGGCCGCCAAGCACTCCAGCGCGAACTGCTCGGTGTAGGTCATCTGGATCGGCGTACTTTCGCCTTTCACCGTGCGCTCGCCGTCGAGAATGTAGCGAATGCGCTTGTCCGTCACGCCAATGCGCTTGGCGATCCACGTGGGCGTCTGGCCGATGCGGCTGATCAGCTTGTCGGCATAGTCGGTGGATGGGTTGTAGCGTTCGGCATTGGGTGTCATCGGTTTTCCAGGTAGAAGCGAACTCGCAAGTAGGCGACAGGGTGACGTAATAATCCGTGAGTGTCGCCTGCTAATGGTAGAGTCGCGTTTTTTTCCAAGGAGCGATGGCATGCGGAAACTGGTAATTGGCGCATTGGTACTGGCAGCACTGGCCGGCTGCGCGGGCTCGAAAATGAACGCGGCACGCACCGGCACGCCCTACAAGACCTTGGTGTCGGACAAGGCTGCGCTGGTGGTTGCCCAATGTATCCAGTTCGGCTGGCAGGACGAGGCGGTGTTTGGTGTCGACGCCGGCGGCTTCAAGGAGCCGATCGGGGCGGGCGGTTTCACGGTGTACACCACCGGCGGCGATTACTTTGCCGACGTGCGCAGCGCAGGGGCCGGTTCCTCTGTCGATTACTACACTGCCGAAGACTCCATGGTCGCCAAGCGCCGTTTGGCCGCACTTGCGACTTGTCTGTAATCTGTTGCCGTAGTGCTTTTAGGAAATGCCCTGCGGGACAGTCGCAGGGCATTGTCCTATGATTCCCCCGCTCGCTCGACGTAATAGCTCTTTACCAGTACACGGATGTCGAGGCCGTCACGTCGGGCGAGCCTCCCAGGTCATCAGCGCGGCATGTAACCCAAGTGCCAGCGCCGGGGGATCTTCAGTGACACCAGGCCCAAAACCGCAGCCAGCGCCCCGCTGACCAGCAGCGCACCCAAGCCCATGCGGTGCTCGAGCAGCGCCCCGATCACCGCCCCGATGAACATCCCCGTCCAGGGGACCAACTGCACGCGCCACCCGTTGCGACGCTCCCCCAGCAGCCAGCGTCCCAACCCGCGACCAAAGCGTGACAGCGCGCCGGTGACATAGGTAAGCCCCACCGGCAAGCCGTTGACCTCTTCGACGGCGGCATTGAGCATGCCCATCGCCACAATCGCTGCGAGCAAGGCGGGCAGCATATCGGCGAACGGCCACAGCGCGCCGCCGCAGAGCAGCGCCGCGATGCACAGCAGCAGGGGCAGGGCGTGACGGCCGCTCATGCGGCTGACCACGATACCCAAGGCGTTGCCGACCACGAAGGTCGCGACCAGTAACAGCAGGCGCCCGGTCAGGCCCAGGTCACCTTCGCTGATCGCTACTGCCAGGCGCGTGGTGTTGCCGCTCATGAATGAGACAAAGTCGCCACTGGCCATGAAACCAATGGCATCGGTCATGCCCGCCAGCACAGACAGGCTGGCCACCAGCATCATGCCGACACGACCCCGCCATTGCTGTTGACGGGCGAGTACGACGTTGGCGTAGGGCTTTTGGGACGAAGGCAGCATCGGGCTGGGTTCCTCGGTGAGATTATGCGGCCACTACCGTAAGGCGCTTTGATGTCTGGCGCAATGACCTCAGGCCGCTTCCAGCCTCCAGCCAGCGTCATGCCAGACCAAAGTATGAGAGGACTCGATCGCCTGTAAAAAACTCGAGGTGTGACACTCCCATTGCGTAGGTAATGTTCTTGCAGGTCGCGGGGCAGGTCGGCGGACAGCAGGTTATAAACAGATCAGGCCGGTCTGTTTGATTGACTGCAACGCAAGACGCTGCGGCCACAAGGTTTCGCGGCTACGCCAGCACCGCCACCGCCTTGATCTGCGCCCACAGCATCTGGCCGGGGTGCAGTTGCAACTGGTCGCGGGAGAAGCGTGTGATCCGTGCCAGCAACGGCGTGCCGCCGGCATCCAGGCGCACCAGCACATGGGCGCTGTTGTCCGCCGCAATCTCCTGGGTGACCGTCACCGGCAGGCGGTTGAGGATGCTGCTGTGGGCTTCGGCCTGCAAATTGAGGCTTACGTCCCGCGCCTGCACCTTGACCCGCAGGGCTTTGCCCAAGGCCAGCGGCGTATGGGCGACGCGCATCTGCAAGGCGCTGCCGGGCAGTTGCAGGGTCAGCAATTGATAGTGCGCGTCGTAAGCGCTTACCGTGCCGTTGATCACCACACCGGCGTCGTCGCCCAAGGCCAAGGGCAAATCCAGCCGCGCCAGGGTTTCACCGATGGGGCCGCTGGCCAGGGCCTGGCCGTCGCGCAGCAACACGATGTGATCGGCCAGGCGCGCCACCTCGTCCTGGGCGTGACTGACGTAGAGCACCGGAATGTCCAGTTCGTCGTGCAGGCGTTCCAGGTACGGCAGGATTTCACCTTTGCGTTGGCTGTCGAGAGCCGCCAGCGGTTCGTCCATCAATAACAGGCGCGGGCTGGTCAGTAACGCGCGGGCGATACCGATGCGCTGGCGCTCGCCGCCGGACAAGTGCTGCGGATGCCGCTCAAGCAAATGGCTGATGCCCAGCAGTTCGGTGGCCTGGGCCGTGTCGACGCGACGTTGCGCACGCGGGATGCGCTTGAGGCCGAATTCCAGATTGGCGCGCACCGACAGATGGGGGAACAGGCTCGCTTCCTGGAACACATAGCCCAGCGCACGTTTATGCGGCGGTACGAACAGCCCGTTGCGGCTGTCTTGCCAGACTTCGTCGTTGACCTGGACAAAACCGTCCTCGGCACGTTCCAGCCCGGCAATGCAGCGCAGGCAGGTGGTCTTGCCGGAGCCGGAATGCCCATACAGCGCGGTGACGCCGCGACCGGGCAGTTGCAGGTCCACTTTCAGGGCAAAGGCGGAATACGTGAGGTGCAGGCGTACATCGATCATCGGCATCAGCTCCAGCCCATCTTGGTTTTACGGCTGGAGTAGAGCGCCAGCAACACCAGGAACGCGAACACCACCATGGCGCCGGCCAGCCAGTGCGCCTGGGCGTATTCCATGGCTTCGACGTGGTCGTAGATCTGCACCGAGACGACCCGGGTCTTGTCCGGGATATTGCCGCCGATCATCAGCACCACCCCGAACTCGCCGACGGTATGCGCAAAGCCGAGAATCGACGCGGTGATAAACCCCGGGCGGGCCAGGGGCAGGATCACGCTGAAGAACGTGTCCCAGGGGTTGGCGCGCAAGGTCGCGGCCACTTCCAAGGGGCGTGTGCCGATGGCGGAGAAGGCGTTTTGCAACGGCTGCACCACGAACGGCATGGAATAGATCACCGAGCCGATCACCAGCCCGGCGAAACTGAAGGTCAGGGTGCCCAGGCCCAGCCATTGGGTGAACTGGCCGAAGTAACCGTGCGGCCCCATCGTCAGCAGCAGGTAGAAGCCGATGACCGTGGGCGGCAGCACCAGCGGCAGGGCGACCACCGCGCCGATAGGCCCGCGCCACCAGGAGCGCGTGCGCGACAGCCACAGGGCAATCGGAGTGCCGATGACCAGCAGGATCACCGTGGTCAGTGACGCCAGTTTGATGGTCAACCAGATCGCGGAAAAATCGGCACTCGATAGCGGCATTTAGAGCTCGTAACCGTAGGACTTGATAACGGCAGCGGCTTTCGGCCCTTTCAGGTACTCGACCAGCGCCTTGGCAGCGGCGCTGTCTTTGCCCTTATTGAGGATCACCGCATCCTGTTTGATCGGGTCATGCATGGACGCCGGGACGATCCACGCCGAACCGCTGGTGACTTTGCCGTCTTTGTAGATCTGCGACAAGGCCACAAACCCCAACTCGGCATTGCCGGTGGAGACAAACTGATAGGCCTGGGTGATGTTCTGGCCCTCGACGAGCTTGTCCTTGAGCTTCTCGGTCAAGCCTTCCTTGGCCAGCACTTGGGTGGCGGCCAGCCCGTAGGGCGCGGCTTTCGGGTTGGCGATGGACAGGTGCTTGAACGCGTTCTGCTTGAGCACATCGCCCTTGGCATCGACATAACCTTCCTTCGCCGACCACAGCGCCAGGGTGCCGACCGCGTAGGTAAAGCGCGAACCCTTGACGGTATCGCCTTCGGTTTCGAGTTTTTGCGGGGTGGTGTCGTCGGCGCTGAGGAACACTTCGAACGGCGCGCCGTTCTTGATCTGGGTATAGAACTGCCCGGTGGCACCGTAGGCGGCGATCAGCTTGTGACCGGTGTCCTTCTCGAAGTCGGCGGCAATCGCCTGGATCGGTGCGGTGAAGTTGGCGGCGACGGCCACCTGGACTTCATCGGCGTGGACCGCAGCGGCGGTGACTAGCGCAATGACGGCCGCCAGGCCGGGGCGAATCAAGCGTGGGAGGCTGAAGGTCATGGATAGCTCCGTATGAGAAGGAAAAAAGCCAGGATTGAGCGCTGCGGGACCAGGGGGGGGGCGGTCAAGCGGTGTATGTATAGGTATATAGCGAAAAAATGGCAAGGGGAATCCGCCGGCCCCGCGCTGACATTTCCCGGCGGCAACGGCCCGCCTCCTGACAGCCAATGCATGGGAACCCGTTGATAGTGCAGCTCCTTTAGCAGGCAAAGGAGCAAGTGCCATGCAAAGGGAATATGCCTATATCAACGTCGGCGCCCCGAACAACCTTACCAGCGAGGCCGCCGTGAAGGCCTGGCTGGACCGCGTACTCAGCGCTTCGGCACTGGAACCGCAGGCCAAGGCGCTGATCACCACGCAATCGTTGATACCGGTGGAGTTTTCGATCCTGGAGGAGGGGGCCGAGCCGGGAAGTCCTGCGTTGATTGTCGAGCGCCAGGAAATGCCCCTGTGGAAAATACTCGACAAGCGCTTTACCTGGCGCGCGAGTGTCGGAAAAAACCAATCGACTGACAGCGTGCAGGTCAATGTTCTGTTTCCCAAGTTGTACGGGGCATTGGCCCAACGCTTGACGGCCCATCGATACTTTCTCGACAGCCTGCGAGTGTCAGGCCAGGTCCAGAGTGTCGAGTGGGAAGAGCGTGGCCTAGCGATCGCGACACGGCCTTTGCTCAAGACCGAGGTGGTGCTGTTCTCCGTGTGGGGGGCCAGTAAGCGCCTGCTTGCGGATATCTGGTTTGATCTCCCGCTGATTTCCCTGGGGGCCGGGCAATGGCCCAGGGCGATTGGCACCGGTTGGCCGGGGATGCGTATTGGCGCACGCAGCGGCGATCTCATTCGTTATTCCGATGAGCCCGGCAAAAACACGCTGTGGGTCAAGCCGTTCAACGAGGCGGTGCTCGACGCCGATTTCAGTATTTTCCCGCGCTGGACGCCCCGTGCCGTCCTCCTGGCCGACCAAGCGCTGAAGGCCGACGAAGTGATCGAGGTGACCCTGAGCGCAATGCCTTATCAGGCCGATGAGGAGCGCTACATCATAGAAGTTCCGGCCTCGCGCCGCGCCGCTGCGGATTGGCACTACTATCTCAGCGTCTACATGAGTTACCGCTGCCCCTGGGTCAACTGCGGCGTCTTGCAGGAAGACGGCGGCATCCGGCTGCAGAGCGAGCTGCCCAATCAATGGTTCGTGCGCTGCGATGCCGCGCGGCTGTTTATAGCGGTCAGCATTCAGCCCCGCGAACGTACCGGCTGGAAGGCCCCCACCGCGCCCCCGACGCCCGAGGCAACGACGACCCAGGCCTGGCAAAAATGGGATGGGCTGAGGGAGAGCGTAGGCAATAACAAGATCGCCAAAGACTATATCGAATCGTTGATCGATCGCTGCCTGAAGAAGTCCGGTCTGCCTCAAGACACCCAGCAATTGTTCAAAAAAGAACGCCAATTCAAGTTCAAATACCTGATAGGCCACCCCACATATTCTCCTGGCGTGAGTGCATTCGTGCCGCCACGCTACAAGTACTTTTCCTTTGAACAAGTGCTGTTGGGTGAGCCGCAACGGCGTGCGTACTTCCAGGAAAAACTCAGTGCCGTGGATGTGCAGGGGCAAGCCTTGCCGGCGTCGCAAGTCGCGACATTGACCGGGATGCGCGACGTGTTGCTGGCTGACTTCCTGGCGGATATCGATGCGCTGGCCGCCAGCGACGACTACCAGAAACTATTCGGCGAAACCTGTGACGCCCTCGCCAGGGTGCGGGTCGCACGCTACCTCGCGCAAGTCGATGCAGCCGACGAAGACTTGCGAGGGTGTGCGTTCCGCTACTTGAAAGGCGAGTTGAAACCGCGACTGCTGCTATTCAACGAAGCGGTGGTGCCCAATGTGATTGTGCTCAAATTCAACTCACAGAAGGCATTGCTGATATCCCTCAACTTCACCGAGCTCAAGTGGGCGGTCTGGGCACCAAGCACCACCGCCGGGCAACCCTCGGAGGTGTTGATGCGATTTGTCGCGGAACATTCCCCTTTCCCGCAGAAAATGAACCTGGTGCCTCAGGATTTTTTCCCGCAAAAAAAACGCTATGGCTACCATTACCGGCGTTTCGCCCCGGAGCCGGTGTCCTTTCGTGATACCCAGCACATCAACGCGCAATTGCAGTTGGCGGCCATCGCGGATATCAAGGGGCAGGTCGACTACGCAGTGTTTTCGTCCGACGAAGAGCGGCGCCGGGTAAAACTGGCGATGTTCAAAAGTGTCGCCCGTGCGGTGTCCGGCCTGGTGACGGCGGCCGTCGGGCCTCTGAGCGGGTTGGGCGCGCTGCTGCTTTCCGGCATGGCGCGCTTCATCGCCAATGTCGGTGATGTCGGCCTTACGTATGCGTTGGCGCAAAATACCGATCGGCCCGAGGACTACGCCCACTACATCCATGAGTGCAAGCTGGGGGTGCTATTGGCGATGGTCGACCTGGGGGCCGATCTGCCCAGCGCCAATGCCAAGTTGCGCATATTGCTCAAGCAGTCGACGCTCGGCGGTCGGACCGTCGCGCCGATTCTGAATGCGCCCATAGACTACGACGCCCCGATAAAGTTGAAACAGACCAGTGAGTCCGAGACTTTTGTCTCCACGCCATTCTGGTTGATCGACCTGCGCCAGCGCATGGAAAAAGCCTTCGACGACCGGGGCAAAGGCGCCGAACTCAAAGGTTACCTCCAGGCAACCGCCACCTGCGGTTATGCCGAGGCGAAAAGCTGTTCCGACTTTTTGCGCAGTCAGCGCTGGGAGACACAGGCCGTCGGCGTGCTGATTTTCTCCGAACTCGGCGATCAGCGCCCGCAAACGCATTTTGCGTTGTCGATTCGGGATGCGACGGACACCGCGATGGTCGATTTCAGCCTGGGCGACCTCGATGCCTCAATGAACGGTCGCGGCTATTTCGGTACGTTGAAAGGCTGGGAGGACTGCGTGCGCGGGTTGCCGGCCTTGGAGGGCGCGTTGGTGATTTACAAGTTTTATCCGGACTTTGCCAACGCAAGCCTGGAGGTTGACGGGGCGTTTGCGCTGAGCATCAGTTGGAGCCCCTTCGTCAATGGCGGCGATTACAGCGTGCTGTCGTTTCCCCTGGATTTCGTCTGCGGGGTTCGCGAGCAGTTGGAGCGTGTCTGGGCCCAGGTCTTTCACCAGTTGCCGATCAATGCATCGCTATCGCTCAATGAGCCGGCGACCTTCAATCAGTCTGAACTGCTGGCGCAAGTCAGCAACCTCAGCGGCCTGGTCGACGAGGCGGAAGGGCTATTGCGGCGCACCATTGGCGTGCAGGCGATCGGTGAGTTGCGGGCCTTGATGCTGGGCTTCCTTCAGGCATGGCGTAACGAACCATGGGGCGGCTATCGAGAACTGATGGAGAGCGTGATGGCTGAGGAGGCAGACTTGGTCAACCAGGCATTGATCCACCTCGAAGCCCTGCAGGCCGGTTTGCCAAGCACGCTCGCGAGCGCGCAAAACGCGCTGGTCGATTGTGTCGACTGGGTCGCGGTGCGGGCCGGAATCGACGACGATGCGTGGCGACTGTTATTTAAACAGCAACTGGAACTTCATGTGTCAGGCGAGCAGGCGACGGTGGATTTATACACCGCCGCTGAACTGGACACGCTGTATGAACAGCTCGCCCGGGGCCAGCAGCGCGAGTGTCATCACCAGCGCAGCTCCGGTTATGAGCGACTGACCATGACCAGTAGCCGGGCGTTGCTGGGGATAGGGTTGGGATTGATCCGCAAGATGGCCCAGGAGCGCCAGGCCGAATGCTGTTTCGCGCTGATCATGGCGAGCCAGCCCTATGACGACAGCAACGAACACTTTGCCCGAGTCGTATATGGCATCTGTGCGTTGCGCCAACAGCGGTTTACCGTGTTGACGCCGCTGCATGAACGTCGGCTCAGCGGCCTTCCACCCGCAGAGCCGATACTGATCTGACGTGCGTTACCGAGACAGCCGGCTCAAGGCTTGTTCTGCCAGCCAGGTGGTCAGCTCGCGGGTTGCGAACGGATGCCGCAGGCCCACCGCCTGGCCCGCCCACAGGTTGCTGAAGCCGGCTTCATCCTTGGCCTTGAGTGGCAGCAACGCACCGCCGGCCCTGGGGAAGGCCGGGGCCAGCGGGTTGATCGCGCCGAGTTCTCGCATCACCCGGTTGACGATGCCGCGCGCCGGTCGGCCGGTGAACAGGTTGGTCAGCGCGGTTTCGCTGGCCTGGGCGTGGCGCAATGCATGGTGGTGCGAGGGGCTGACCGTGGCTTCGGGGGTCAACAGGTAGGCGGTACCGATCTGCACCGCCGAAGCACCCAAGGCAAAGGCGGCCGCGATGCCGCGCGCGTCAGCGATACCGCCGGCGGCGATCACCGGCACGCTCACGGCGTCGACGATCTGCGGCACCAGCGCCATCAAGCCGATCTGGCTGTTGAGGTCGTCGCTGAGAAACATACCGCGGTGGCCGCCGGCTTCAAGGCCCATGGCGATGATCGCATCGCAGCCATGCTGTTCCAGCCAAATCGCTTCTTCGACGGTTGTGGCCGATGAAAGTACCTTGGCGCCGGTCGCTTTGACGCGGTCGAGCAGGGATTTTTCCGGCAAACCGAAATGGAAACTGACCACCTCGGGACGGAACGCTTCCACCACTTCACAAGCCGCTTCGTTGAACGGCGCACGGTTGGTCACCGGCGTCGGTGCATCAAAGTCGGCGCCCAGTTCGCGGTAGTAGGGTTGCAGCAGGTCTTTCCAGCGTCGATCACGGGCGTCGTCCGCCTCGGGCGGTTGATGGCAGAAGAAGTTGACGTTGATCGGCCGCGTGCCGGCCTGGCGGATAGTGCTCAACGCAGCGCGCAATTGCTCGATACTCAGTGCCGCCGCCGGCATCGAACCGAGCGCGCCGGCCTCGCTGGCGGCGATGACCATTTGCGCGGTGGTCGCACCGGCCATGGGCGCCTGGATAATCGGTACGTCGATGCCCAGCAGATCGAGAATGCGCGTGTCTGGCCAGGTGCTCATGGGATGCGTCTCCAGCGTTGGTAAGAGTTTTCGCTGTTTTAGCAGGGCCCTTGGCGTCCGGCCAGTCTGTTTTATTCACTGGACGCAGCCTGGGTTTCGTGTTGTGGCGCGTGCTGTTTTAGCGGTCGCGCTCGCGTTCCAGCAACTGGCGCTTGCGCTCCACCCCCCATCGGTAGCCCGACAACTCGCCATTACTGCGCACCACGCGGTGGCAGGGAATCGCTACTGCGAGGCGATTGGCGCCACAGGCCTGGGCCACGGCCCGAAAGGCGGTGGGCGCGCCAATTCGTTCGGCGATCTGCGCGTAGCTGGCGGTGCTGCCCACCGGGATGTCGCGCAAGGCTTGCCACACCCGTTCCTGAAAGGCCGTGCCGCGCAGATCCAAGGGTAAGTCCAGGCCCAGGGCCGGGGCTTCTATAAACCCCACCACCTGGGCGACCAACTGTTCGAAGGCCGGGTCGGCGCCCAGCAGGTCGGCGTTGGGGAATTGGTCCTGCAGGTCGCGCACCAGCGTGTCCGGCTCGTCGCCCAGCAGGATCGCGCACACGCCGCGATGACTTTGCGCCACCAGAATCGCGCCGAGGGAACATTGGCCGACGGCAAAATGGATGTGAGTATTCGTGCCGCCGGCTTTGTAATCGCTTGGCTTCATGCCAAGCAGTTGGTCCGCCGATTCATAGAAGCGGCTGTTGGAATTGAAGCCGGCGTCATACAGCGCGTCGGTGACGGTGTTGCGACCTTTGAGCCCCTTGCGCACTTTGCGTGAGCGCTGGGCGCTGGCATAGCCCTTGGGGGTGAGGCCGGTGACTGACTTGAACACGCGATGGAAATGGAACGGGCTCAGCCCGGCTTGCTGAGCCAGTTGGTCGAGGCTGGGCGGGGTTTCGGCGTGTTCGATCTGCCGACAAGCGTTGGCCACCAGCTCCGCATGGCGTGCCGCGCGTTGCGTCTGGTCACCGGTCGCACGTTTGCTTGGGCGATAGCCTGCCGCCTCGGCCTGTTGAGGTGTCTCAAAGAATTCGACGTTTTCCGGGCGCGGCAAGCGCGAGGCACTGCTGGGGCGGCAATACACACCGGTGGTTTTTACCCCATAGACAAACAGCGCGTCGGCCTGAGGATCACGGGCGAGGATCGCTGCCCAGCGCGGGTCATGTTCGTTATTCATTGCCTGCTCTCATGACGGGTCACGGCCAGATTAGTCGTGTCGCGGCGGCCTGGCACTCTGAAGCTTGCGGTCAAATCAGCCGGCGGTGCGAAAGGTCAGGTTGATGCGTTGCGGGCCCATGACCGGATGCGTGCCGTTCTTGACCGGCATGACTCCGTGGAAGCGCAGACGATCGACCCCGCCCCACACCACCACATCGCCATGGAACAACGAGATTTTTTGCGACTTGTCGCTGCGTGCATGGCCGCCGAACAGGAAGATCGCCGGCAGCCCCAGCGACACGGAAACCACCGGCGCGGTATAGCAGCGTTCGTTCTTGTCCTGGTGCAACGACATCTTCGCCCCCGGCACATAACGGTTGATCAGGCAGGCATCGGGCACAAAATCGCTGAACCCGGCGTCGGTCGCCGCGTGTGCCGCCAGTTGGCGCAACGTTTCGGGCATGGCTGGCCAGGGGTGGCCACTGCGCGGGTCAAGCGCGGTGTAGCGGTAGCCGCTGGGATCGGTGGTCCAACCCAGTTCTCCGCAACTGCTCAGCGCGGCTGACATGGTGAAACCACCGGGCGTGACCATTTGCCGAAACGGCGACTGAGCCAGCACGCAGCGCAACGCTGGCAGAAGATGCTCAATCCAGGGCAGGGCATAGCCCCTCAGAACGTGGGACTGTTCGCCAATCTGCTCACGCCCTGCGGGTTGTTGCAGGGCGTCGTCGGCGAACAGGTCGACGGTCGGGCCAGGCATGGGCTTACAGCGCCTTGCTCACGTTGATGTCAGTGATTTCATCGCTGGCGTCGTGAATCTTCGCCAGTACTAGCTTGGCTTCTTCGACGCTGTTGCTGTGCAGTTGGGCAAACTCAAAGCGGCGTTCGCCGTTGAGTTTGTACTTGATGACGTATTTGGTCGTGGTCACAGCTTTTTTCCTGTCGAGTGTTCGGGTCAGCTCAATTTGCTGTTGGTGCGACGAACGATGCGGATCTTGTGGGACAGCGCAGGTTTGCGGGTAACGCTGATGGCGCGGCGCGTCACAACGTCCAGGGTGATGTTCCAGAAACCGGTGCTCGGCGCGGTGATTTTCGCCGGGAACTTGTCGAACGCGCCGCCGTGGTAGGTGTGACGGCCGCCATTCTTGAAGCTGCGAAAATTCGCATCGCTCATCAGACGAATATTACAAGTCTGTGAGCATTCGATGACGACAATATCTCCCTCGTTGAGGTGCTCACGCTGGTGGATGAATTTCATGGGCGGGTGTCTCCAGAAGGGCTTTTTCTGAAAAATCAGAACGATACGTAGGTTAAGATAGAGTTTATCAGCCCCAGCGCGTTTATTATCGGGCCGTCGTCGACGACTTCGACAATTTAAAACAGTTATTTACCGAGTTATCAGGGATAAATCCTACGTTGGCGGGAGAAAATTACCATCCCCGCTGTCCTAGGGTCTTTATCGGAGGTTTTATATGAAGTGGAGTGTGTTGGTTCTGGCCTTGGCGATTGGTGGGTGTGCTTCGGTTGCAGATATCAAGCAGACCCCCCCGACCTTGGCGGTCATTTCAGGGAAAAAACCGCAGGAATATGCCGCCTGTGTGGTACGCAAATTGTCGACTACCCGCCGGCCGCCGCAGATCGAGCCGCATAAAGACGGCGTGCAGGTGATTGTGCCGCAGAAATTCTCCGCTGACCCGTCGGCTATTTTCGAGATTGACGAGCGCTCCAGCGGCAGCAGCATCAAGCTCTACGAGAGCATGTCCAATGTGCCGATCCGCCCGGGCGATGTGAAGAAGGCCGGGGAGGACTGCATTTCCGGCTGAGGCCGCGCGTTTACACGGTCCGTTTGAATCCGATAAAGAAGCCTGACCTGCCGTTGCAGTGTCGGGCTTTTTTTGGTGGTGCGTTTTCGCAGTTGTCGCGGCGGGAAGGTTCTCCTACCATTTGTAGGCTTATGACATAAACGCCTAAATATATAACTATAAAAAATGGAGCCGTGATGATGTCTCTGGAACGAGTACTGATAGGCAGTGCGCTGATGTTGCTGCTGGGCAATGCCCACGCGCTGGATGGGAAGAAGATATTCACCGAGGGTGGCTCGCAGCCGGGCGCCATGCCCTGCGTAGCCTGCCATGGCGCCGATGGCGCGGGGCTCGCCGCCGCGGGCTTCCCCAGGTTGGCGGGGTTGCCGGCCCTGTATGTGCGTAAACAGTTGGAAGACTTCAAGCGCGGCACGCGTGCCAACCCGGTGATGCAACCCTTGGCGAATGCCCTCACTGACGCTGAGATCGACGCTGTCAGCCAGGCGCTGGCGGCGATGCCAGGCGTCGTCCCGCAACCGATCCATCGCAGCGAGATGCCTATCGGTGCTGCGCAAAAGCTTGCCCAGCAGGGCGCCTGGGAGCGGCAGATTCCGGCATGTGCAAGTTGCCATGGTCCTGCCGGTACGGGTGTCGGCGACACGTTCCCGCCTCTTGCCGGTCAGCCTGCCACCTACCTGGCAGCACAGCTGACGGCCTGGCAAAACGGCACCCGTCACAACGACCCGAATGATCTGATGGGCCACATCGCAAAATCCCTGACGCCGGATGAAATACAGGGCGTGGCCCAGTATTTCGCCTCACTGAAACTGGAGGCCAAGCCATGAGCCCGTTTGTTTTAGTTCTAGGACTGTTGGGTCTGCCGTCCGCCCACGCCGCTACGATCGCCATGGAAGACCAGTCGCAGTTGCAGCCTTCTGCCGGCCATGCGGCTGTCAGTCAATTCCAGCCGCCCCAAGAGAGCGAGCTGCCTGACAATGCCTACGGCAAGCTGGTCAAGGAGGGCTACGCGTTGTTCGTGGATACCAAGCGCCTGGCGCCGACATTCGTCGGTAACGGGCTCAACTGCAGCAACTGCCACCTGGATCAGGGCCGCCTGGCCAACTCGGCGCCGCTGTGGGGCGCCTACCCGATGTATCCGGCCTATCGAAAGAAGAACGACAAGGTCAACACCTTTGCCGAGCGCTTGCAGGGGTGTTTCCAATTCAGCATGAACGGCGGTACGCCGCCGACCGCTGATAGTCGCGAAATTACCGCGCTCTCGGTGTACGCCTACTGGCTGGCCAGCAAAGCACCGTTGGGCGTGGAGTTACCAGGCCGTGGGTATCCCGACGTGGCCCAACCGGCCAAGGGTTATGACCTGTCCGGGGGCGCGCAGGTTTACAAAGGGCAATGCGCCGTCTGCCATGGCCCCGAAGGGCAGGGCCAGAAGGTCGGTGACAGTTACGTGATGCCACCGTTGTGGGGGAAGGACTCCTACAATTGGGGCGCCGGCATGCACCGCATCAATACTGCGGCGTCCTTCATCAAGCACAACATGCCGCTGGGCAAGGGTGGCAGCCTGAGCGACCAGCAAGCCTGGGACGTGGCGGCCTACGTCAACAGCCACGAGCGACCGCAGGACCCGCGGCTGGTTGACGGTTCCGTGGAGAAAACCCGGGTCAAATTCCACGCCAACGATGGGGTCAATCTCTACGGCCAAACCGTAGAAGGCGTGTTGATTGGGCAGGGCATCCGTTAGACTCACGCCCAATCAACGCAAAAATGCCGCGCAAACCCTCGGTTTGTGCGGCATGTGTCTTTTTTGGGAAGTCTTTCATGAAGCGTGAACACGTCAGGGCTCGCCAGGCCGAAGGTCAGATATCGGCCACTCACATCATCCAGAACCCGGCTGACCTCGGGGAATGGATCGTATTCTTCAAGAAAAGCGGCGGTCGCAGTTTTTTCCTGGTGGACGATCAGGATGAAGTCGAATCTTTCTCGCGCCTGGATGAGCTGGTGGAGACCGTCCGTGGCCTGGGTATCAAGTTTGCCGATATCCAGCTGTAGACGTAACGCTTACTTGCAGACCACCACCACACTGCGGCTTTTGAAGTTGCCCACGTCCTGGCCCAGGGTCTTTTCGCTTTCCTTGAGCGAAGGCGTGCCTTCGGTACCGACGATACGGTAGCCGGTGCCCGCACAAGAGGCATCGGCCTTTTCGTAGCAACTGGCCCAGGAATTGGCTTCGCCCGAGCAGTCGATGGTCAGGCCTTGTTCGCCGTTTTTCAGGTAGACATCAGACGTGGTCGTGCAGCCGGCGAGCGCCAATACTGCAGTGAGTGCCAGAATCTTGTTCATATGTGTTCATCATCGAGGGTGTTGGAGGGTGCGCTGACACTGTCGTGGGGCGTTTCGACGAGACTATAGCGAACTGCCATCTACGTATAGACATGTCTCGTCCTGAAAGTCAGGTGTAAGCCTATTCCAGGGTTATACAAAAGATACAAAAAAGCCCCGTTCACCGGGGCTTTTTTACGCAGCTTCCAAGGCTTACTTGCCCTTCGGTCGCTTGCTCGATGCGTGGCCCGCTTCATCCACAAACACTTCTGCAACCGCAGTTGCCTGGCTCTCGGTCGCGAATGCGCCAGCGACGCTGTCGCCGTGGAAGTTGATCAGGTGCCAACCGTCCGCTCGCTTAGTGATCAGGTAGCCGTTCACGCCTTTGGGTTCTGACATCTATTAACAATCTCGTAGTCTGGTTCAAGGGCGTAATGATAGCGCCAATTGTCGCGCCACCGCCCAAGTTATTCCAGGTCAATGTTTGCGGCGCCGAAGCGTGCTAAAAGGGTTGCAGCCCTTTTCAAGCCACAGGGCTACGCTGTTTTTGTCGGGGTATTGGTGAAGCTCTTTGTAGGATTAGCGGAACTTACGCCGACATTTTTTCTCTATGATGACATCGCAACGCCAGCAGGACCCATTGTAAGGTGACTGCGGCCTGATTAGACTGCGCCGAATTCCGTACGCACAGCCCTTTGTAAGGACCCATATGATCAAGAAATGCTTGTTCCCAGCAGCCGGTTACGGCACTCGCTTCTTGCCAGCGACCAAGGCCATGCCCAAAGAGATGCTGCCGGTGGTGAACAAGCCACTGATCCAGTACGGCGTCGAAGAGGCTCTGGATGCCGGTTTGAATGAAATCTCTATCGTCACCGGCCGTGGTAAGCGCGCGCTGGAAGACCACTTCGACATCAGCTACGAGCTGGAAAACCAGATCAAAGGCACCGACAAGGAAAAATACCTGGTCGGTATCCGCAAGCTGCTCGACGAGTGCTCGTTCTCCTACACCCGTCAGACCCAGATGAAAGGCCTCGGCCACGCCATCCTGACCGGCCGTCCGCTGATCGGTGACGAACCGTTCGCCGTGGTACTGGCCGACGACCTGTGTGTGAACCTGGAAGGCGACGGCGTACTGACCCAGATGGTCAAGCTGTACCAGAAGTACCGTTGCACCATCGTCGCGGTTCAAGAGGTCGATCCTCAAGAAACCAACAAGTACGGCGTGATCGCCGGTGACGACATCGGCGATGGCCTGATCCGCGTGCGCGACATGGTCGAGAAGCCAGCGCCTGAAGATGCTCCGTCGAACCTGGCGATCATCGGTCGTTACATCCTGACCCCGGACATCTTCAAGTTGATCGAAGAAACCGAGCCGGGCAAGGGTGGCGAGATCCAGATTACCGACGCCCTGTTGAAGCAGGCCAAAGACGGTTGCGTGATCGCGTACAAGTTCAAGGGTCGTCGTTTTGACTGCGGTGGCGCCGAAGGCTACATCGAAGCGACCAACTTCTGCTACGAGCACTTCTACAAGACTGGCAAGGCTTACTGATTCACGGTTGCCCGCCTGTTGTAAGAGAAAGCCACCTTCGGGTGGCTTTTTCGTTTTTCACCCCCAACTAAGTCGGTATGCTGATTGCCTGCCGAGGAGAGTGAAATGGCCTACGATTTTGACCTGTATGTAATTGGCGCCGGTTCCGGCGGTGTTCGTGCTGCGCGCTTTGCCGCCGGTTTTGGCGCCAAGGTGGCCGTGGCGGAAAGCCGCTACCTGGGTGGCACGTGTGTGAACGTCGGCTGCGTGCCGAAGAAACTGCTGGTCTACGGCGCGCATTTTGCCGAAGACTTCGAGCAGGCCAGCGGTTTCGGCTGGTCCCTGGGGGCGGCGAACTTTGACTGGGCGACCCTGATCGCCAACAAGGACCGTGAGATCAACCGCCTCAACGGCATCTATCGCAACCTGCTGGTCAACAGCGGCGTGACCCTGCATGAAGGGCATGCGCGACTGGTCGATCCGCATCAGGTGGAAATCAATGGCGAGCGCTTCACGGCCAGGCACATCCTGATCGCGACCGGCGGCTGGCCGCAGATCCCGCAGATACCGGGGCATGAGCACGCGATCGGTTCCAATGAAGCGTTCTTCCTCAAAACGCTGCCCAAGCGCGTGCTGGTGGTTGGCGGTGGCTATATCGCCGTTGAGTTCGCCGGAATTTTCCATGGTTTGGGTGCGCAGACGTCTTTGCTGTATCGCGGCGACTTGTTCCTGCGCGGTTTTGACGGTGCGGTGCGCAAGCATCTGCAGGAAGAATTGACCAAGCGTGGCCTGGATCTGCAGTTCAATGCCGATATCGAACGGATCGACAAGCAAGCCGACGGCAGCCTCAAGGCCACCCTCAAAGACGGGCGCGTGCTGGAAACAGACTGCGTGTTCTACGCCACCGGCCGTCGGCCGATGCTGGATAACCTGGGCCTGGAAAACACCGGGGTCAAACTGGATAAGCGCGGTTTTGTCGAAGTGGATGACCTGTACCAGACCGCCGAATCGTCGATCCTGGCGATTGGCGATGTGATCGGTCGCGTGCAGTTGACCCCAGTGGCCCTGGCCGAAGGCATGGCCGTGGCGCGTCGCTTGTTCAAGCCGGAGCAGTATCGTGCGGTGGACTACGCGATGATCCCGACGGCCGTGTTCAGCCTGCCGAACATCGGTACGGTCGGTCTGAGCGAGGAAGATGCGAAGGGCAAAGGCTATAAGGTGAAGGTTTTCGAAAGCCGTTTCCGGCCGATGAAGCTGACATTGACCGGCTGCCAGGAGAAAACCCTGATGAAACTGGTGGTCGACGCCGACACCGACAGGGTCCTGGGTTGCCATATGGTCGGCCCGGACGCCGGGGAAATCGTGCAGGGCTTGGCGATCGCGCTCAAGGCGGGCGCGACCAAGCAGCATTTTGATGAAACCATTGGCGTACACCCGACGGCGGCCGAAGAGTTCGTCACCATGCGAACGCCCGTGGCCGACTGATCAGGTGCTGGGCGTTGCCTCGGCGGTCGCTGCAACGGCGGCTGTCAGACGCAACGCCTCGATGCTGGCCTGAGCCTTGATCAGGTCCAGCTCCAGCGCCTTGTTGGCCTGCTGGAATTCGCTCAGCGCGGCTTGGCGTGACTGACTGTCTTGCACCGCGACCCGCAGGCGTTCCTGGAGCAGGGTGCGTTCGCTGTCGATCTGCTTCAGCTGTTCGCTCAGGTTGAGTTGCTGCGCCTGGTCCTTGCGCACTTGCTCCTGCAGTGCCGCCAACTCCTTCACCGTCACCCGATGTTCGATCAGCAGGCGCTCGTTGTCGCGGTGCAACTGGGTGATCTCGTCCTGGCGCACCATGGCGCTCTGCTGGGCCTGGCGCAGTTCCGCCTGGACCTGTTGCACCTGGCCTTCGTGGCGTCGTTGCTCCTGTTCGCGCTGTTCTTTGATGGCGTTGCGGTAATGCTCCAGCGCATCCCGGGCGTGCAGGTGTTTGTCTTCCAGCGAGCGAATCTGTTCGTCCTTGTCGCTGATGCGCAGCTCGTAGTCACTGCATGCCTGGCTCAACCCGGCGTTACGGGTTTGTTCGGTCTGCAGGCTGGTGCTGGTGGTTTGCAGGGCTGCGCTTTCTTCGGCAAGGGCCGCGGCCTGGATATCGAATTGCTGTTGCAGTTGGTTGTGGGCTGCTTGCAGCGTTTCGAGCTGGGCGAGCAGGGCGGTTTTCTGTTGCTCGAATTGCGCCAGGGCCAGGTCGATGGGCTCTTGGGCTTTCTCTTTCAGGCGCTGGGCAAGCCGTGCCACCAGTTCGCCGAGTTCATCGTCGATGGGCGCTTCGGTGATGGTCTGCCGCGTTTCGCTCTCGTCCAGTTCCTTCAAGTAGCGATGAATCGTGGTTTTCGAGCCGGTATTGCCCATTTCGATGCGTACCGCATCGATGCTGGGGTTTTCGCCGCGGGCGAGGATCGCCAGGCGTGCCGTTTGAACGACTGCTTTGTTTATGCCGCCACGAGCCATGGAGTCTCCGTCGATTTAGTACTGTGGTACATGGTATGTATTTACATATCATATCATGAATAAAAACGAGTTAAAAATCATGATCTAACAGATGGGATATTGGCGTATTATCC
>NZ_VJWO01000056.1:0-37292 GCF_014889455.1 Pseudomonas sp. K8
CTAACACGCTGATCAGCGACACAAAAAAAGCCCCATGACCAAACGGACCACGGGGCTAAAAATTGGCTGGATGCGACCAACCAAAGGAACTCTTTACATCATTTGGCACTGGCGGGGGGAACCGCAGGGGCCCTATCGCGCTACTATGGTAGTTAGCTCGGGAACTAAGTAGGAGAGGAAATATTTGAGTTTTGTTTTTTTTTTTTTTCATCAGCTGAATCTTCTGTTTGATTTGTCTCTGTTTTTTTTGGTCTTCATCGCCTTTGTGGTTTTGATATACCTGGCTTATCGAAGACTCGACGAAATGGAATATCTTCTAAACAAATGCAGTCTTATCACACCCAATCAACGTGTTTGGGGTAATTCGATTCGAGGAAGAATGATTCGACTATCTGCCGTCACCGCAGCGGTTGTTCTACCAAAGTGGAACGTAAAACGAGGTGCAGTGGATTGGCAGCAGGTACAAGCCTTTCCTCGTAACCTCAAGCGATTGCTTCAGGGAACCCTGCTTGTTGGAGTGCTTTTTCTAATGAGCGCCACCGCTGACATCTTGTATAAGTGGCTACATCAGTAACTGCGACACAAAAAAAGCCCCATGACCAAACAGACCACGGGGCTAAAAATTGGCTGGATGCGACCAACCAAAGGAGCTCTTTACATCACTTGGCCGTAGCGACCACCGTATCCGGCTGCCAACCGCCACCCAGCGCCTTGTAGATCGCAACAATCCCGCGATACAGATCAACCTCGGCCTGGGCCTGGGAGTCTTCGGCAGCGAGGCGTTCGCGTTGTGCGTCGAGCAGCACGAGGAAGTCCACGGTGCCTTCGCGGTAGCGGATCGCGGCGAGGTCGGCGGCGGCGCGGCTGGATTCGCTTTGGCGGATCAGTGAGACCAGGCGTTGCTGACGCTTGCCGTAGTCGCTGAAGGCGTTCTCGGATTCTTCCAACGCCAGCAACACTTGCTGCTCGTAGTTGGCCAGGGCGCCATCGGCCTCGGCATCGGCGCCGCGCAGGCGCGCACGCACGCTGCCCAGGTCAAACGCGGCCCAGGTGATGCTCGGGCCGAGGGCCCAGGCATTCGCCGCGGATGAACCGATCTGCGAACCGCGCCCGGCGGTGAAGCCGAGGAAGCCGCTGAGGCTGACCCGTGGGAACAGGTCGGCCTTGGCCACGCCGATGCGCGCGGTGGCGGATGCCAGTTTGCGTTCGGCACTCAGAATGTCCGGGCGCCGTTGCAGCAGTTGCCCTGGATCGCCGATCGGCAGCGCCTTGGCAATCGCCGGCAAGTCTTTCGGGCTCAGGTCCACGCTCAGCTTGTCGGGGCGCTGGCCGAGGAGGGTGGCGATGCGGTTGCGCTCGCGCACTTGTTCGGCCTGCAGTTGCGGCACGCTGGCTTCCACCGCTGCGAGGCGGGCGTCGGCACGTTCCACGTCGAGTTGGTCGCCCACGCCGGCATCGCGCAGGCTGACGGTGATGGTGCGCGACTCCTGTTGGTTCTTCAGGTTGTCCAGGGCGATGCGTTCACGCAGTTGCGCGCCGCGCAGTTGACCGTAGGCGTCCACCAGTTCGGCAATCAGCGTGACTTGCAGCTGGTACAAGTCGGCTTCGGCCGCTTGCTGGTCGGCGTCGGTGGCTTCCAGGTTGCGCTGGATGCGGCCGAACAGGTCCAGCTCCCAGGCCATGTCCAGGCCCAGGTCATAACGCTCGCTGTTGACGCGCTTGGTGGTCTGGCCAGGGATTTGCCCCTTGGCCAGGTCACTGCTGGCGCGGCTGGTGATGGTCGGCATCGCGTCGTTGCTGGCGTCATCGCGGATCGCCCGTGCGGCCCGCAGGCGGGCAAACGCCACACGCAGGTCGCGGTTACCGCTCAGCGACTGAGTCACCAACTGGTTCAGAGTCGGGTCGTCGAATTGCTGCCACCAGATGCCTTCGAATTTCCCGTGGTCGTATTTTTTGGCATCGGCGGCAGCCGTGATATTGGCCGCCTCCGGGGTCTGGGTTGTGTAGTCCGGGCCCACGGCACAGGCGCTCAGCGCCAGGACCAGCAAGCTCGGCAGAAAGACTTTCACACTCATTGCTGTGTCTCCAGCTTCAAGGCCTTGGCCGCTTTGCGCGCCTCCTGGCGCTCCACATAGCGACGGATCAGTACGTAGAACACTGGTGTCAGCAACAGCCCGAAGAAGGTCACGCCGATCATCCCGGAGAACACCGCCACGCCCATGGCATGCCGCATCTCGGCACCGGCACCGCTGGACAGCACCAGGGGCACCACACCCATGATGAAGGCGAACGAGGTCATCAGGATCGGCCGCAGCCGCAGACGGCAGGCTTCCAGCACCGCGGCGAGCGGGTCGAGGCCTTCCTGCTGTTTATCCTTGGCGAACTCGACGATCAGAATCGCGTTCTTACAGGCCAGGCCCACCAGCACGATCAGGCCGATCTGGGTGAAGATGTTGTTGTCGCCGCCCGAGATGATCACCCCGGTGATGGCCGACAGCAGCGTCATCGGTACGATCAGGATCACCGCCAACGGCAGGCTCCAGCTTTCGTATTGGGCGGCCAGTACCAGGAACGCCAGCAGCACACAGAGCGGGAACACGAACAGCGCGGTGTTGCCCGAGAGGATTTGCTGATACGTCAGGTCGGTCCACTCGTAGGTCATGCCGTTGGGCAGTTCATCCTTCAGCAGTTTTTCAATCGCGGCCTGGGCCTGGCCGGAGCTGTAGCCCGGTGCAGCGTTGCCGTTGATTTCCGCGGTGATGAAGCCGTTGTAGTGCATTACGCGGTCCGGGCCGGAGGTGTCGCTGACCTTGATGAAGGTCGCCAGCGGGATCATCTCGCCTTTGTTGTTGCGCACTTTCAACTGGCCGATCTGGTCTTCATCCAGGCGGAACTGCTGTTCAGCCTGTACGTTGACCTGGTAGGTGCGGCCGAAGCGGTTGAAGTCGTTGGCATACAACGAACCCAGGTAGATCTGCAGGGTGTCGAAGATGTCGCTGATCGCCACGCCGTGGGTCTTGGCCTTTTCGCGGTCGATGGCGGCATCGACCTGGGGCACGTTGACCGTGTAGCTGGTGAACAGGCCGAACAGCTCCGGCGTGGTGCGGCTCTTGGTGATGACGTTCTGCACTTCTTTGTACAGCTCTTCGTAACCCAGGTTGCCACGGTCTTCGATCTGCAGGCGGAACCCGCCGATGGTGCCCAGGCCCTGTACCGGCGGCGGTGGGAAGATCGCCATGTAGGCTTCCTGGATGTCGCTGTACTTGCCGTTCAGCGCACCGGCAATCGCACCGGCGGACATGCTCGGGTCTTTACGCTCGTCGAACGGTTTGAGGGTCACGAACACGATGCCGCTGTTCGGGCTGTTGGTGAACCCGTTGATCGACAGGCCCGGGAAGGCCACGGCGCTTTCCACGCCCGGCTGTTTCAGGGCGATGTCGGACATGCGCTTGATCACGTCTTCGGTGCGATCCAGGCTTGCGGCGTCCGGCAATTGGGCGAAAGCCACCAGGTACTGCTTGTCCTGGGCCGGTACGAAACCGGTCGGGGTGTGGGCAAACCCGAACCACGTCAGCACCATCAGGCCGGCGTACAGGAACAGCGCGATGCCGCTGCCGCGGATCACCCGGCGCACGGTGCCGACGTAGCCATGGCTGGCTTTTTCGAAGAAGCGGTTGAACGGCCGGAACAACCAGCCCCCCAACAGCTTGTCGAGTATCTTGGAGAAGCGATCCTTCGGCGCGTCATGGCTGCGCAGCAACACGGCAGCCAGGGCAGGGGACAAGGTCAGCGAGTTGAAGGCCGAGATCACCGTCGAAATCGCAATGGTCAAGGCGAACTGCTTGTAGAACTGCCCGGTCAAGCCGCTGATGAAGGCCGCGGGAATGAACACGGCGCACAGCACCAGTGCCGTGGCGATGATCGGCCCGGTCACTTCGCTCATGGCCTTTTCAGTCGCCTGGAACGGTTCCAGCCCAAGCTCGATGTTGCGCTCGACGTTCTCCACCACCACGATGGCGTCATCCACCACGATGCCGATGGCGAGTACCAGGCCGAACAAGGACAGTGCGTTGAGCGAGAAGCCGAACAGGTGCATCACCGCAAACGTACCGATCAGCGAGACCGGCACCGCCACCAACGGAATGATCGAGGCGCGCCAGGTCTGCAGGAACAGGATCACCACCAGCACCACGAGGATCAGCGCTTCGAACAGGGTATGCACCACCGCCTCGATGGAGCCGCGCACGAAGATGGTCGGGTCGTAGACGATGCTGAAGTCCATGCCTTCGGGGAAGCTCTTCTTCAGCTCCGCCATTTTGTCGCGCACTTCGTTGGAGATCTGGATCGCGTTCGAACCCGGGCGCTGGAAGATCGGGATCGCCACGGCCGGCTGGTTGTTGAGCAACGAACGCAGGGCGTATTGGCTCGAACCCAGCTCGACCCGCGCGATGTCTTTGAGGCGCGTGATTTCACCGTTATCGCCGGCGCGAATGATGATGTTCTCGAACTCTTCTTCCGTGACCAGGCGGCCCTGGGTGTTCACCGACAACTGGAAGCTGGTGGCATTCGGTGCAGGCGGCGCACCCAGCGCACCGGCGGCCACTTGACGGTTCTGCTCGCGAATCGCGGTCACCACATCGGTGGCGGTCAGGTTGCGCGAAGCGGTCTTGTTCGGGTCCAGCCAGACGCGCAGGGAGTAGTCGCCCATGCCGAACAGCTGCACATCACCCACGCCGCCCAGGCGCGCCAACTCGTCCTTGATGTTGAGCAAGGCGTAGTTGGACAGGTAAAGCATGTCGTAACGCTGATCCGGGGAGGTCAAATGCACCACCATGGTCAGGTCGGGGGAGGCCTTGTCCACGGTGATACCGATGCGCGTCACTTCCTCGGGCAGCTTGGGTTGCGTGCGCGTCACACGGTTTTGCACCTGCACCTGCGCGTTGTCCAGGTCGGTGCCCAGGGCGAAGGTGATGGTCAGGGTCAGTTTGCCGTCGGCGGTCGACTGCGAGGACATGTACAGCATGTTCTCGACGCCGGTGATCGCCTGTTCCAGCGGCGCGGCGACGGTTTCGCCGATGACTTTGGGGTTGGCGCCAGGGAAGTTGGCACGCACCACCACGGTCGGCGGCACCACTTCCGGGTATTCGCTGATCGGCAGTTGGAACAGCGAGATCGCGCCAGCGATCAGGATCAACAGCGAGAGCACCGCTGCGAAGATCGGCCGCGAAATGAAGAACTTGGAAAAATTCATCTTGAGTCGTATCCCTTAACCGCGTGGAGTCGCGACGGCTGCGAGCTTGGGCGCGGTTTTTTCCGGCGCCACTTGCTCCAGGTTGCTGGCTTCAAGCGCTTGTCGTTGTTGGGCCAAGGCGGCGAGGGTTTCCTTGCTGGCCATCGGGATGGTTTCCGGGGCGACCGGCGCGCCCGGGCGCACACGCTGCAGGCCCTTGACGATAATGGTGTCGTCCTTGTTCAGGCCGCTGCGCACGATGCGCAAACCTTCGATCTTCGGCCCCAGTTCCACCGAGCGGTAGGCTGGCTTGTCGCCTTCCATCACCAGCACGAACTTCTTGCCCAGGTCGGTGCCGACCGCTTCATCGTTGATCAGCACGGCGGAGTAAGTGCCGCTGCCGACCAGTTTCAGGCGGGCGTACAAGCCAGGAGTGAATTCGCCTTTGCTGTTGTCGAATACCGCGCGGCCACGGATGGTGCCGGTGGCCGGGTTGACCTGGTTGTCGACGAAGTTCATCTGGCCCAGGTGCGGGTTGCCGGTTTCATTCGACAGGCCCAGGTACACCGGGGTGGTCGCGCCACGGCGACCCTGGCGGGCGAGTTCGGTGTACTTGAGGTACACGCGCTCATCGGCGTCGAAGTAGGCGTAGACCTTGTCGGTGGAGACCACGCTGGTCAGCGCGGTGACGTCGGCGGTGACCAGGTTGCCAGCGGTGATCTCGGCACGGCTGACACGGCCGCTGATCGGCGCGATGACGCGGGTGAAGCTCAGGTTCAGCTTGGCCAGGTCCAACTGCGCCTGGATGCCGGCGACAGCGGCGCGGGCTTCCTGGGCGGCGGTGGTGCGCGAGTCGGCCAGTTCGGCGGAGATCGCGTTGCTCTGGCGCAGGCGTTCGCCCCGTTGCGCTTCGTTATCGCTGCGGGTGGCGGCGGCTTTGGTCTGTTGCAACTGGGCTTCGAGGCGGCGCACCTCGGCCTGGAACGGGCGTGGGTCGATCTGAAACAGCAGGTCGCCTTTCTTCACGAGGGCGCCTTCGGTGAAGGCCACCTGATCGATCTGGCCGGACACCCGTGGACGGATCTGCACGGTTTCCGGTGCTTCCAGGCGTCCGGTGAATTCGTCCCACTCGTTGACCGGTTGCTCAAGCACCTTGGCCACGCTGATTTTTGCAGGAGGCATGGCGGCCGCTTGTTCCGGGGTTTTGCCGCACGCGCTCATCACCGCCACGGCCAGAATCGCCAGGGGCAAGCGTAAGTGTTTGAGTGTCTGTTCCATGAGGTGTATCCGCCAATGTATTTGAGATGGGCGGATCATGCGCGGGGAGCTGCTAGGTCACGAATCGAATGAAGCAAAGATAACTATCATTCGGAATGATATAAGCGCGGAGCGAGCCCTCTAGTCTGCGGGTTTCATTAGGCAGCTATCAATATGCTTGATGACAAAGGCATGTTGCGCGCGTTGCAAGGAACGCCGCAATGCCTACCTGGCACTGTCGCTCGCCAGTTGCGCAACGATGCGTTCTATCAACATTCTCACCCGTATGGGCTGAATGCGCGTGGGCGGGTAGACGATGTTCAGCGCTGTGCGGCCCAGGTCGTAATCCTCGAGCACCTCGACCAAGCGGCCGGCGTCGAGATCGGCACGCACGTCCCACACCGATTTCAAGCAAATCCCGTGGCCGGCCAGGCACCATTGGCGGACCAGCGCGCCGTCGTTCGCCACGCGGCGGCCACGCACCATGATCCGGTGGGTCTGCCCGTGCTGCGTGAACGCCCACTCCCGCGAAATATTGACGCCGAAGCGCATCACCAGGCACTCGTGCGCGGCCAGGTCCTCGGGGTGTTGCGGGGTGCCGTGGCGCGCCAGGTACAGCGGTGATGCACACACCACTCGGCGGTTTTCGCCAATCAGACGGGCATGCAGGGTGCTGTCGGCCAGCGCGCCGAAGCGCACGGCGAAGTCGATCCCCTGGCCGACGGGGTCGACATAGCCATCGCTGAGGTTCAGGTCGATGCTGACCTGCGGGTGCTCCTGCATGAACTGCGCAAGGATCGGCTCGATGTATTGGCGGCCGAAGTCTTGCGGGGCGCTGAGGCGGATCGGCCCGCAAAGGGTGTCGGCGCCCAGGCGAATGCTGGTGTGCAACTCGTCGGCGTCTGCCAACAGGCGATGCGCGCCATCGACCAGCAGGCGGCCTTCATCCGTGAGGTTGATCGCGCGGGTGGTGCGCTTGAGCAGGCTGGCACCGTAAAAGCTCTCCAACTGCGCCAGCCGTTCCGACACCGAAGCCGGCGATAAGCCCAGTTCCCTGCCGGCGGCAGACAGCCCGCCTTTCTCGACGATCAACAAAAACAGCTCAAGGTTCTTCAGCAGCATTATTCGGTTTTTCCGAAAGTGATTTTTGATTTCAGCTCAATTATCAAAATAAACCTAAAGGACTAGCGTTGCATCCGTGTTTATTCAACGGAGTTACCGTCATGTCATCTGTGAACCTGCAACGGCGTACCTTCCTGGCCCAGGCGGGCGCGGGCGCCGCGGTGTTGACCGCCGGATCGCTGCTCGGCAGCGCCAACGCGAGCGCGGCGCAGGCCGGGCAGAGTGGGGCGGCACCGGCTGCGCGCCAGGCCAAGGGTGGTTTCTGGCCCGGCGACACACGGCTTGTGGTCTCGATCTCGATGCAGTTCGAGGCCGGTGGGCAACCGCTGAAGGGCACCGACAGCCCGTTTCCCAAAGTGGACTTCCCCGACAGCGTGCCCGCTGACCCGGCCACCAATACCTGGTTCGCCTATGGCTACCGCGAAGGCATTCCCAGGCTGCTCGACCTCTGGGACCGGCATGGGGTGAAGGTCACCAGCCACATGATCGGCGATGCGGTGAAGCGGCATCCGCAGTTGGCCCGGGAAATCGTCGCGCGCGGACACGAGGCGGCGGGCCATGGCCCGCGCTGGAGTTCGCAATTTGCCATGAGCCGCGATGAAGAACGCACGTTCCTGCGCCAGGCCGCGAGCATGGTGCAGGACGTCACCGGCCAGCCGGTCAGCGGCTACAACTGCAATTGGCTGCGCCGTGGCCCCAACACCCTGGCGCTGCTGCAAGAGCTTGGCTACGTCTATCACATCGACGATGTGAGTCGCGACGAGCCGTTTATCGAGCAGGTCAACGGCCAGGATTTCGTGGTGGTTCCGTACACCTTGCGCAACAACGACATCGTCTTGATCGAAGGCCGCAACTACTCACCGTCGCAGTTCCTGGAACAGGTGAAGCTGGACTTTGACCAGTTGTACGAAGAGGCCGGCAGCCGGCGCCGCATGATGTCGATCAGCGCCCACGACCGCATCAGCGGTACGCCGCAAATGGTCCGGGTCTGGGATGAGTTTTTGCGCTATGCCAACAGCCACCCCGGCGTGGCCTTCATGCGCAAGGACGCTATCGCGCAGTACACCCTTAAAAGCCCGCTTAGCCTGCGCGAACACGAGACCCTCTGAGCCCATCACCCAAGGAGATTTTTCAATGAAACCCTCACCTATAGCGCGCGTTTGCCTCATCGCCACACTCTTGACCTCGACCTTTTCCGGCGCAGTCCTCGCGGCCAACACTGAACTGGTCAAGCCGGGTGTGCTGGTGGTGGACAAGAGCCTCCTGCCTGCGCAACTGGCGCTCATGGAAACCGCCGCCCGCCGTTATGACACCTTCTGGGACACCGGCGACGAAAGCCTGGCCCGTGAGGCGCTGGCCGCAGATTTCATCGACAAAACCCCGCCGGCCGGACGTAAACAAGGCCCCGAAGGCCCGTTGCTCGCCTCCCGGGCGTTTCGTGAAGCGGTGCCGGACCTGCGTTGCGAGGTCGAACACATGCTCATCGCCGGCGACCGCGTGGTGGTTCACCTGCATTTTCGCGGGCACTTCACCGGCACCTTCGGCCAGATCAAGGGCGCTGGGCAGCCCGTGGACTTTATCGCCACCGATATCTATCAGATCGACAACGGCAAGATCGCCGCCAACTGGCACATCGAAGACAACCTGACCCTGATGAAACAGTTGGGCGCCCTGTAATCCTTGAGAGGCACCGCGTGCCTGACACTTCGGGCCAGGTCGAAGCATGCTGGGGTGGCAATTTTTTACAATTGCGGCTTCTATTAGCAGCGGTGCTGCCACGCGAGGAAACCTCATGACTGCGTCGATCGATCCCGGCCTGCTGGCTATCTATGAAGCCTGGCACGCCAGCGTCTGTGCCGGCGACCTGGCCGCGACGGCGGCGTTGTATGCCGAGCAGGCGGTGTTCGAAACGCCGCTGGTGCTGGCGATCTACCCCGACCACGGCAGCGGCGTGCTGGTCGGCCGGGGGACGATCCAGCGGTTCATGGAGGACAGCAAGCGCCGCTTTCCCAATGACCTGGCTGAGTGGTATCGCAGCGATAAAGCCTTCATCAACGGCCGCAACCTGACGTGGGAATACCCGCGCAAGACGCCGACGGGGGAGCAGGTCGACCTGATGGAAATGATGGAGATAGAAAACGGCTTGATCACCTGCCACCGCGTGTATTGGGGCTGGTATGGCGTGCGCTTGCTGGCGCCAGTGCTGGCGAAGGCGCAAGCGCTGTGAACCCGCGTGCGGCGGTTGCGATCATTGGTGGGTCGGTGACCGGTGTCGCGGCGTTTATCCAACTGGTGCGCGCCGGCAACGCCAAGCGTATCGACATCATCGATCCCGAGGGGCTGGCGGACTCGATTGCCTTCGGCGTCTGCGAGGACGTGCTGTTATGCAATACCTCGGTGCAGACCCTGTCGATACTGGACGATGAACCGCACGACTTTCAGCGTTACCTCCAGGCGCAGGGCATCGACGTCGGCGAAGACGCGTTTGTGCCAAGGACCTGGGTGGCGGGCTATCTCAAGCAACGCTATGCCGAGTACCGCGATGTGGCCGAGGCCCGGGGCATTGCGCATCGGATCGTGCGGGCGACGGTGCGGCATATCCAGCCGGTCGCGCGCGGCGACTATCGCCTGGTGCTGGATGAAGGCGGCGACCTGCGTGCCTGTGCCGTGCTGGTCTGCACCGGCAGTGCCGCGCCGTTCGTGCCGCCGCTGGTCAGCCCGCATGCCGGCGCGCCGGGCATTTTCTCCACGCCATACCCGGCCAAGGCCTGGCTGGACAGCCTGGATAAACCGTCACGGGTCTTGGTGCTGGGCAGTCGCCTGTCGGCGGTCGACAGTGTGTTGCTGCTCTGCGGCGCGGGACACCAGGTGCTGATGGCGTCGCCTTCCGGGCGTTTGCCGGGCGTGCGTACCGCCACCCCCCGGCGTGGCGCGGTGGCCCTGGATGAAGCGCGATTCGCCCGGCTGGACCTGGAAAACCCCAAGCTGTACTGGCACTTGCTGCGCATCGTTGCGCGGGCGACCAAGGCGATCAATGGCCGCTCGCTGCGCGAACAAGTCGATCGCAGCGCGGAGCCCACCCAGCGCCTGCGCGGCGAGGTCGCCTTGGCCCGACGGGGCGCGACGGACTGGCAGAACCTGTTGGTGCAGTGCATGGACCTGGCCGACGTGAAGTTGCGCGCGGCGCCGCCCTCGGTGCGAGTGGCGGCGCTGCAAAACTGCTGGGAAGCGGTCGGGCGTTACCTGTTCGCGGTGCCGTTGCAGACCGCAACCACGCTGCTGCGCCTGATCGATGAAGGGCGCCTGCAGCTGGCCGCGCACTTGCCGACACAGCTTGAGTGGCAAGGCCAATGGCGGGTCCACGATGCCCAGGGGCGCATCGAGGCGGTGGATGCGGTGGTGTGTGCCAGCGGTTTTCATAAACAGTTTTTCCATGCCTCGCGCAACGGCCTTGAGCTGCAGGTGCCGCCGGCAACGCCGTGTACGCCGCCTTATGTGTCAGCGCAGTTGCAGGTCAGCCTGCCCGGCGCCGAAGCGCCGGAAGACATCTGGCTGCTGGGCGTGGCCTCGTACCTAGCGGCGCCGATGGTCAATTCGGTGTACCAATCGGTGCGCCAGGCCCGCGAGGTGGTGATGCTGCTCGCCGAGCACCCTTCATTCATGGACAAACACGCAACCGAGGCAGTGGCATGAAAGTGTATGGCGACAGAGGTTCGAGCAATACCCGGCGCGTACTGACGACCGCCGCTTACCTGGGGCTTGAGGTCGAATTCGTCTTCCTCGACCTGTTCAGTGGCGAAAACCGCACGCCGGAGTACCTGGCGCTCAACCCCAACGGCACGATCCCGACCTTGGTCGACGGCGATGTAGTGCTGTTCGAAGCCTCGGCGATCATGATTTACCTGGCGGAACGGGCCGGCTCGTCATTGCTGCCCGCGGGCAATGCCAAGTACGAAACGCTCAAATGGATGTTCTGGGCCGCCGAGCATTTTCGTCGCGGGCCCACGGTGCTGATCGAGCAGCGGTTCATGGACCGCCTCAAAGGCCGCGCCGAAAACCCGACCCTGGTGGCCGAAGCGTTGCAGGCGATCCACCGCTACACGGCGGTGCTCGACGGGCACTTGCGCACCCGGCGCTTTGTGGTGGGCGACGCGTTGAGCCTGGCGGACATCGACCTGGCGGCCCCGCTGAGTCATATTCCGCGGACCCAGGCGCCGTTTCTGGAGTATCCCCATGTGGCGGCCTGGTACGCGCGGATCAATGCGCTGCTCGCCTGGCAGCAGAGCGGGGTGGCCCAGGAGCGCCGCATCGCCGAAATCGAGCGCTTGTTCAGCTCGCAACAGGTGCCGGCATAAGGGTTTTCCTGGCCGGGGTCACGGCATGCAGCGGTGCTTCGAGATGGCGCAGATGCTCAATCCCCAGATGCAGCTTGAATGCCCGCCAGCCCGAGCCGGTTACATACACCGCACGCGAGCCGGCGGTTCGGCGCAGCCAACCCAGCCGGCAAAAAGTCTCCAGCAGGTGGGTGCCGAGCGGCCCGGCGATGTGGTGTTGCCGTTCGGTCCAATCCAGGCAGCGGCGGGCCTGGAGGTGGTCGTACAAGCATGGCTCGCCGGCCTGCGGGGTGAGTGACTGCAGCCACTCGGTACCACGCCGGGTGAGCACGTATTCGCGCTCGTCGCTTTCAAGGAGAAAACCCTGCTCCAGCATGCCTTGGGTCACCGCTACGCCGACCTGGCCGGCCAGGTGGTCGTAGCAGCAACGGGCAAAACGCAATTCATGGGCCGAACGGTTGGGCAGGCTACGCCACGAACTGGTTTGCGGTGCGACCGCCGCCAGGCTTTCCAGCACATGGGACACATCGGGGCCGGCCAATTGATAGAAGCGGTTGCGGCCCTTGGTCTCCACGGTGAGCAAGCCGCCGTCGAGCAGCTTCGCCAGGTGCGAACTGGCCGTCTGCGGCGTCACGCCAGCGGCATCGGCCAAGGCGCTGGCAGACATCGAACTGCCATCTGCCAGGGTGATCAGGATCACTGCGCGCACGGGTTCGGCGATCAGGTAGGCGATGGATGAGATTTTTGGCTGGGTCATTCCGTCGAACTCCGTGCTGTGCCAGGTGAAATCGGATTTCAGGATGACATAAACATAAACACTTCGACACAGCTCGAAGCGTTTATCCCAGAAAGCTGCATATAGTCGAGCCGCCCCCTTAAAGGACGCTCGCGGTCATGACCTCCAACACCCGCTACCAACGACAAGTACTGATTGCGACGAGTCTGAGCTATGTGGTCGTTATCCTCGACACTTCGATTGTCAACGTGGCAGTGGAGTCGATTTCCCGCACCTTTGGCTCGGGTATCACCGGGCTGCAGTGGGTGATCAACGCATATACCCTGACCTTCGCCAGCCTGCTGCTGACGGGCGGCCTGCTGGGCGATCGTTTCGGCGCGAAGAAAATCTACGCCGTCGGCCTCGGCCTGTTTGCCCTGGCCTCGGCGTTGTGCGGCCTGGCCACCGACCTGCCGGAGTTGGTCGGTGCGCGGGTCCTGCAGGGGCTGGGCGCCGCGTTGCTGGTGCCGTGTTCCTTGATGTTGATCAACAGCGCTTACCCGCAGACCCACCAGCGCGCCGGCGCCATTGGCGTGTGGGCCGGGTGCGGCGGCATCGCCATGGCGGCCGGACCGCTGGTGGGCGGCGTACTGATCGAGCTGTTCGGCTGGCGCAGCATCTTCTTGATCAACGTGCCGATCGCCCTGGTGGGCGTGTGGCTGACCTCGCGCATCCCGTCTTCGGCACCGTTGGCACCAAACCGGCACTTGGACGTCACTGGGCAAGTCGCCGCGATTATCGCGCTGGCGACCTCGGTGGCGGTGCTGATTGAAGGGGCGAAGCTGGGGTGGAACTCCGAATGGGTGTATGCCTGTGTGTTCGTGGCCTGTATCGCCTGGTGCGTGTTCTTCGTGACCGAAAGCCGCCACAAGGACCCGATGCTGCCGCTGCAGTATTTCCGCAACCCGGTGTTCTCGGGGGCGACGCTGCTGTCGCTGGCATCGGCCCTGGTGTTCTATGGCCTGTTTTTCCTGCTCAGCGTGTACTTCCAGAGCGAGCGTGGCTGGTCGCCGCTGGACACCGGGCTGGCTTTCCTGCCATTGACCGCCATGGTCACCCTGGGCAGCTTCACCTGCGGCCGGCTGACCCGTGCGTATGGCGCGCGCGCCGTGCTGTGTGCGGGGTTCGGCCTGTACACCGTGGGGTTTATCGGCCTGTTCGCCCTGGCCAGTGACGCACCGTACTGGCGTATCGCAGTGTGCTACCCGGCCGTGGGGTTCGGTGCCGGGATCATCACCCCGGCCGCCACCTCCGTGCTGATGAGTGTGGTCGACCGCGCCAAGGCCGGGGTGGCGGCGGGCACGCTCAATGCCAGCCGCCAAAGCGGCTCCGCCTTCGGCGTGGCGATCTTCGGCGCCTTGCTCACCTCGATTCAGCCCCTGGGCGATGCCATTGACGTCGCCGTCAGCGTCGCCATCGGCTTGTCGTTGCTCGCCATGCTGATGGCCGCCCTGGTGTTGAAAGCGCCGGCGGCGCAACCCGTGGAAAGTTGATGGACCTGCACCTGTAAAGGCGATTGCCCGGCACGTTTTCGTGACATTCGCGAAGCGTCGCTGCACCTGAAAAACATCATCAATAGGGATAATGATCATGAATCTGCGTTCTGCACCTGCAGTTGTCGATATGGCAGGGATCGGCATCGGTCCGGCCAACCTTAGCCTGGCGGCGCTGGCCCAGCCCAAACCGAGCATTAGCGCAGCGTTCTTCGAGCGCAGCAGCGAATTTCAATGGCATGCGGGGATGATGGTGCCCGAGGCCAAACTGCAGGTGCATTACCTCAAGGACCTGGTCAGCCTGGTGGACCCGTCCAACCCGCTGTCATTCCTCGCTTACCTGGCGCAGAAAAAACAGCTGCTCAGTTTTATCAACGCGCATTTCGAGCAGGTGCTGCGCCGCGAGTTCAACCAGTACTACCGCTGGGCGTGCAGCCAACTGCCGAATCTGCATTTCAACAGCGAAGTGCGTTCGGTGACGTTCGATAACGGTCTGTTCCTGCTCCAGGGCGATACCTGGGCGCAGCCGGCGCGCCACCTGGTGTTGGGCACCGGGCAGCAACCGTCGATCCCGGCGTGCGCGCAGGCGCATCTGGGCGATACGCTGTTTCACTCCTCGCAGTACATGACCCGCAAGCGCAGCTTCAAAGACCAGCGCGTGGTGGTGATCGGTGGCGGCCAGACCGGGGCCGAAATCATCCAGCACCTGCTGTCCGACACCGCCGCCTTGCCCGCCAGCGTGACCTGGGTCTCGCGGCGCTGGAATTTTTCGCCGCTGGATGAGTCGCCGTTTACCAACGAGCTCTACACCCCGCAGTACAGCGACCACTTTTTCGCCCAGCCCGAGGCCGTGCGCCGGCCATTGCTGGTCGAGCAGAAACTGGCGAGCGACGGCATTTCCCAGGCGTTGTTGCAGTCGATTTACCGCCGCCTGTACGAGCTCAAGCACGTCTTGCAGCACCCCTGTCACATTCGCCTGCTGCCCGGGCGCGAGTTGACCGCGATTCAGCAGCGCCCGCATCACTGGAGCCTGTCGATGGCGCACGGGCACAGCCAGGTGCAGGAGGAACTGAGTGCCGACACCGCGGTGCTGTGTACAGGCTATGCCTACCAGATGCCGGCGTGCCTGGCGGCGCTTGAATCACGGATTAACCGATGCAACGGCGAGTACGTCTTCAACGATGACTATTCCGTCGCCTGGGATGGGCCGCAGGGCTCGGCCATCTATGTGCAAAACGCCGCGCGCAGCCAGAAAGGCATCGCCGACCCGAACCTGGGCCTGATCCCCTGGCGTTGCGCGAACATCATCAACAGCGTCAGCGGGCAAGCCCTGTACGACTTGGATGAGCCCGAGGCGTTCGTCCAATGGGGCGCCAACGAAGTATTCGACGAGGTCGGCGATGCGCGTTTCGATCGCCTGACCGCTCTCGCCAACTAGACCCAGGAGCCCGGTCATGGAACCCATCACACTTGCCCCCAACGGCAATGCCCCGGTGATTCGAGAAACCGAGGAGCCCGTGGCGCCGGAAGGCGTGCGCCTGTACCTGCACCACTTTGCCGGCAAACTGGCCAATGCGCCGATCCAGTCATCGCGTTTCACCCTCGAGCCACACAGCGCGACGGACGAAGACAAGCACGCCGTGAACGAAATCTGGTTTATCAGCGGCGGCGAGCTGGACGTCTGCTACGACGGCACCTGGCACGCGGTCAGAAATGGCGAAAGCCTGTATTTCGCGCCCTGGCGGCCGCATTTCGCGCGCAACAACGGCATGACCCAGGTCCAGGTGTTTTCGGTGTGGTGGGCATGAGCATGGCGCAGCACTTCGACCTGGTGATTGTCGGCGGCGGCATTATCGGTGCCTGGGCGTTGCATCATGCGACGCAACGCTATCCCCACTGGCAGATTCTGCTGATCGACCGCTACCGCATCGGCGACGGGGCCACCGCCCATTCGGCGGGTGTGCTGCTGGCCACCGGCCGCTCGCCGCGCGAACGGCGCCTGGCCGGGGAGAGCGCCGAGCTGTATCGGGCCCTGCGTGATCGCCTGGGCATCCGCACCACCCAGGCGCCGGTGTACTGGCTGGCCGAACGCAGCTTTAGCGCAGACATCGAGCAGGCCCTGGTCGATGCGCCGGTTCAGCCCGCCGACTTGTGCGTGGCGGACCTGGGCTCACGCCTGGGCGCCCCACTCAACGTTGGCACGAACGAAAGCCTGTTGCGTGGCGGAACCGCCGAAAGCTATGAGCCGCCGCTGGTGGCGCGGTTGCTGATCGGCCACAGCCTGGCCAGTGCCCATGTGCGCTGCATCGAAGGCGTAGGCGTGCAGCAGATTGATGCGCTGGGCAGCGGCACGCGCATCACCCTGGCCGACGGCGCCACGCTGCGCGCCCGCCGCACCCTGGTTGCCACGGGGCCGTGGGTCAGCGAGCCGCCGTTCGACGCGCTTGCCGCGCGCCATGGGCTGCGCGTGAAGAAGGTGGTGGCCCTGCATATCGACGGCGTACCGCCGAGCAACGCCGCGGCGCTGTTCCTGCCGCAATCCGACGCTTACCTGATGCCATTGGCGGCGCGTAACCAGTGGTTGTTCAGCTTCCGGTGCGATGAATGGGACGTTGCGCCGCGCAAACATGCACTGGAAATCAACCGCCACGATGTGCAGGTGGCCACCCGCACGCTGGCGCACTACCTGCCCGAGCTGGTAGCCCGCTGTCGCGGCGGCCGGGTGTTCTGCGACAGCTACAGCCCCGGCGGAGAGTCGCAGGTGAGCTTCGACGCCGGGCAGAACCTGGTGTTTGCCGGCGCCGGCAGCGGCGCCGGTTTCCGCCTGGCACCGGGCATTGCCCGCGAAGCCGTTGACCTGCTCGTCGCCCAGTGGCCCGATGCGCCCGCTACCGCCAAACCCACCCTTTCTACTGTTTCGATGGATTGAAAAGATGACCGCTATCGCCGCGCAAACCTTCTTCCTGATGCCCATCCCGCCGACTCCGAACGGCAGGCTGCACCTGGGGCATATCGCCGGGCCGTACTTGCGCATGGACATGCTGGGGCGCTACCTGCGCAGCCAGGGCCATCGTGTCGACGTGGTCTCGGCGGTCGACGGCTGCGACTCCTATGTGCTGTGGAAGGCCCTGCAAGAGCAGCGCACGCCCGAAGCCGTGGTGCGCGACTATCACGGGCAAATCGCCCATGACCTGCGCGCGCTGGATGTCGAGGTGGATGACTTCCTCGATCTGGTGCAAGGCCCCTATGCGCAGCAGCATGCGCGCAATGCCCAGCGCACGGTGGAGCGCCTGGTGGCGCTCGGGGTGACGCAAAGCGTGGTCGAACGTGTGCTGTATTGCCCGGACACCCGGCGCTACATGGCGGGGGCCTGGCTGCTGGGGCAATGCCCGTATTGCCGGGCGGGGGCGGGCGGCTATTTTTGCGAAGCCTGCGGCGCGCTATTTCGCCCGGAAGCCATGCTTGACCCGCAACCGCGCATGGGCGACAGCCCCCTGCACTGGGTTGAGGTCGAAAGCCTGTTTCTGACCGTCGCCCACCCCGAGCAGTTGCTGCAGCGCATGGCGACCTCCGGTGCGCCGGCGTCGGTCGTCGAGGTGATTGCGCGCTTCCTGGAACGGGAAAACGGCCGGGTGCGGCTGACCGCGCCGGGGGAATGGGGCGTTGCCTGGAGCCCGGACCGCTTCGGCAACCCGCGCGTGTTGTTCGAGTCGGGCTGGGAGTATGCGCTGACCTGCGCCGACCGATCCCAGGAACAGGCGCCCGAACACGGCCATGCCATGCTGCGCAGCAGCGAGGTGACGACGCTGGTCAGTTTTGGCATCGACAACGCGGTGCTGCTGTTGGCCGGCAGTGTCGCGGTGATGGATGCGTTGCAGGATCACCGCTCATTCGATTACGTGTTGACCAATTACTTCTACAACCTGCAAGGCGCGAAGTTTTCCACCAGCCGCCTGCATGTGGTGTGGGCCGCCGATATCGTCGAAAAGACCCCGGCGACCAGCGACGCGGTGCGTTACTTCCTGAGCCGCGAAAGCCCCGAACAGGGCGAAACCAACTTCGCCGTGGAGGAGTTTGTCGAGGTGGTCAATGTGGACCTGGCCGGTGCGCTCGACGGCCGCATCGACCTGGCGCTGGCCGCCCTCGATCACACGCGGCCGCAGTCCATCGACCCGGCACTGTGGCCGGCCCTGGAGCTGGCCGTTACGCGGTTGGGGCAGGCCTTCCGGTTGGACGCGGTGTCGGTGCGCGAAGCCTGGGACGTGCTGCATCAATGGATGCAACGCCCCGACCTGGACGTCACGCAGCCCGCCCACGCCTACCTGTGGCTCAAGGGCATGGCGTACCTGGCCGCGCCGATCATGCCGCGCCTGGCCGAGTACCTGTGGCAGCGCCTGGGGCATGACGGTTTGCCGCTGATCCAGGCGCTGCGCGCTGCCTCGCAGCCACGCCCGCAGACCTCGGCGCGCCCGCGCTTTGCGCCGCTGTCGCCGGCCGCATTGGCGCCGTGCCTGCCGGTCAGCGTGGTGCTTGCCGGGGCCACCAGCGATGCATGAATACGCCGACGTTATCGTGATCGGCGCCGGCACCACCGGCACCGCCGCAGCCTGGCACCTGGCGCGGGCCGGGGCGTCGGTCAGGCTGCTCGATAAAGGCGCGATTGCCAGCGGTTCGTCGGGCGCATCGCCGGGGATCGTGCGGGCTTATTATTCCGACCCCGCCCTCAGCTACCTGGCGACGCAAGGTGTGCGGGCCTATCGCGAGTGGCCGCAGCACTATCCCGGCGCATGCGGCTACCAGCGCACGGGGTTCCTGACCGGTATTGCCGGGCACGCGCAAGCGACCACCCAGGCCAATGTCGCGCGTCTGCGGGCAGCGGGCGCGCCGCTTGAATGGCTCTGCCCCGAGCAGATACGGGAACGGGTGCCGGACCTGTACACCGATGGCCTGGCGGGCGCGGTCTACGAACCGGACGCCGGTTATTGCGACCCGCGTCTTACCGCACGCAGCTTTGCCGCCGGTGCGAGCGCCCTGGGCGCGGTGATCGAAGAGGGCCGGGCGGCGCGGCGGATTGTGCGCCAGGCCGGCCGCGTCATCGGCGTGCAGACCGACTGCGGGTTTATCGCCAGCAGCCATGTGATCAACGCCGCCGGGCCGTGGGCCGCCGCACTGGCCGCCGAGTGCGGCGCGCCGCTGCCGATTCACGCCACACGGCAATGCGTGGGCATTCTCGAGGTCTGCGGCGCGGATAAGCCGATGCCGGGCTACTGCGACCGCGACGTCGGCTTCTACCTGCGCCCGGATCGCCCCGGCAGCTACGTGATCGGCGCGCTGGGCGGCGCCGAAGGGGCGCCCATCGACCCGGATGCCTTCGACGGCACCTTCAGCGACACTCAGGTGTTGGCCTACCGTGACCGCGCCGCGCAACGCGTGCAACGTTTACTGGGCGCACAGCCGATCGGGCGCCGCGTGTCGTTCTTCGATGACACGCCGGACGGTAATCCGCTGCTCGGCCCGGACCCGCGCGTGCCGGGGTTGATGGTCGCGGCAGGGTTGAGCGGGCATGGTTTCAAGTTCGCGCCGCTGTTCGGACAGGCGATTGCGCAGTGGGTGTTGACGGGGGAGATGTCGGCGGCGATGGCGCCGTTTGCGCTGCAGCGGTTGGTCGGGTAACGGTAATTCAGTAAATTGTGTGGTTGCGCGGGCCGCGATGCAATCTGGCCCCGGGCAACGTCTACTCCTCCATCGGCCTGATCAACGCGGCCGAGTAAGCCTCAACGCAAAACACCCCGGAAAGCCGGGGTGTTTCGCAACGGGTTAACCTATTGAGGCTTTACCAGAGCGCCAAGGTGTAATCGATGTTCACCCGCAGTTCGTTGTCATCGCGAAACGAAGCGGTAGGGGCGAAGTCATTGCGGTACCAGGCATGGCGCAAGCGGAACGCGACGTTTTTGAAGGTGCCGCTCTGCACCACGTAAGACAGCTCTATGTCTTTTTCGCTCTCGTTGCGATCACTGCCACCCAATGCACTCGGTAGTTCGATATGGCTGGCGTCCAGATACCGCAGCATGCCCTTGAGCCCGGGAACCGCCAGGGCGGCGAAGTCATAGTCGTAGCGGACCTGCCAGGTGCGTTCCTTGGGGTTGAGGAACTCGCTGCTCAAGGCGCCTTCACTGACCACCATCGGTTCTGAACCGGCGATGTAGGGCATTGCCGTGTCACCGCTCAGTTGCATGTAACCGAGCCCGAGGCTGTGGGCGCCCAGGCTGTAGGTGCTCATCACGCCGAAGGTGCGGTTGTCGACCTTGCCCGCTTTGGCGGGGCCGTCCTCGCCGCTGATGTGGTAGCGCACATCGGTTTTCACCCGCCCCGGGCCCAGTGGGCGATTGTCGATAAACCCGACGAAGTCCTGGCGATAAATGTCCGCAAGTTCCGCATGGTAGTACTTGAGTGTGAGAGCGTCGGACCATTTGTAGTCGCCGCCGGCAAAGCTGAAGCTGTCCGATTCGGCCGCACCGTTGAAGCGCCGGTTGGGCGAGGCCAGGGTGATCTTCTGGTAGTTGGTCGAATCGCGCTGGTTCATGCGGTCGAGCCAGCCGGCATTGAGCGTCAGGTTGTCGATGTCCTGGGACTTGAGCTGGGCGCCGCGAAAGGTCTGTGGCAGCAGGCGCGCCGGGCTGGCAAACAGGATGGGCAGGTTCGGCGCGAGCGTGCCGCCCTGCAGTTCGGTTTTCGATACCTTGACCTTGCCGGTCAGCCCCAGTTCTGAATAGCTGTCGTTCGGCTGGCGAGTGACCGGGTTGTACGACAGCAGGCCGGTGCCGGTGCGATCGGGGCTGGAGTCGAGTTTCAAGCCGAGCAGGCCTTGGGCATCCAGGCCAAACCCCACGGTGCCAGGGGTATAACCGGAAGTGAAGCGCAGGATGAAGCCCTGCGCCCATTCACGGGTGGCCGATTGCGCCGAGTCGCCTTTGTAGTCGCGGTCGAAGTAGTAGTTGCGTGAGGTCAGCGTGGCCTTGCTGTCTTCGATAAAACCCTGGGCCAGCAGCGCGGGGCTGATGCTGCACAGCGTACCGAGGGCGAGGGTGGTGTGAACCCGTTTCAGAGTACTCATGGACGTTGCCTTTTTATTATTGTTGTCGGGGTTATTCAGGGGCATGCAAGAGGACCCACTGCTGATCCTGCACCGTCACCAGTGCGCGAGCGCGCTGGTCGTGGCCGAAGTGGTCGGTGGCGCTCAGGTTGTACACGCCGTGGGTGCCGACCACGTTGCGGGTCTGCTCAAGCTGGTCGCGCAGTTGCTCGCGAAACGCTGGCGTGCCCGGTGTGCTGCCTTTGAGCGCGGCCGGCACGGCGGCCTCCACCAGGCGCATGGCGTCGTACAGGTAGGCGCCGAATGGCGACAGGCTGTTGGCACCGTACTGGGCCTGGTAATCCTGCGCGTATTGGCTGGCGATGGCTTTGGACGGGTGGCTGGCGGGCAGTTTGTCCCATACCACCACGGGGCCCACGGGCAGGATCGCGCCGTTCAAGGCTTTGTCGCCGATGCGCAGGAACGCGCTGTTGGCCGCACCATGGGTGTGGTAAATGGTGCCCTTGTAACCCAGGCGCCGCAGTTCGGTGTGGGGCAGGGCCGCGGGTGTGCCGGTGGCGCCGATCAATACCGCATCGGGCTTGCTGCTCATGACCTTCAGGGCCTGGCCGCTGACCGATGAGTCGGTGCGGTTGAAGCGCTCGTCTCGCACCAATTGGATGCCTGCCGCCGGCGCCATCTCGCTCAGCACTTTGTGCCAGTCTTCGCCCCACACATCGTTGTAGCCGATATACGCCAGGGTTTTTACGCCGGCTTTTTGCATGTGCTCGATCAGCGCCTCAGCCATCAAGGTGTTGGTCTGGGCGACGGTGAAGATCCAGGTCTGTTCGCCACTTGCCGGGGCGAATGGGGCCAGGGCGATCTGCGCGGTCTTGCTCTCCTTGGCGATTTGCGCCACGGCCGCCGAGGTGGGCACGGTGGTGGAGCCGATCAACAGGTCGACACGGTTTTCGCTCACCAGTTTGCGCGCGTTCTTGGCGGCGGCCGTGCTGTCGCTGCCGTCGTCCAGTACCACGTATTTCACCGCCTGGCCGGCAATTTCCTTGGGCAACAGGGCCACGGTATTGCGCTCGGGAATACCCAGCGAGGCACCGGGGCCGGTGGTGGAGAGAATCACGCCGACGGTCATGTCCGCCTGTGCGGCGGCAGACAGTGAGGCCAGCAACAGCAAGGGAAAAATCGATCTCATACACGCTCCTGATATTTTTTTTATGGTGTGGCAAAGGCTGTGGCAGGGCGCTACGTGCCGGTAGCGCTGGTGACCTCCATGGCGGCTCGGGTGGGCGGGCGGCCCAGGTAGATTTCGGCCACCTGGGGGTTGTTGGCCAAGGCTTGGGCGCTGCCTTCAAGCACGATTTCCCCGACTTCGAGCACGTAGCCGTAGTCGGAAATCTTCAGCGCGGCGCGGGCGTTTTGCTCGACCAGCAGGATCGACACGCCGCTCTGGCGCAGGGTCTCGAAGATCGTGAAGATTTCGCCGATCACCCGCGGGGCCAGGCCCAGGCTGGGTTCGTCGAGCATCAGCAAGCGCGGCTTGGCCATCAGTGCGCGGCCGATGGCAAGCATCTGGCGTTCGCCGCCCGACAGGGTGCAGGCCGGCTGACTGCGCCGTTCGTACATGCGCGGGAACAGGCCGAAAACTTCGTCGAGGGTCTTCTGGTGGTCGCGAAAGCCACGCCGATGACGGCTGAAGGCGCCCAGGCGCAGGTTGTCCTCGACGCTCATCAGGCCGAACAGTTCGCGGCTTTCCGGCACCAGCGCCATGCCCTTGTCGATGCGCTGGGCGACGTCGTGGTGCGCCAGCAGCGGCTGGCCGGCGTAACTCACCTGGCCCTGTGCTGGCAGCAGGCCGATCAGCGCCGCCATCAAGGTGGTCTTGCCGGCGCCGTTGGGGCCGATCAGGCTGACGATCTGGCCTTCCTCCAGGCACAGGTTGAGTTGGCGTACCGCTTCGACCTTGCCGTGGCTGATCGTCAGGTTGCGTACATCCAGCAGGCGACTCATTCGACACCTCCAAGGTAGGCGGCAAGCACCGCAGGGTTTTGCTGTATCTGCAGCGGCGTGCCACCGGCCAGGCGCTGGCCGAATTCCATCACCACGATCTGGTCGGCCAGGCCCATGACGAACTCCATGTCGTGCTCCACCAGCAGCACGCCGAGGCCTTCGCTGCGCAGTTGTTCGAGCAGGTGGGCGAGTGCCTGCTTTTCGCCATGGCGCAGTCCGGCGGCGGGTTCGTCGAGCAACAGCAATAGGGGATCGCTGCACAGCGCTCGGGCAATTTCGACGATGCGCTGCTGGCCCAACGGCAGGCTGCCGGCGGGGGTGTGCAGGGCGGCGCCCAGGCCCACGCGTTCGATCTGGCGCCGGGCTTCGGCCAGCAGGGCGGCTTCCTCTTCGCGCTCCAGATGCAGCATCGAGCGCAGCAGCCCGGCTTTGCCCCGGGCATGGGCGCCGAGGGCGACGTTTTCCAGGACGCTCATGTCCGGCAACAAACGCACGTGCTGGAAGGTGCGGCTGACGCCCAGTCGGGCGATGGCACGCGGCGACAGGCCGTCGATGCGCTGGCCGAGAAAAACGATCTGGCCGGCATTGGGCGCCAGCACCCCGGACAACAGATTGAACAGGGTCGACTTGCCGGCGCCGTTGGGACCGATCAGCGCGGTGATTTCGGCGCCATTGACGGTCAAGCCCATGTCCTTGTTGGCCACCAGTCCGCCAAACTGCTTGAGCAGACCTTCTGCGACCATCAACGGCTGCCCGTTGGCGGGCATCGTCCGGCGGGGCAGCGCATGGGCCGGGTGCTCGGGCAGCGGACGGGGTTGTGCCCTCGGGAACAGGCCGCTCAGTAATGGCAACAGGCCGCCACGGGCGTATTGCAGGACCAGGATCACCAGCACGCCGAAGAAAATCATCTCGACGTTGTCGGCGTGTCCGAACAGCTGTGGCAGTACGTCTTGCAGCACCTGTTTGATCAGGGTCAGCAGGGCTGCGCCGAGCAGTGCGCCCCAGAGGCTGGCAACGCCGCCGAGCACGATCATGAACAGATACTCGATACCCATCACCACCGAGAACGGCGTGGGATTGACCACACGTTGCAGGTGCGCGTACAGCCAGCCCGACAACGCCGCGAGCAGGGCCGCGATGATGAACACCTGCAAGCGGCTGCGCGCCGTGTCGATGCCCATCGCCTCAGCCATGCCGGCGGAATCCTTGAGGGTGCGGATGGCGCGGCCCTGGCGGCTGTGCAGCAGGTTGTCGAGCAGCCACAGGCTGATCGCCAACAGCAGCCCAATCAGCAGGCTGAAGTCGGCCGGGTCGCGGACCTGCCAGCCGAACAGGCTGATATTCGGCAGGTTTTGCAGGCCGCCGAAGCCGCCCAGCCCGGGCAGGTTGCCGAACAGGTAAAACAGCGCCAGGCCCCAGGCCAGGGTACCGATGGGCAGGTAGTGGCCGGCCAGGCGCAGGGTCAACAGACCCAGGCTGGTGGCAACCCCAAGGGTAATTGCCAGGCCCGCGAGCAAACCGAGCCAGGGCGACAGGCCATATTGGGTGGTCAGCACCGCGCTGGCGTAGGCGCCGATACCGACGAACGCGGCCTGGCCGAACGAGGTCATGCCGCCGATGCCGGTCAGCAGCACCAGGCCCAGGGCGACCAGGCTGTACAGGCCGATGTAATTCAGCAGCGTGACATGGAAGGTCGGCAGCAGCACTGGTGCCAGGCCCGCCAGAAGCAGCAGGGCGAACAGGGGGATCAGTCGACGGATCATCAGTGTTGCTCCTCAAGGTGAGGGTGCTTCAACGAGAGCCACAGCAGTACCGGGATCACCAGGGTGAACACGATCACCTCCTTGTAGGCCGAGGCGCCGAAGTTGGCGAAGCTCTCCAGGACACCGACGAAAAACGCACTGGCCGCGGCAATCGGGTAACTGGCCAGGCCGCCGAAGATCGCAGCGACAAACCCCTTGAGGCTGATCAGAAAGCCCGAGTCGTAGTACAGGGTGGTCAGCGGGCCGATCAGCACGCCGGAAATGGCGCCGATCAACGCCGCCAGGCCGAACGCCGCCTTGCCGGCCAGCTGTGTGGGGATGCCCACCAGTTGCGCGCCCTTGCGATTCAGTGCCGTAGCGCGCAGGGCCTTGCCATACAGGCTGTGGCCGAAGAACGCGTAGAGCAGGCCGATCAGCAGCAGGGCGCTGGCGATCACCAACAGGCTTTGCAGGCCCACCGGCAGCTCACCGAGCATGAACACCGCTTCGGCCAGGGCATCGGTGCGAACCCCTTCTGCGCCGAACATCAGCAAGCTGATACCCACCAGCGTGATGTGTACGGCCACCGATACGATCAGCAGCAACAGCACCGAGGTCTCGGCCACCCGTTGATACACCAGGCGATACAGCAGCGGCCCCAGCGGCGTGACCAGCGCCAGGGTCAGCAGGATCTGCAACACGGCCGGCAAACCGGCCAGCTCGAAGGTGTCCAGCACCACCCACAGCACCGTCGGCAAGCCCAGGTAGCGTGCCAGCAGGCCGGGCACCCGGCGCGATTGACCACGGCGCAACGCGGCGATGCTGTCCAGTGTGCAGGCGGCCAGCGAGCAGCCGAGCAGCAGCCACAGGGTGCCGGGCACCAGCCCCAGTTGCAGGGTGGCCAGGGTCAGGGCGCTGTAGGTGACGAAGTCGCCCTGGCACACCAGGATGGTGCGCGTCACCGAGAACACCAGCACCAGGGCCAGCGCCACCAAGGCATAAATCGCGCCCGTGGTCAGGCCGTCCTGGGCGAGAAACGCCAGTATCGAGATATCCATGAGCGGCCCTCAGCGAGCGGTAGGGAAGGGAGGCGAAGGTGTGCGCCAGCGGGCGCCGGTCAATGCCGTGCCGGGGTGCTGTCGTCGAGAGGGCGAGGTGTCAAGCGCGCAGGGTGTGGCCGTGCGCAGGGGGGCATGCAAGTGCATAGTGAGGTACCCGTTTTCTATTCTTATTGTCGTGTGGATAAGCCTGAGGGAGCGCCATACACAGCTTTAAAATACACATGTGAATGTGTATGTATAGACTACGCGGGAGGGTAGGCGCTTTGTCAATAGGCGCCGCTGTAACGGTTTGTTTAAAGGCGGGTTTCTAATCTATGTTGTTGTTTTTAGATAAAAAAATAAAATAATCTTTTTCATCTGAAAAGTTCAGCACCCAGTGCGCGTGCTGCTTCGTGATCTTGAAAGATACATTTATGTATTTTTATGGATGCCGACGCAGGTCGGCATCCGGGCTCAGGCGGGGAGGGTGCAGGATTCGGGGATCAGGATGCCGGCCATGCGCTGGCTGCGTTCCAGGCGTTGTTGCGGGGTGTCTTCGCTGTGCAGCAATGACAGGCTGATCTGGTAGGCATAGATCAGGTAGGCGCGGTCCTGGGCATCGCCACTGGGCACGCCGGCCTGGATCAGCAAGCCTTCGATGTAGCTCAGGCGGTGGCTGTCGACTTCGTCGATGGCCTGGCGCGCCTGCTTGTCGCGGCGGGCCCAGCCGCGAATGCCCAGCTCGATCGAGGCGGCGTCCTTGGCGGTCTGCCCGTGGGAGGGCAGTTCGAGCAGGCGATGCAGTTGTTGCAGCGGCGAGCTGTGGGCATTGCGCAGGTGCAGAATCACATCTTCGGTGGCGCGTGCGCGCCAGTTGCCGAGGATGCCTTCGAGCAGTTCCCCGCGACTTTTGAAGTGGTAGTAGAAGCTGCCACGGGTGATCTTCAATTCCTTGGCCAGGGTGTCGACCCGCACAGCGTCGACGCCGCTGGTAACCAGGACTTCCTGTGCCGCATGAATCCAATCTTCCCGCGTGAGGTTGGTGCGTGATGACATTGTCTAGGGGCCTTGTCCAACAAGCTGGATAAGCGCCAGGGCACAGCAGCGTTCGACGCCCGCCTTGGCAGCGAGCCGCCATTCTAACGCCCGGCGCAACGACGAAGCTATTGCCAGCGCACCGACTGTGGCCCGCGCATGGGGGCTGCGTGTGCTCGGATTCTAGAGTACATATGTGTAGGTTGGCTTTTAGATTATTTGCACAAAGCCACGTTTTTTTAATTGACGCAGGTCAAATCGGTAAATAGCATACAGATACACATCTGTATGTTAAGAATAAGAACCGGAGGCCGACATGAGCGCAAATCCCAAGACTCTGCTTGCAGCAGGGCACCAGACTCACTACCACGAAGCCGGTCAGGGCGAGGCCTTGTTCCTGTTGCATGGTTCGGGCCCCGGTGTATCGGGCTGGGCCAACTGGGCCAATACCGTGCCGGTGTTCGCTGATCGCTGGCGCGTAGTCGTGCCGGACATCGCCGGCTTCGGTTTCACCGAGTTCAAGGACGACGCCAAGTACGACATCAAGCTGTGGGTCAACCATCTGCTCGGCATCATGGATGCCCTGGACATCGAAAAAGCCTCGTTCGTCGGCAATTCGTTTGGCGGCGCGCTGGCCATCGGCCTGGCGGTGTTCGCGCCGGAGCGGGTCAACAAGCTGGTGTTGCTCGGCACCCCGGCCGGTGAGTTCGTGCAGACCCCAGGCTTGCGCGGCGCCTGGGAATACGAGCCATCGCTGGACAACATGCGCGAGCTGATGAAGCTGTTCCCCTATGACGTGTCGCTGATTACCGAGGCGATGGTGCAGGCACGTTACGAAGCCAGTGCGCGCCCTGGTGCCCAGCAGGCGCTACGCAAACTGATCCCGCAGCCGGCTGCCGACGGTCCGACCCTGGTCAAGGGCTTTCCCGCGGCCGCGTTGGCCAAGATCGTCGCGCCGACGCTGGTGGTACACGGCCGTGAAGACCGCGTGGTGCCGCCCGAGTGCGGGCTGCTGATCGCCAACAGCATTCCCGATGCCGACCTGCACCTGTTCGGGCGCTGCGGGCACTGGGTGCAGAGCGAGCAGCCGCGCCGCTTTGCCGCGCTGGTCCGCGATTTCCTCAGCGAGTAGGCCGGTATGAGCAGAAACGTTATGGAGCGTGCGCTCTGGCAGTTGTGCGTCGAGCGTGTCGCCAAGGAGCGCTTTCGGCAGGACGCGGTCGGGTTCCTCGGGCGTTTTGCCCTGGAGGAGGCCGAGGTCCGCATGATCGTCGAGTTCGATGTTGCCGGGCTGCAGGCGGCCGGGGTCAACCCGATGCTGACCATGGGCTTCTGGCAGGAGCTTGCCCCTGACCGCAACATGAGCCTCTACAAACAGCGCCTGGGCGCTACCGACGAACACAGCGCGGGATTTTCCGCCGCGCTCAAGGGGTGAACCGATGGGCAAGATAGTAGGCGGCTTCTGGATGCCGCATGACCCGGTAATGTTCGTGGCACCCGATGCGCCGCCGTTGGCGCAACGTGAGGCGGTATGGGCTGCATACGAAGCCTGCGCCGAACGCCTGGCGGCCTTGCAGCCGACCTCGGTGATCATCGTCGGTTGCGACCATTACATTCTGTTCGGCACCCATTGCCTGCCGCGCTATGTGATCGGCACCGGCGATGTGGATGGCCCCATCGATCGCCTGCCGGGCCTGGAACGTGGCGCGGTGCGCAACCATCAAGCGTTGGCCGCGCACATTGTCGAACACGGCGATGGGCAGGGCGTGGACTGGACCGTGGCGCGCAGTTTTACCGTCGACCATTCCTTTTCCATTCCGCACCAACTGGTGGTCAAGCCGGCCGAGGCCTTGCTCGGGCGTGAGTTGCCGAGCATTCCGGTGTACCTGGCGTGCGGCGTTGACCCGTACATCTCGCTCCAGCGTTCGGCCGACCTCGGTCGGCAGCTGCGGGCGGCCGTCGAAGCGTTCGATGCCGACGAGCGTGTGGTGATTATCGGCAGTGGCGGTATCAGCCACTGGGTCGGCACCGCCGAGATGGGCCGGGTGGCCGAAGACTTCGATCGCGAGATTCTCGCCCTCGGCGTCAATGGCGACCTGCAAGCGCTGTGCGCCTACAGCGACGAAGAGATCCTGCGTCGGGCCGGCAACGGCGCGATGGAAATCCGTAACTTCGCCTGCGCCCTGGCCGCCATCGAGCGCCCGCAGGGCGAAGTGATTGCCTATGAAGCCGTACCCGCCTGGGTCACCGGGCTGGGCTTTGTGCAACTGAGTGTGAGGGCCGAGCATGAGCCGTGTATTACTTTGCCAACGTGATGAGCTGGTGCCAGGGGAGCTGAAGAAGGTTGCCCACCGCGAGGGTGACGCCATCTGCGTCTACAACCTGGGGGGCACGTTCTACGCCACCACCGACATGTGTACCCACGCCACCGCTTCGCTGGCCGAGGGCGACCTGGAAGACGACCTGATCACCTGCCCGGTCCACTGGGGCCAGTTCCATGTGCCCAGCGGCAAGGCGGTGACGTTTCCCTGCGAGCGCCACTTGCGCACCTACAAGGTCATCGTCACCGACCGCGAGGTGTTCGCCGACATCGCCCTGGAGGCTGACGAGGCGCTGGCCGCCGCCAACAGCCCGGTGTGACCGGGCCGCTGTCCAACCGTATTCCTGTGAGTCTGAACCATGGATAACAACAAACACATACCGCTCAGAACCATTGAAAGCACGCCCGCCCTGGGCAACCTCGACCGTATCTGCGACATGGAGGAAGGGCGCCTGTCCGGCAAGGTCTTCTGGGACCCGGCGATCTACGAGCAGGAGCTGGAGAAAATCTTCGCGCGCTGCTGGCTGTTCGTCGCACACGAGTCCCAGCTGCCCAAGTCCGGCGACTACCTGACCACCTCGATGGGTGAAGACGAAGTGCTGGTGGTGCGCCAGAAGGACGCCTCGATCAAGGTCTTCCTCAATGCCTGCCCGCACCGTGGCAACAAGGTGTGCTTTGCCGAGGCCGGCAACGCCCGCGGTTTTATCTGCAACTACCATGGCTGGTCGTTCGGTGCCGATGGCGGCCGGCTGATGGGCATGCACGAGTCCAAATGCTACGAAGAAAGCCAGTTCGACAAGTCCAGGCACGGCCTGCGCGAGGCGCGTGTCGCCAGCTATAAAGGCCTGGTTTTCGCCACGTTTGCCAGCGATGCGCCGACCCTGGAGGAATACCTCGGGCCGATGACCTGGTACATGGACGTGATGCTCGACATGGATGAAGGCGGCAGCGAGTTTCTCGGTGGTTGCATCCGCTCCACCATTGAGTGCAACTGGAAGATCGCCGCCGAGAACTTCGTCGGTGACATCCTGCACGGCGGCTGGACCCACGATTCGGCGGCCAAGGCCATGCTCGGCGGGCCGGTGGCGAATGTCGGCGAGTTGCCCGAGTCGTACTCGGTGAACTGGAATGGCCACGGCTATGAGTTCGCCACCGACGTGGTCGGCAACGCCGCGACCCTGGGCGAGAAAGACATCAACAAATACCTGCACGTGCTGCGTCCCAAGGTGGCGGACCGCCTCGGCGAATTCCGCTCGCGGCTGATCGGGGCGATTTCCTCGTTCACCGTGTTCCCCAACTTTTCCTTTCTGCCGGGGCAAAACACCGTTCGCATCTGGCAGCCGCGCGGCCCGCACAAGATCGAGCTGTTCACCTGGGTGATCGTCAACAAAAACGCCCCGCAGGAGATCAAGGACAAATGGCGGCGCGGCGCGATGATGACGTTCTCGCCCACCGGGGTGTTCGAGATGGACGACGGCGAGAACTGGGAGTACTGCACCAAGAGCAGCCGTGGCGTGGTCACGCGTTATCAGGACCTGTACGTCGGCCTGGGCATGCACACCCGTCTCGAAAACAGCGAGTTGCCCGGCAATGTGTTCAAGGGCCAGCTCAACGAATGTAATGCGCGGGCGTTCTATCAGCGCTGGAAGGACCTGCTGCAGGCACCGACCTGGGCCGATGTTCCGGACCGCAACGGCACGCTGCGCTGAGGGGGCCAGATGACACACGAACAACAGGACAGCCTCGTTTCAGTCGAGGAAACCCGCCGCGTCGAACAGTTCCTGCTGCGCGAAGCGCGCCTGCTTGACGGCGAATGCTGGGACGCGTGGCTGCACGGTCTCAGCGAAGCCATCCACTACTGGATGCCGGGCATCGAGAACCGGCGCCGCGAGGACAAATCCGGGCCCTATCGCCTGGAACACATGGCCTTCTTCGATGACGGCATGCGCGAACTCAAGCGCCGCGTGGCACGCTTCAAGCAGCCGTCGGCCTGGGCCGAGAACCCGCCGACGCGCAACGTTCACCTGATCAGCAACATCGAAGTGTATGCCGGCCCGGCGCCGGGCGAATACCTGGCCTACTCGTGCTTTATCAACGTGCGCAGCCGCGGCCTGGACGAGCATCACCAGATTGCCGGCCGGCGCGAGGATGTACTGCGCCTGGAGGCCGACGGCCTCAAGTTGCTCAAGCGCAAGATCCTGATCCCTAACGCGATGTTGCTGTGCAAGAACATCAACACCTTCCTCTGAGGGCTGGCATATGGCTTGGTTAAAAGGGCAGGTGGCATTGGTCACCGGCGGTACCGGCGGGATTGGCAGCGCCATCGTCCGTCGTTACGTGGCCGAGGGCGCGCGCGTCGCGGTCATGGGCCGCGATGCGGCGCAACTGGCCGCGTTGGCTGACACGCTTGGCGACGCGGTCATCACGATTGAGGGGGATGTGTCGCGGTATCAGGACAATCAGCGTGCAGTGGCGGCGACCCTTGAGGCGTTTGGTAGGCTTGACACCTTCGTCGGCAACGCTGCCGTGTTCGATTATTTCACGCGCCTGGACCGTATTGCCCCGGAAGAGTTCGAGGGCGCCTTCCAGAAACTCTTCGCCACCAACGTGCAGGGTTATCTGCTGGGCGCGCAAGCCTCGATCGAGGCACTGCGCGAAACCCGGGGCAGCATGATCTTTACCCTCTCCAACAGTGCCTTTTATGCCGGCGGCGGTGGCATTCTCTACGTCACCGCCAAGCATGCGTTGGTGGGCATGATTCGCCAGCTGGCTTACGAGCTGGCGCCGGACATCCGCGTCAACGGCGTGGCTCCGGGGGCGACCAACACGCCGATGAAAAGCCTGGAAGGCTTGAACAGCCGCAGTGTGCCGCTGAACCAGATCCCGGGCTTCGAAGCCGGTGCGGCGCAGGCGGTGCCGTTGCAACGGATTGCCGAGCCCGAAGACCACACCGGGCACTACGTGCTGTTGGCCTCGCGGGAAAATTCCGGCCTGACCACGGCGAACATCATCCACAGCGATGGCGGCTGGGAGATCCGCAGTGCCGGTGCAGCCAAGCCGCGCAAGGCCTGAGCCAGGCCGACGCCTTGATAACTAGAATAAGAGAGATGCGTGATGACAAGAACAAGCCTGAGTGCACCGCAACAGCAACTCCTGAACCTGTTTGCCGGGCTCAACCTCCCGGTCCTCGCGGCGCCGATGTTCCTGGTGTCGGGGCCGGGCCTGGTGGCTGCCTGCTGCCAGGCCGGCATCGTCGGCAGCCTTCCGGCGCCCAATGCGCGAACGGTCGAGCAATTGCAGGAATGGCTGGAGCAGATCAGCCGCGAGCGTGAGCTGGCGCAGCAACGCGGCGAGCAGTGGGCGCCATGGATGCTCAACATGATCGTACACAGCACCTACGACCGCTTCGACGCCGAGCTCGAGTTGGTGCGCCGTTATCAGCCGCCTATCGTGTCCACCGCCCTGGGTAGCCCCAAGCGCGTCCTTGAAACCGTACACGCTTATGGCGGCGTGGTGATCGCCGACGTGATCAGCCCGGCACTGGCGCGCAAGGCGGTGGCCGCTGGCGTCGATGGCCTGGTCCTGGTGTGCAACGGGGCGGGCGGGCATACCGGCAGCTACAACCCGTTCGCCTTCGTCGCCGAAGTGCGCCAGTTCTGGGACGGCCCTCTGGGCTTGGCCGGGGCGATTTCCAACGGCCGCGACATCCATGCGGCGCAGGTATTGGGCTGCGATTTCTCGCTGGTCGGAACCCGTCTGATTGCCGCCCATGAAAGCCTGGTGGAAGCCGCCTACCGCGACATGTTGGTGGCCTGCTCGCTGGATGACGTGACCACCACCAAGGCGGTCAGCGGCGTGCTTGCCAACTGGATGCGGCCGTCGCTGGAAAAGGCCGGTATCGACCCCAGCGCCGAAAACCGCGCCAGCATCGACTTTTCCGGTGACATCTCCACTGCCAACAAAGCCTGGAAACACGTGTGGTCGGCCGGCCAGGGCGTAGGCCAGATCACCGGCACCTACAGCGTGGCGCAACTGGTGGACGAGTTGCACCAGGGTTATCGCGAAAGCCGCGCACGTCAGTTGTGAGCCATCCAGAACCGTTCAGGAGCAACCCCATGCCCCACGAAAACCTTCAGGCCGCCGCCGCTGCGCTGGCCCTGGCGCGGTCGAGCCGCAGCCCTTGCCCACGCATTTCCGAGCGTTTCGACATCCAGTCGTTGCACGACGCCTACGCCGTGCAAGAGATCAACACCCAGGCCGCCCTGGCTGCCGGTCGGCGCCTGAGCGGGCGCAAGATCGGCCTGACGTCCCTGGCGGTACAGCAGCAGTTGGGCGTCGATCAGCCCGATTTCGGCATGCTGTTCGCCGACATGGAATACCGCGATGGCGAGACCATCGACAGCACCCGGCTGATCCAGCCCAAGGTCGAGGGCGAAATTGCCTTCGTCCTGGGGCGCGATCTCCCTCACCCCGATACGACCCTGGGCGAATTGCTGCGCGCCGTCGACCATGTGCTGCCGGCCCTGGAAATCGTCGACTCGGCGATCGAGGACTGGAAGATCACCCTGGTCGATACCGTGGCCGACAACGCTTCATCGGGCCTCTACGTGCTGGGCAAGACCCCTGTCAGCCTGCGCGGCCTGGACCTGGCGCTCGAAGGCATGCTGCTGGAGAAGAACGCGGCCCAGGCGGCCATCGGCGTGGGGGCCGCGTGCATGGGCAACCCACTCGACGCTGCGCTGTGGCTGGCGCGCACCATGGCCCTGACCGGGCGCCCGTTGCAGGCGGGCGACGTGCTGTTGTCGGGCGCGCTCGGGCCCATGGTGCCGGTGGTGGCGGGCGACGGCGTGCGCTTGCGCCTCACCCGCCTGGGTGAAGTGAGCTGTCGTTTCGGCTGAGGCCGGCAGGCAACAACCCTGCTACCGGGCTGACGACCCGGTGGCGATTACAACAATAAAACGAGTGAGCAGCGGGCTGATGGCCTGCCGTATTCACGAGGGCGTGCAATGTACGATTTTTTCAATGATCCGACCCAATTGGCCCCTGCCAAGGTGCTGTATGAGGCACGAGCCGACGGCAGCTTCGTGCTGAGTTCCCCCGAACCCCTGCAGCCCTATGCGCGCTGTATCGGGCAGTGGCTCGAACACTGGGCCGTGCAGACACCGCAGCGTGCCTACCTGGCCGAGCGGCGCGGCGCCGGCTGGTTCAGCCTGAACTATGCCCAGGTGCGCCAGCGCGTGGGGGCATTGGCCCAGGGCTTGCTCGAGCTGGATCTGCCGGCCGGGCGCCCGCTGCTGATGCTCTCGGAAAACGATCTGGACCAGGCGCTGTTGACCTTGGCGGCGCTGCACGTGGGCATCCCGGTGTCGACGATTTCCGTGGCGTACTCGCGCAACACCGGCAGCGGGTGCAGCAAACTCAAGGCGATTGTCGAGGTGCTCAAGCCGGCGCTGATTTTCGTCAACGACGGCGATGCCTATTGCCGTGCCATCGAGTTGGTCAACCCGGATTGCCCGGTGGTGGCGGCGCGCAACGCCCAGGAAATTCGCGGAGCGCTGGCCTTGCCGCTGTTGTACAAGGCCGAAAGCCCAGCGGTGATGCAAGCGTTTGCACGGCTCGACGGCGACACCCCGGCGCGCTACCTGATGACCTCCGGTTCGACCGGTGCGCCCAAGGCGGTGGTCAATACCCACGGCATGCTCTGCGCCAACCAGCAGGCGATTGCCCAGTGCTGGCGCTTTCTTGAACACGAAGAACTGGTGGTGCTCGACTGGTTGCCCTGGAGCCACGTGTTCGGCGCCAACCACAACTTCAACCTGGTACTGCGCAACGGCGGCACCTTGTACATCGATGACGGTCTGCCGTTGCCGGGGCAAATCGACCGCACCGTGGAAAACCTCAAGTCGGTGCGACCCACCCTGTACTTCAACGTGCCGCGCGGCTACGAGGTCTTGCTGCCGTACCTCGAGCGCGACGAAGTACTGGCGCGCGCCTTGTTCGGGCGCCTGCGCATGCTGTTCTACGCCGCTGCCGCGCTGCCCCAGAGCAGTTGGGGGCGGCTGGCGGCGTGTGCCACCAAGGTCCGCGACACCCCGCTATTCTTTGCCACCGAGTGGGGCTCGACCGAGACGTCGCCGGTGGTCACCAACGTGCATTTCGCCGCCGACAAGGCCGGCATCATCGGCCTGCCGGTACCGGGCACGCAGCTCAAGTTCGTGCCCTGCGGCGACAAGCTGGAGATGCGCGTGCGCGGGCCGTCGGTGTTCCCGCGCTACCTGAAGGACCCGGTCAGCAGCCTGGCCGCGTTCGATGAGGAGGGCTTCTACCGCATTGGCGACGCGGGGCGCTTGGTCGACCCGCAGCGGCCGGAGTTGGGGGTGCAGTTTGACGGTCGGGTGACTGAAGACTTCAAACTCAGCAGCGGCACCTGGGTATCGGTGGGCACCCTGCGTCCACGCCTGGTCAGTGCCTTGGCGCCTTACGTCAGCGATTGCGTGATCTGTGGGCATGATCGCGACGTGATCGGTGCGCTGATCTACCCGAGCCCGGCCCTGCGCGATCTGCTCGGTGCTGCCGGACAACAGATGAGCGGCGCACAACTGGCGATGCAGTCCGAGGTGCGCCTGGCCTTGTGTTCGGGGCTGCTGGCGCTGGCCAAGGAATTCCCGGCGTCGTCCCAGCATGCCATGCGCCTGGTGATTCTCGATTCGCCGCCCAGCCTCAACGACGGCGAAATCACCGACAAAGGCTACATCAACCAGCGCATGGCGCTGAGCCTGCGCGCCGAGGCCGTGACGCGGCTGTACGCCGACAGCCTCGAGCCCAGCGTCATCCTCCTCGCTGAAGTCTACGGAGAAGCCGTATGAACCCTGCAAAACTCAAAGTCGCCATCATCGGTTCCGGCAACATCGGCACCGACCTGATGATCAAGATCCTGCGCAACGCCAAACACCTGGAAATGGCGGTCATGGTCGGCATCGACCCGGCCTCCGACGGCCTCGCCCGCGCCCAGCGCATGGGCGTGGCCACTACCCACGAAGGCGTCGAAGGCCTGACCCGCATGGACGTGTTCCAGCACATCGATTTCGTCTTCGATGCCACCTCGGCCGGCGCGCATGTGCAGAACGATGCGTTCCTGCGCACGATCAAGCCCGGCATCCGCCTGATCGACCTGACGCCGGCAGCCATCGGCCCGTACTGCGTGCCGGTGGTGAACCTGGAGCAGAACCTCGATCAGCTCAACGTCAACATGGTCACCTGCGGCGGCCAGGCGACTATCCCGATGGTCGCCGCGGTGTCGCGCGTGGCCAAGGTGCATTACGCCGAGATCGTCGCCTCGATCGCGAGTAAATCCGCCGGCCCCGGCACCCGCGCCAACATCGACGAATTCACCGAGACCACGTCCAAGGCCATCGAAGTCATCGGCGGCGCGGCCAAGGGCAAGGCGATCATCGTGATGAACCCGGCCGAGCCGCCGTTGATCATGCGCGACACGGTGTTCGTGCTGTCCGAAGCGGCGGACCAGGCGCTGGTCGAAGCGTCCATCGTCGAAATGGCGGCGGCCGTGCAGGCTTATGTGCCGGGCTATCGCCTCAAGCAAAACGTGCAATTCGACGTGATCCCGGCAGATGCGCCGTTGAACATCCCCGGCCTGGGCAAATTCTCCGGCCTGAAAACCTCGGTGTTCCTCGAAGTCGAAGGCGCCGCCCATTACCTGCCGGCCTACGCTGGCAACCTCGACATCATGACCTCCGCAGCCTTGGCCACCGCCGAGCGCATGGCGCAGTCGATGCAACAGGCCTGAGGAGAGCGACATGAACGGTAAGAAAATCTACATCTCCGACGTG